>NZ_JBEXNE010000008.1:0-332836 GCF_040610915.1 Streptomyces sp. NPDC003300 | reverse complement strand
GCGCCTGCTACGACGTCTGCCCCGTCGCCATCAACATCCCCCAAGTCCTCGTCCACCTCCGCGAACGCGTCGCCCAGGGCGCCACCACCACCCACAACGGCCAACGCGTCACCATCAAACCCGCCAAAGGCCACGCCGCCGAACGCGCCACCATGCGCGCCGCCCGCTGGACACTCGACCACCCCGCCCTCATGCGCCAGGGCCAGCGCCTCGCCACCCGCACCCGCCGTCTCCACCCCCAACGGCTCCCCGGACCCGCCAAAGCCTGGACCGCCACCCGCGACCTCCCCACCCTCCCCCCACAGACCTTCCGCGACTGGTGGCAGAAAAACCAACCAGCCAACCACCCCCAGACCAAGGAGAACGGCCAGTGACCTCCCGCGACACCGTCCTCACCCGCATCCGCAACGCCCTCGCGGACGTCCCCCGCGACGACCGCCCGCACGACACCCCCCTCACCAGGGACTACCTGCACACCCACGCCGACCGCACCCCGCAGGAAACCGCGACCCTCCTCGCGGAGAACCTCACCGACTACCGGGCCCACGTCCACCACACGGACGAGACCGGACTGCCCGCGACCGTCGCCCGCCTGATCGCCGAGCACGGCAGCCGCAGCGTCGTCACCCCGCAGGGCCTGCCCGCGCACTGGCTCGACGCGATCGGCCCCGACACCGAGCGGCACACCGACCGGCCCGAGCAGACCACCTACGACCTCGACGCGATCGACACCGTGATCACCGGCTGCGCCCTGGCCATCGCCGAGACCGGCACCATCGTGCTCGACACCTCCCCCGACCAGGGCCGCCGCCGGATCACCCTCGTCCCCGACCACCACATCTGCGTCATCACCCCCGCGCAGATCGTCGCCTCGGTCCCCCAGGCCCTCCCCCGCCTGGACCCCACCCGGCCCCAGACCTGGATCTCAGGCCCCTCCGCCACCAGCGACATCGAACTCGACCGCGTCGAAGGCGTCCACGGCCCCCGCACCCTGGACGTCATCATGGTTGTGTGATCGCACAAACGAGGCGGACAGCTGGATCATGCGGCTTATGCAATGCGCCAGGAGACTTATCCCTCGCAGATGCGTCACTATGATCGTCACAATGACCTGGTGCGCGGCAGAGAGAGAGTTCCTGTGATGATCCGTACCGAACGGCGCCGCGGCATGGTGGCGGCCGTCGGCGGCGCCGCCGTACTGCTGGCGCTCACTGCCTGCTCGTCCTCGGACAAGGGTTCCGACGCCTCGTCCTCGTCCCCCTCCGCCTCGTCCTCCGCTTCCGCGTCGGCGACCACGCCGAAGGTCACCGGTTCCGTGACCGTGTTCGCGGCGGCGTCGCTGAAGGAGTCCTTCACGACGCTCGGCAAGCAGTTCGAGGCCGCGTACCCCGGCACGAAGGTGACGTTCAACTTCGGCGGCAGCGACGTGCTCGCGGCCAGCATCACCTCGGGCGCGCCCGCTGACGTCTTCGCGGCGGCCAGTACGAAGACGATGAAGATCGTCACCGACGCCAAGGACGCGGCGGGCACTCCCGCCCCCTTCGTGCGCAACCAGTTGGAGATCGCGACGCTGCCCGGCAACCCGGACAAGATCGCGTCGCTGAAGGACCTGACGAAGTCCGGCCTCAAGGTCGCGCTGTGCGCGAAGACGGTGCCGTGCGGGGCCGCCGCGCAGACGGCGCTGACCGACAGCGGGCTGAAGCTGACGCCGGTCAGCTACGAGCAGGACGTGAAGGCCGCGCTGACGAAGGTGGAGCTGAAGGAGGTCGACGCGGCGGTGGTCTACAAGACCGACGTGAAGGCCGCGGGCGGCAAGGTGCAGGGCGTGGACTTCCCCGAGTCGGCGAAGGCGATCAACACGTACCCGATCGTGGAGCTGAAGAACGCGCCCAACGGGACGGCCGCGCAGGCGTTCATCGCGCTGGTGCGGTCCGCCGAGGGCCAGAAGGTGCTCACCGGGGCGGGCTTCCTCAACCCGTGACCGGTCGGGAGCGGTGGGGCGCCGCGGCCGGTCCGGGACTTCCCGGGCACCGGCCGCGGCGCCGCTTCGTGCGCAGCCGCGGCGGTGTCCCGCTGCCGTTGCTGCTGCCCGCGCTGATCGCGCTCGTCTTTCTGCTGCTGCCGCTGCTGGCGCTGCTGATCCGGGCGCCGTGGCGGAGCCTGCCGTCGCAGCTCACCAGTTCCGAGGTGTGGACGGCGCTGCGGCTGTCGTTGGAGACCGCGACCACGGCGACCGCCGTGTCGCTGGTGTTCGGGGTGCCGCTGGCCTGGCTGCTGGCCCGTACGACGTTTCCCGGCCGCGGTCTGGTGCGCTCGCTGGTGACGCTGCCGCTGGTGCTGCCGCCGGTGGTCGGCGGTGTGGCGCTGCTGCTGGCGCTGGGGCGCAACGGTGTGGTGGGGCGCTGGCTCGACTCGGCGTTCGGCGTCACGCTGCCGTTCACGACGGCCGGTGTGGTGGTGGCGGAGACGTTCGTGGCGATGCCGTTCCTGGTGATCACCGTCGAGGGGACGCTGCGGGCGGCCGACACGCGGTTCGAGGAGGCGGCGGCGACGCTGGGCGCCTCGCGGTTCACCGCCTTCCGCCGGGTCACCCTGCCGATGATCGCACCGGGTGTCGCGGCGGGCGCGGTGCTGGCCTGGGCCAGGGCGCTGGGCGAGTTCGGCGCGACCATCACCTTCGCGGGCAGTTTCCCCGGCCGTACGCAGACGATGCCGCTGGCGGTGTATCTGGCGCTCCAGGACGATCCGGCCGCCGCCATCGCGCTCAGCCTCGTCCTGCTCGCGGTCTCCGTCGCGGTCCTCGCCGGGCTGCGCGAACGCTGGACGGCCGCGTCATGAGACTCGACAAGGGGGACGGGCCCGACGTGCGGGGCGCCGAGGACGCCGACGGCCTCGACGCGCGTCTCGTCCTGGACCGCGGCACCTTCCGGCTGGACGTACGGCTGTCGGTGCCGCCCGGCGAGGTGCTGGCGCTGCTCGGTCCGAACGGCGCGGGCAAGACCACCGTGCTGCGTACGCTGGCCGGTCTCGCCCCGCTGTCCGGCGGCCATCTGCGGCTCGACGGGCGGACGCTGGAGGAACCGGCGGTACGGCGGCGGGTGCCGGCCGAGGACCGGCCGGTCGGAGTGATCTTCCAGGACTATCTGCTCTTCCCGCATCTGACCGCGCTGGACAACGTCGCCTTCGGGCCGCGCTGCCACGGCGCGTCCAAGGCGGACGCGCGGGCGCGGGCGGCGGATCTGCTGGACCGGATGGGGCTCGCGGACCACGCGGGCGTCAAGCCGCGGCGGCTGTCCGGCGGGCAGGCCCAACGCGTGGCGCTGGCCAGGGCGTTGGCGACCGGGCCGCGGCTGCTGCTGCTCGACGAGCCGCTGGCGGCGCTGGACGCCCGCGCGCGGCTGGACGTACGGGCGGAGCTGCGCCGCCATCTGGCCGCGTTCGAGGCGGTGGCGGTGCTGGTGACGCACGACCCGCTGGACGCGATGGTGCTGGCCGACCGGCTGGTGGTGATCGAGCACGGGCGGGTGGTGCAGGAGGGCACGCCCGCGGAGATCGCCCGCCGTCCGCGTACGGACTACATCGCGCGGCTGGTCGGGCTCAACCTCTACCGGGGCGAGGCCGAGGGGCATACGGTCCGGCTCGGTCCGGAGCTGACCGTGACCGCCACGGAGGAGCTGACGGGGCCCGCCTTCGTGGCCTTCCCGCCGAGCGCGGTCACGCTCTCCACCGACCGGCCGGACTCCAGCGCGCGCAACACCTGGCGGGCCAGGATCTGCGGCCTGGAGTCGCACGGCGACCAGATCCGTGTCGCCCTCACCGGAAGCGCCGACGACCTGCCGCTGACCGCCGACCTGACGGCGGTGTCCGTGGCCGAACTGGGCCTGCACGAGGGCGCGCAGGTGTGGGCGACGGTCAAGGCGGCCCAGACGCACGCCTATCCCGCGTGAGCCGGCCGGGCGGCGGGGCTCAGCGGTACCGACGCGGCGGCCCTCAGCGGGAGTTCGGCGGCGAGCCGGCCCCCGGTGTCACGGCCAGCAGATTGCGGGCGATGGTCAGCAGATAGGCGCGGACGGTGGCGCTGCCCGGCTCGATCCGGCCGAGGTGCAGCCAGGCGCGCAGCAGCGTCTCGTGGGCCACGTCCTCGGCCTGCGCGCGGTCGCGCACGTGGCCGAGGGCGAACGACACCAGCATCTCGTAGTGCTCGGTGTGCTGCCCGGTTTCGCGTTCTTCCGGTGTCACCGGTCGTCCCCTCCCCCGGGGGCGGCGCACGCCGCAACCCCTGTGGGAGTAATACGCGACCGGCGCGCGCCGCGTTCATCCGGGGTGGGTGTGGCCTCAGGTGGGCGTGGGGCGTACGAGTACGGAGCCGGGCCGTGGCCCGGCTCCGCTCGGGTGTCGGCCGGCCGCGGAGATCAGCCCGGCCGGGGGATCAACTCGGCAGCGTCCACTGCTGGTTGGCGCCCGTGCCGCAGGTCCAGATCTGGAGCCGGGTGCCGTTGGCGCTGCTGGGGCCCGTCGCGTCCAGGCACTTGCCCGACCCGGCGTTCACCAGCGTGCTCCCGCTGCGCGTCCACTTCTGGGCGGCGCTGCCGTTGCAGTCGTAGAGCTGCACCTTGGTGCCGTTGGCCGTGCCCGCCGAGGTGACGTCCATGCACTTGCCGAGGGCCTTGAGCGTGCCGTCGGAACCGACCGCCCAGGTCTGGGCGCTGGTGCCGTTGCAGTCGTAGAGCTGTACGGCCGCGCCGTTGGTGCTGCTGGCGCCCGCGATGTCCACGCACTTGCCGCCGTAGCCGTGGATGGCGCCGGTCGGGCCGCCCTGCGGCGGGGTGACCGGGCCGCTCTGGCCCGCCGCCCAGCGGATCTCCTGGATCAGCAACTGGTTCTGCTGGGCGCTGGCGAAGGTGGACGACAGCGCGGTGTTGGTGTCGTAGTTCATCGCGTTGTGCCCGAAGTTGTTGTAGACCATCTTGTAGTTCTTGTTGGTCCACACGATCGGGTAATAGCCGCTGTACCAGGTCTGGTTGGGGTCGGTCCCGATCGGGAACGTCGACTGGTCCATCGAGGCCAGGATGTCGATGTTCGGGTTCTGCCGCAGGTCGTTCTGCCAGCTATACCACTCGCTGACGGACGAGGCGATCGTGCCGGGCAGGCCCGCGGTGGCCGGGTGGTTCGGGTCCTCGATCTTCAGCGTCTCGGCGGTCGGCCCCCAGGTGTTGGACTTGAAGGTGCCGGTGCCGAGGAAGGTCTGGTGGTACCAGGACCAGCCGTTGGACGACGCGTCGTTGTAGGCCGCGACATGGAAGCCGATCCAGCCGCCGCCGTTGTTCATGTACGTCTGGAACGCGCTCTGCTGGGCCGCGGTCTGCGGGGCGTTGTCGAGGAACATGACCACCTGGTACTGGGCCAGGTTGGCGGTGTTGAGCTGGCTCCAGTCGTTGGTCGAGGTGTACGAGAAGCCGTACTGCGCCGCGTGCTGCGGGAACCACGCGTTCGCTTCGTGGACGAAGTTGATGTGGGCGGCGTCGTACGTGCCGTCGTAGAAGGCGATCACCTTGAAGTCGGCGGCCTGCGCGGTGTGCGCGGGCCCCGCCTGTACCCCGAGCACCACGGCGAACAGCGCGAACAGCCTCAACAGGGTGCGCGACCAGGGTATTTGTGTGCGGGATCTGATCATGTGGGGGACCTTCCTTGTGCGCGACGGTGGGGGACGTGCGCCTGTACCGCGATTGAAAGGTCCAGACTATGTTCATGTCAATGACTCGCGGTCGAATCCTTGACCTAGTAACAGCGTTGACCGGCGGGTGAGTTGTTTTTCGTTCACTTCCTTGACCCAGCCCTTGACGCGGCGGCCCGGTGGGGCGATCCTTCCGAACCAACGGACAAGAAGCTTTCCTTCCACGCACCACCGCATACCTCCCCCTTACCACTGGCCCGTACTCCTCCCCGTCGGGCCCCGTCCGACCCCATCGGCCTCATCCGACCCCAACGGCCTTCATCAGTCCCCATCGGCCTCATCGCATCCTTCGGACCGCGTCGCCCGCGGAGCACGGTGCGCGACCGCGGCGACGCTCACAACCCCGGTGGGGGCCGGGGGGTCGCAGGTCGGGCGCCGGGTGTCCGTTTCGTTCAAGACACCCGGCGCCCGGCCCGCCTAGCGTGACCGGCATGAACGCACCCCTCACGCCCCGTATCGATCTGATCGGCCTCGTCGTCGCGGACATGGCCGCCTCGCTCGCCTTCTACCGGCGCCTGGGCATCGAGCTGCCCGCGGCGGCGGACGCGGAGCCGCACGTCGAGGTCACGCTCCCCGGCGGTCTGCGGCTGGCCTGGGACACCGTGGAGACCGTCCGCTCCTTCGACCCCGACTGGTCGCCCGCCACCGGCTCCCGGATGTCGCTGGCCTTCGACTGCGGCGCCCCCGAGGGCGTGGACGCGGCCTACGCCGAGCTGACCGGGGCCGGGCACACGGGCCACCTCAAGCCGTGGGACGCCTTCTGGGGCCAGCGCTACGCCGCCGTGTACGACCCGGACGGCAACACCGTCGACCTCTTCGCCGCTATGCCGGAGCCGTCGGCTGGATGAGCCGCCCGAGCGGCACGCCCGCGAGCGACTTGACCTCGCGCGCGAGATGAGCCTGGTCGGCGTAGCCCGCGACCGCCGCGACCTGCGCGAACGCGGTGCCCCCGCGGGCCAGCTCCAGCGCCCTTTGCAGCCGCAGCACCCGGCCGAGCGTCTTGGGCCCGTAGCCGAACGCGGCCTCGCAGCGGCGGCGCAACTGCCGCTCCCCCAGGCCCGTCCCGGCCGCGATCGCGCCCACCGGGCGGCCTGCGGCCAGCGCCCTGGCGACGCCGCCCGGGAGGGGATCGACGGGCCCCGCCGCACGGAGCCGCGTCACCGCCCAGGCGTCGAGGACGGCCGCGGCGTCCCGGCCGCCCAGCCGGTCCGCCAGCCGTCCGGCGCGCGCCGCGGGCCACAGCGCGTCCAGCGGCACCCTGCGGTCGCGCAGCTCGCGGGCCGGCACTCCCAGCACCAGCGGGCCGAGCCCCGGCGCGAACCGCAGCCCCGCGTACGAGCCGCCCGGCGGGTCGTCGGCGACGAACGCGCGGGTGTCGGGGCCCGCGACCAGCAGACCGCCGTCGTACCAGATCAGGTCCATGCAGCCGTCGGGCAGCACGCGGTAGGACCCGCCGCCGTTCTCACGGGTCCACACGGTGACGCCCGGCACCGCGGCGGCACGTTCCTCGTACATGCCTCCATGGTGCACCGCGACCCGGCCGCCGGTCCCGCCGAGCCGAGCCGCGCGTCACAGCTCCGGCGGAAAGGGCGGCATCGGCGGCGGGGGCGCGGCGGGCGGCGGAGGCGCGGGCCGGGAGGCCGAGCGGTGCGGGGCCGAGTGCCGGGCGGGCGGGGGCGCCGGAGCCATCGGCGGTACGTCGGGGCGGCGGCGCAGCCGGGACCGCACATCGGCGTGCGGCAGGAATTCCGCCCACCGCTCGGGGTATTCGGCGGGCGGGTCGTCGTCGGGGTCGCCGTCCTCGTCCCCTGCGTACGCGGCCCTGCGGGCGGCGGCCTGCGCGACGACCTCGGCCGCCGCGGCCTCCCGCAGCCTGGCGTTCTCCTCGCGGGCCGCGGCGGTGGCCAGCGACGGCCACACCCGGTCCACGGCCGCGTTGACGGCCGCGCCGACCAGGACGGCGAAGGCGGACACGCCGATCCACAGCAGGACGGCGACCGGCGCGGCCAGCGAACCGTAGATCGTCGGTCCCTCGACGGTGTGGGTGAGGTAGATCCGCAGGACGAAGCTGCCGACCACCCACATCAGCAGCGCGATCAGCGCGCCGGGCACGTCCTCGTACCAGGCGGAGCGCACCGGCACCGACACGTGGTAGAGCGTGGTGAGGAAGGCGATCGTGGCGAGCAGGACGGCGGGCCAGTACAGCACCGCGACCGCGCCCTCGCCGCCCGGCAGCACGTCGACCACCGCGTCGGGTCCCGCGACGACCAGCGGCAGTACGGCGGCGCCCAGTATCAGCGCGACGACGTACAGCACCAGCGACATCAGCCGGGTCTTGACGATGCCGCGGCGGCCCTCCAGGCCGTACATGATGGTGATGGTGTCCACGAAGACGTTGACCGCGCGGGAGCCCGACCACAGGGCGATCAGGAAGCCGAGCGAGATCAGGTCCGGGCGGCGGCCGTGGAAGACGTCGTCGACCAGGGGTTTGACGAGCTGGTTGACGCCCTTGTCGGAGAGCACGGTGGAGGACGCCGTGAGGATGTTGTGCCGGATGTGGTCGATGGTGTCGAGGCCGATGACGGTGTCGACGTAGCCGAGGGCGCCGACCAGGCCGAGCAGCAGCGGCGGCAGCGACAGCAGGACGAAGAAGGCCGCCTCGGCGGCGAGGCCGGTCACCCGGTACTCCATGCAGGAGTTGACGGTGTCCTTCAGCAGCAGCCAAGCGACCTTGCGCTTGGAGACGTTGCGGTACACCACCCGAGCCCGGCGCCACCTGCTCGGGCGACGATGGCCTCTTTCTTCGGCTGCTTGCACCCCCTTACGTTAGCTGCCATGAGCACCCTCACTCACACGGTGACCAATCAGGCTCCGCCGCTGGTCGGCCATGACGTGTACAGCACCGACAGCGCCCTCGTGGAGGCCGTGGCCCGCCACGCCGATCCGGCCGGGCTCACGGAGATCACGGACGAGTTGAGCGAGCTGGGCAAGGCCGCGGGATCCGCCCAGGCACAGCGCTGGGGCGAGGAGGCGAACACGTACTCGCCCGTGCTGCGCACCCACGACCGCTACGGCAACCGGATCGACGAGGTGGACTTCCACCCCTCGTACCACCGGCTGCTCGGGCACGCGGTCACCGCCGGTCTCACCGACGCCTGGTCGCGGCCCGACGGGCACCTCAGGCGGGCCGCCGGGTTCCTGGTCTGGTCGCAGGTCGACGCCGGGCACGGCTGTCCGGTGTCGATGACGCACGCGGCGGTGCCCGCACTGCGCACCGACCCGGCGCTGGCCGCCGAGTGGGAGCCGCGGCTCGGGTCGCGGGTCTACGATCCGCAACTGGTCGCGGCCGGCGAGAAGCCGGGCGCGCTGTTCGGAATGGGCATGACGGAGAAGCAGGGCGGCTCCGACGTACGGGCCAACACCACGCACGCCGAGCCGCTGGCGGAGGACGGCGCGTACGCGCTGACCGGGCACAAGTGGTTCTGCTCCGCGCCGATGTCGGACGGCTTCCTCGTCCTGGCGCAGGCGCCGGGAGGGCTGACCTGCTTCCTGCTGCCGCGCGTGCTGCCGGACGGCACCCGCAACGTCTTCGCGATCCAGCGGCTGAAGGACAAGCTCGGCAACCGCTCCAACGCCTCCTCGGAGGTGGAGTTCAGCGGTACGTGGGCGCGGCGGGTCGGCGACGAGGGGCGCGGCGTGGCCACCATCATCGAGATGGTCGCGGCGACCCGTCTCGACTGCGCGCTGGGCTCGGCCGCCCTCATGCGGCAGGCGGTGGCGCAGGCCGTGCACCACGCCACGTACCGCAGCGCCTTCGGCGGGCCGCTTGCCGACAAGCCGCTGATGCGCAACGTGCTGGCGGACCTCGCGCTGGAGTCGGAGGCCGCGACGACCACGGCGCTGCGGCTGGCGGCGGCCTGCGACGCGGACACCGAGCAGGAGCGGCACTTCCGGCGGCTGGCGGTGGCCGTCACCAAGTTCTGGGTCACCAAGCGCTGTCCGGTCGTCGCGGCCGAGGCGCTGGAGTGCCTGGGCGGCAACGGCTACGTGGAGGAGTCCGGCATGCCGCGGATCTTCCGCGAGTCGCCGCTGAACTCGGTGTGGGAGGGCTCGGGGAACGTCCAGGCCCTCGACGTGCTGCGCGTCCTCCAGCGGGAGCCGCTGGCCCTCAACGCCTTCCTGGCCGAGCTGGGGCTGGCCCGCGGGGCCGACCACCGCCTCGACGGCGCCGTCAAGGACCTCCTCGGCGAACTCGCGGACCTCGACGGTGTCGAGACCCGCGCCCGCCGCATCGTCGAGCGCATGGCGCTGGTCCTCCAGGGCACCCTCCTGGTCCGCTTCGCGCCCCCCGAGGTCGCCGACGCCTTCTGCGCCTCCCGCCTCGGCCACGACTGGGGCGCCACCTTCGGCACCCTCCCCCACACCCTGGACCTGTCCTCGATCGTCGACCGCGCCCGCCCGGTCCAGTCCTAGGGCGCGTCCGCGAAGTCCCGTCGCGGCGGAACGGAAAACGGCGCGGCAGCGGCTGTCCCTCCGCTCGCCCCCCGAAGGGGGAGCAGAAAGGTTTCCGCCGCCGCGCCCACGGAGGGTGGCGCCGCGCCGACTCGGCACCACCCCCGGTCTGTTGGGCCGTCAGGCCGACCGTCCCGGCAGCGCGGGCGGGGGGCTGCCGCGCGCCGGTGACGCCGCGTCACTCTCCGTCGAAGTCGCGTACGCTCGCAATGGTTGCAGCCCGTTGCACATGTCGTCAGGCCGTGCGGGGACCTCCGGCGGAGGGGAGGGAAATCGCGACGGCCGGGCCCGTACGGCGGCACCATGGGCAGTGGAAGACGGAGAGCACGCAGGGCGGGGGCGACGTGACACACTTTCCGATCCAGGTCGGCCGGAGGGACGCGATGGACGCCCGCGCGTCCGCGCACCTGCTGGCCTCGGTCCGGGAAGCCACTCTTGCGGGTGATGTACCGCCGAAGCCGCCGCGGCCGGTGATCGGCGAGTCATGGACACGCGCCCTGAGCCGGGGCCTGGACCCGGACACCGGTCGCAATGACGGGCTGCTGGGCACCGACGAGCTGGAGTACCGGCGGCAGTCCACCCCGCTCGGCGCTCTGCTGCCGCTGCTGCGGGACGGTCTGCACGCGGTCGCGGACGTGGCCGGGCACATCATGATCGTCACCGACCCGGAGGGCCGGGTGCTGTGGCGCGACGGCAGCCTCGCGTCCCGCAAGTCCCTCGCGGACCGGCTGGGCTTCGCCGAGGGCGCGAGCTGGGCCGAGGACGCGGTCGGCACGAACGCGATCGGCACGGCGCTGGTGACGGGCACCCCCCTCCAGGTGCACTCGGCCGAGCACTACGTGCGCAATCTGCACGGCTGGACCTGCGCCGCGGCCCCGCTGCACGATCCGCGCGACGGACGGCTGCTGGGCGTGGTGAATGTGACCGGTCCCGCCTCCACCGCGCACCCGGCGAATCTGTCGCTGGTCTCCGCGGTGGCCAGGGTCGCCGAGGGCGAACTGCGGGCCAGGCACTGGGCGGCGGTCGAGCGGCTGCGGTCGGTGGCCGCGCCGCTGCTGGCCCGGATGGAGGGCCAGGCGCTGGCCGTCGACCCCAACGGCTGGGTGGCGGCGGTGGCCGGGATGGCGCCGCCGGACCGGCTGCAACTGCCCGCGGCCGTCAGCGCCGGGCAGATGTGGCTGCCCTCGCTCGGCCTGTGCTCGGTGGAGCCGCTGCCGGGCGGCTGGCTGGTACGGCTGGGCAGCCGCGAGCGGGCGTCGGGCGCGAGCCAGGTGGTGCTGGACGTGAGCCGTCCGCGCAACTGGATGGTGACGGTGAGCGGCGCGGCCGGGAGCTGGGCGCAGCAGCTCAGTCCGCGCCACGCGGAGCTGCTGTTCGTGCTCGCGGTGCACCGCGGCGGCAGGACCGCGGCCGAGCTGGCCGCCGATCTGTTCGGCGATCCGAGCCGTACGGTGACGGTGCGCGCGGAGCTGTCCCGGCTGCGGCGGAATCTGGCGGGCGTGCTGGCGCACCGGCCGTACCGCTTCGCCGACGGGGTGAATGTCGAACTCATCCGTCCGCACCACCCGTTGGACCTCCTCCCGCACTCGCTCGCGCCCGCGGTGCTGGCCGCGCGCCGCTGACCGTACGGCCGCCGGGCACGGCCGGTCACCGTACGTGTCCGGCCGCATTCGCGTGATGACCATCGAAACGAGTCGGCGGCGCGGCCGTCAAGAGGACGTGTCCGCGCGGTGGGGGCGCGCGGAGCGCGGTACGGGCGCGGGCCGGGGGCGAGATCCGGCCACCGGGTGCCCGGTCGCGGCGTCCGGGGCGGGCCCGGGGCGCCGGGCCGCACCGCCTAGGGTGGGCCGCATGAGTACGCCCGTGACCACCTGGTCCCTCGAACTGACCTCGCCCGACGAGCTGCGGGCCGCGGCCGTGCCGCCCGAGGCGTCGGGTGTCCGGATCGTGCGGTCGCAGGTCCCGTCGGCCGAATTCGGGCGCTTTCTGTATACGGCGGTCGGCGCGGACTGCGCGTGGCGGGACCGGCTGCCGTGGCCGCCAGAGCAGTGGCGGGCGCATCTGGCGCGGCCCGGCACCGAGGTGTGGGTGGCGTACGAACACGGCACCCCCGCGGGTTATGTGGAGCTGGGGGCGCAGGACGCGGGCGTGGTGGAGATCGTCTACTTCGGGCTGCTGCCGGACTCCAGGGGCCGCGGTCTCGGCGGCCATCTGCTGTCCTTCGGCACCGAGCGGGCCTGGGACCTGGGCGACCGCTGGGAGGGAAGGGAACCGACCGAGCGGGTGTGGGTGCACACCTGCTCGCTGGACGGGCCGTACGCGCTGGACAACTACCGGCGGCGCGGCTTCCGGGTGTTCGACACGACGGTCGCCGCTTCCCCGTCCACTCCGCCGGGCGCGTGACCGCCCACTCCGCCGGGCGCGTGACCGTCCGCGCGCCGGTCGCGCCGGGCGGGGCGTGACCGACGCCACAGTTTCTCACCTGGTGAGATTATCTGGTCCACATAATGGATGGCGGTGGACTCTCCGGAGACCCGCGTGCCACGCTTTCGTCATGTCACGCACTGGAATCGCCTTGGTAGGTCGGCCGCACGTCGACTTCTGCCGCGTGTCCAGCGCCATCTGTCCGGCGGTCTGACCGACTTAGCTCCGCTCCCCGCCATCCCCGTCGTCGTGGATGCCCGGGAGTCCCCGGCCGCCCCGCTGTGTTTCACAGCCCTGCGTTTTCCCAGGCCATAGGGTGCTCCCGCGCGTAATCGACCGTATTCGAGCCTGCCCGAAGGACGCATCGCCATGGCTTCCACCCCTGACCTGCCCCAGACTCCGGCCGGAGACGCCGCCGCCGGGGCTGCCGCGTCGCGCCGCAAGGCCGGACGGCACCGCGGTGAGGGCCAGTGGGCCATGGGGCACTTCACGCCGCTCAACGGCAACGAGCAGACCAAGAAGGACGACGACGGTCTCAATGTGCGGACACGCATTGAGACGATCTACTCCAAGGCCGGATTCCAGTCCATCGACGGCGCCGACCTGCGCGGCCGGATGCGCTGGTACGGGCTGTACACGCAGCGCCGCCCCGGGATCGACGGCGGCAGGACCGCCATCCTGGAGCCGGAGGAGCTGGACGACGAGTTCTTCATGATGCGGGTCAGGATCGACGGCGGCCGGCTGACCGTGGCCCAGCTCCGGGTGATCGGCGAGATCTCGCAGGAGTTCGCCCGCGGCACCGCCGACCTCACCGACCGGCAGAACATCCAGTACCACTGGATCCGGATCGAGGACGTACCGGAGATCTGGCGCCGCCTGGAGGCGGTCGGCCTGTCCACCATGGAGGCGTGCGGCGACACGCCCCGCGTCATCCTCGGCTCGCCCGTCGCGGGCATCGCCGAGGACGAGATCATCGACGGCACCACCGCGATCGACGAGATCCACGACCGCTACATCGGCAGCAAGGAATTCTCCAACCTGCCGCGGAAGTTCAAGACCGCGGTCTCCGGCTCGCCGCTGCTGGACGTGGCGCACGAGATCAACGACATCGCCTTCGTCGGCGTCCGGCACCCGGAGCACGGCCCCGGCTTCGACCTGTGGGTCGGCGGCGGGCTGTCCACCAACCCCAAGCTCGGTGTGCGGCTGGGCGCCTGGGTGCCGCTGGACGAGGTGCCCGAGGTGTGGGCGGGCGTCATCGGCATCTTCCGCGACTACGGCTACCGGCGGCTGCGCGCCCGCGCCCGGCTGAAGTTCCTGGTCGCCGACTGGGGTCCGGAGAAGTTCCGCCAGGTGCTCCAGGACGACTACCTCAAGCGCGAGCTGACCGACGGTCCGGCGCCCGACCAGCCGGTGCGGCAGTGGCGCGACCACATCGGCGTGCACCGGCAGCGGGACGGCCGCTTCTACGTCGGCTTCGCCTCGCGGGTCGGCCGGATCGACGGCGCGACGCTGACGAAGATCTCCGAACTGGCCGCCGAGCACGGCTCCGACCGGCTGCGGACCACCGTCGACCAGAAGATGCTCGTCCTGGACGTCGAGGAGTCCCGGGTCGAGTCGCTGGTCGCGGGTCTGGAGTCGCTGGACCTCCAGGCCACGCCGTCGCCCTTCCGGCGCGGCACCATGGCCTGCACCGGAATCGAGTTCTGCAAACTCGCCATCGTGGAGACCAAGGCGCGCGGCGCCTCGCTCATCGACGAACTGGAGCGGCGGCTGCCGGACTTCGACGAGCCGGTCACCATCAACATCAACGGCTGCCCCAACTCCTGCGCCCGTATCCAGGTCGCGGACATCGGTCTCAAGGGACAGCTCGTCACCGACGCCGACGGCGAGCAGGTCGAGGGCTTCCAGGTGCACCTGGGCGGCAGCCTCGGCCTGGAGGCGGGCTTCGGCCGCAAGGTCCGCGGTCTGAAGGTCACTTCGGCGGAGCTGCCGGACTACGTGGAGCGGGTGCTGACCCGCTTCCAGGCCGGTCGCACCGACGGCGAGCGCTTCGCGCAGTGGGCGGCGCGCGCCTCCGCTGAGGAGCTGTCATGAGCGAGCGGGCCGCGCCGTTCTACTGCCCCTACTGCGGGGACGAGGACCTGCGTCCGTCCGAGGAAGGCCACGGCGCGTGGGAATGCCACGCCTGCAATCGCGCATTCACGCTGAAGTTCCTCGGGCTGCTGTCCAGGGGAACGACCGCCAACTCCCCGCATGGAGGCGCCTCGTGACCACCGCACAGCACACCGCCGAGGACTTGCGCACCCTGGCCGAGCAGGCGGGCCGCGACCTGGAGGAGGCGTCCGCGCTCGACGTGCTGCGCTGGGCCGCCGACACCTTCGGGCCGCGGTTCTGCGTCACGTCCTCGATGGAGGACGCCGTGGTCGCGCACCTCGCCTCGCGGGCGCTGCCCGGCGTGGACGTGGTCTTCCTCGACACCGGCTACCACTTCCCCGAGACCATCGGCACGCGGGACGCGGTCGCGGCCGTGATGGACGTCAACGTCATCACGATCAGCCCGCGGCAGACCGTCGCCGAGCAGGACGCCGAGTACGGGCCGAAGCTGCACGACCGCGACCCCGACCGGTGCTGCGCGCTGCGCAAGGTCGCTCCGCTGGAGGAGGGCCTGCGCGGCTACGAGGCGTGGGCGACGGGCCTGCGCCGCGACGAGTCGCCGACCCGGGCCAACACCCCGGTGGTGTCCTGGGACGCCAAGCGGCGGAAGGTCAAGATCGCGCCGATCGCCCGCTGGACGCAGGACGACGTGGAGGCGTACGTCGCCGAGCACGGGGTCCTCACCAACCCGCTGCTGACGGACGGTTACGCCTCGGTGGGCTGCGCGCCGTGCACCCGCCGGGTGCTGGAGGGCGAGGACGCCCGCGCCGGCCGCTGGGCGGGCCTGGGCAAGACCGAGTGCGGGATCCACCTGTGACGGCCGGTCGGACGGGGACCGGTGCCACGAAGGCCGGCCCCACGCGGACCGGCGCGGTGACGACCGAGGCAGTGACGACCAGTCAGGAGTTGGGGATGACCACCGGCGCCACCGTCTGGCTCACCGGTCTGCCGAGCGCGGGCAAGACCACCATCGCCCACGCACTCGCCGAGCGGCTGCGCGCGCAGGGCCGCCGGGTCGAGGTGCTCGACGGCGACGAGATCCGCGAATTCCTCTCCGCGGGCCTCGGCTTCAGCCGCGAGGACCGGCACACCAATGTGCAGCGCATCGGCTTCGTCGCCGAACTCCTCGCCTCGCACGGCGTGTTGGCGCTCGTCCCGGTCATCGCGCCGTACGCCGACAGCCGCGAGGCCGTCCGCAAGCGCCACCAGCAGCAGGGCACCGGCTATGTCGAGGTGCATGTCGCGACACCGGTCGAGGTCTGCTCGGTGCGTGACGTCAAGGGCCTGTACGCCAAGCAGGCCGCGGGTGAACTGACCGGCCTGACCGGCGTGGACGACCCGTACGAGATCCCGGCCGACCCCGATCTGCGGATCGAGACCCAGGGCCGCACGGTCGAGGAGTCGGCTTCCGTACTGCACGCGCTGCTTGTCGAGAAGGGGCTCACCATATGACCGCCGCCGTCGCGCACTCCGGAAGCACGGACAGCCCGTACGCCCTCTCGCACCTGGACGCGCTGGAGTCCGAGGCCGTGCACATCTTCCGGGAGGTGGCGGGCGAGTTCGAGCGGCCGGTGATCCTCTTCTCCGGCGGCAAGGACTCGATCGTCATGCTGCACCTGGCGCTGAAGGCGTTCGCGCCCGCGGCGGTGCCGTTCTCGCTGCTGCACGTGGACACCGGGCACAACTTCCCCGAGGTGCTGGAGTTCCGGGACCGTACGGTCGCCGAGCACGGCCTTCGGCTGCATGTCGCGATGGTGCAGGAGTACATCGACGACGGGCGGCTGCGCGAGCGCCCCGACGGCACCCGCAACCCGCTCCAGACGGTGCCGCTGACCGAGGCCATCAGGGAGCACCGCTTCGACGCGGTGTTCGGCGGCGGTCGGCGCGACGAGGAGAAGGCGCGGGCCAAGGAGCGGGTGTTCTCGCTGCGCGACGAGTTCTCGCAGTGGAATCCGCGCCGCCAGCGCCCCGAGCTGTGGCAGCTCTACAACGGCAAGCACGCGCCGGGCGAGCACGTACGGGTCTTCCCGCTGTCCAACTGGACCGAGCTGGACGTGTGGCAGTACATCGCCCGCGAGAAGATCGCGCTGCCCGAGATCTACTTCGCGCACGAGCGCGAGGTGTTCAACCGGTCGGGGATGTGGCTGACCGCGGGCGAGTGGGGCGGCCCGAAGGCCGGTGAGCCGGTGGAGACCCGCCAGGTGCGCTACCGCACGGTCGGCGACATGTCCTGCACGGGCGCCGTCGACTCCGCGGCCACCACGCTCGACGCGGTGATCACCGAGATCGCCGCCTCCCGGCTGACCGAGCGGGGCGCGACCCGCGCCGACGACAAGATGTCGGAAGCCGCGATGGAAGACCGCAAGCGCGAGGGGTACTTCTAACCATGACCGCCACCACGGGTCCCACCAACCCCCTCACCGCCGAGCAGTTGTCGGCCACCACGCTGCTGCGCTTCGCCACCGCGGGCTCCGTCGACGACGGCAAGTCCACGCTGGTGGGGCGGCTGCTGCACGACTCCAAGTCGGTGCTCACCGACCAACTGGAGGCGGTCGAGCGGGCGTCGCTCGGCCGCGGCCAGGAGGCCCCGGACCTGGCGCTGCTCACCGACGGCCTGCGGGCCGAGCGCGAGCAGGGCATCACCATCGACGTCGCCTACCGCTACTTCGCCACCGCGCGGCGGCGGTTCATCCTCGCCGACACCCCGGGCCATGTGCAGTACACCCGCAACATGGTCACCGGCGCCTCGACGGCGGAGCTGGCCGTGGTGCTGGTCGACGCCCGCAACGGCGTGATCGAGCAGACCCGGCGGCACGCGGCCGTCGCGGCCCTGCTGCGCGTCCCGCACGTGGTGCTCGCGGTCAACAAGATGGACCTGGTGGACTACGCGGAGCCCGTGTTCGCCGCCATCGCCGAGGAGTTCACCTCCTACGCGGCCTCGCTGGGCGTCCCGGAGATCACCGCGATCCCGATCTCCGCGCTGGCCGGTGACAATGTCGTCGAGCCGTCCGCGCACATGGACTGGTACGGCGGCCCGACCGTCCTGGAGCACCTGGAGACGGTCCCGGTCAGCCACGACCTGACCGGCTGCCCCGCGCGGTTCCCCGTGCAGTACGTGATCAGGCCGCAGACCGCGGAGCACCCGGACTACCGCGGTTACGCGGGCCAGATCGTCTCGGGGCTACTGCGCGTCGGCGACGCGGTGACCGTGCTGCCGTCGGGCCGTACCACCACGATCTCCGGGATCGACGCGCTCGGTGAGGCCGTCGACACCGCGTGGGCGCCGCAGTCGGTGACGGTGCTGCTCGCCGACGACCTGGACATCTCGCGCGGCGACATGATCGCGCCGACCGCGACGGCGCCCGCGATCACCCAGGACATCAGGGCCACGGTGTGCCATCTGCACGAGCGTCCGCTGCGGATCGGCGACCGCGTGCTGCTCAAGCACACCACCCGGACGGTGAAGGCGATCGTCAAGGGCCTGCCGTACCGGATCGACCTCTCGCACGGTCTCGCGCACGACAACGAGCCCGCCGAACTGGAGGTCAACGACATCGGAGCGGTGCTGCTGCGCACCGCGGAGCCGCTGCCGGTGGACGCGTACGCGGACTCCCGGCTGACCGGTTCCTTCCTGCTGATCGACCCGGCGGACGGTACGACGCTGACCGCGGGCATGGCGGGCGAGGCGTTCGCGGAGAAGACGGATCCGGCCGCGGATGGCGCGGCCGACGACGAGGGTTGGGACTTCTGACGATGACTCAGGATGCCTTCTCGGGTTTCGCGAAGGAGGGCGGCCGCGTCGGCAGCGGCTCGCTCGGCGCGGGTACGGGCGGGGTCGCACGATGTGTGGGCTGACGCGCCCGGCCGCGGACCACGGGCACGCCGTGACCGCCGCCGTACCCCAGCGCCGCGCACAGCGGCCCCCGTTGCACCGCTTTCGAAGACCTGACGAACTTCCGGCCGCGCCCTGACCACGAGCGCGACACGCCGGGCCTTACGAGAGGACACCCACGTGTCTGCCCAGTCCCGTCCCGTATCCCGCGCCCTCCGCCGCCGCAGACTCACCGCCGCGGCCGCCGCCCTGCCGATCCTGTTCGGCGCTCTCGCCGCCTGCGGCTACGGCTCCAACGACGACAAGTCGAGTGACGCGACGACCGCGCCGGCCGCCAGTGCCGGGGCCGACGCGAAGAAGCTCTCCGCCGACCAGGTCAAGATCGGCTACTTCCCGAACCTGACGCACGCCACCCCGCTGGTCGGCCTCAAGGAAGGCATCTTCCAGAAGGAACTGGGCGCCACCACGGTCAAGGAACTGACCTTCAACGCGGGCCCCGAGGAGATCGAGGCGCTCAACGCCGGTTCCATCGACATCGGCTGGATCGGCCCCTCCCCCGCGATCAACGGCTACACCAAGTCGAACGGCGCCAGCCTGAAGATCATCTCGGGTTCGGCGTCCGGCGGTGTGAAGCTCGTCGTCAACCCCGACAAGATCAAGACGCTGGACGACGTCAAGGGCAAGAAGATCGCCACCCCGCAGCTCGGCAACACCCAGGACGTGGCGCTGCTGAACTGGATCAAGACCAAGGGCTGGAAGGTCGACGCGCAGAGCGGCAAGGGCGATGTGTCGGTGGTCCGCACCGACAACAAGATCACCCCCGACGCGTACAAGCAGGGCTCCATCGACGGCGCGTGGGTGCCGGAGCCCACCGCGTCGAAGCTGGTCGCCGAGGGCGCGAAGGTGCTGCTGGACGAGAGCACGCTGTGGCCCGACAACAAGTTCGTGATCACCAATGTGATCGTGTCGCAGAAGTTCCTCAAGGCGCACCCGGACGTGGTCGAGGCGGTGCTGCGCGGTTCGGTGAACACCAACGCGTGGATCGCGGCCAACCCCGACAAGGCCAAGGCGGACGCGAACGAGCAGCTCAAGAAGCTGACGCAGAAGGCGCTCCCGGCCAACGTCCTCGACCCGGCGTGGAAGTCCATCCAGGTGCTGGACGACCCGCTGGCGAAGACCGCGGGCGAGGAGGCACAGCACGCCGTGGACGCCGGTCTGCTCAAGGCGCCGAAGCTCAACGGGCTGTACGACCTGACGCTGCTCAACAAGGTGCTCACGGCGGACGGCAAGCCGACGGTGGACGCCGCGGGGCTCGGCGCTCAGTAGCCCCGCCCGCGACACCCGCCCCCCGACGACCCGTAGCGGCGTCAACCGCACCCGCCCCGTAGGACCCCAGGAGGTGACACCCATGGCCGACACCCTCACCAGTGCCGACGCGCAGACCGCGGAGCCCGAGGCGTACGCCGCGCGGCTCGACCATGTGTCGAAGGCGTTCGGCAGGCCCGGCGCCCGGCAACTCGTGCTGGACGACATCACGCTCGACGTGCGGCCCGGTGAGTTCGTCTGCCTCCTGGGGGCCTCGGGGTGCGGCAAGTCCACCCTGCTCAATCTGGTCGCCGGACTCGACAAGCCGTCCGCGGGCGCCATCGCGGCGCCCGGCGGGCGGCCCGCCCTGATGTTCCAGGAACACGCGCTGTTCCCGTGGCTGACGGCGGGCAAGAACATCGAACTGGCCCTGCGGCTGCGGGGCGTGCCCCGTGAGGAGCGCCGCCCCGAGGCCGAGCGGCTGCTGGACCTCGTACGGCTCGGCGGCGCGTACGGCAAGCGGGTGCACGAGCTGTCCGGCGGTATGCGGCAGCGCGTGGCACTGGCCCGCGCGCTCGCCCAGGACAGCCAACTGCTGCTGATGGACGAGCCGTTCGCGGCGCTGGACGCCATCACCCGCGATGTGCTGCACGACGAGCTGACCCGGATCTGGTCCGAGACCGACCTGTCGGTGCTGTTCGTGACGCACAACGTCCGGGAGGCGGTACGGCTCGCCGAGCGGGTCGTGCTGATGTCGTCGCGGCCGGGGCGGATCGCCCGTGAGTGGACCATCGACATCCCGCAGCCGCGCCGTATCGAGGACGCGGCCGTGGCGGACCTGTCCGTCGAGATCACCGAAGAACTGCGTGGGGAGATCCGCCGCCATGGCCAGCACTGAGACGTCCGCGCAAGGCGCCGTCCCGCTCGGGAAGACGGACGGGCCGGGCGCCGCGGACCGGCACGACCTGTCAGGGCTCGAAGCGGGCCTCGACGCGCTGGAGACCGTCGAGGTCCGGCGGGCGCCCTTCTGGGAGATCCTGTTCAAGAAGGTGCTGCCGCCGGTCACCGCGATCCTGCTGGTGCTGGTGGTCTGGCAGCTCGCGGTGTGGGGCGGTTTCTCCGACCCGACGAAGCTGCCCAGCCCGCACGCCGTCGGCCAGGCGCTGTCCGAGCGGTGGAACGAGGGCGACCTGCTCTCCATCATCTGGACCAGCGTGCAGCGCGGCCTGCTCGGCTTCGTCGCCGCGCTGGCCATCGGCACCCCGCTGGGCCTGCTGGTGGCCCGTGTGCCGTTCGTCCGGGCGGCGATCGGCCCGATCCTGTCCGGGCTCCAGTCGCTGCCGTCGGTGGCGTGGGTGCCCGCCGCGGTGATCTGGCTGGGCATCAACGACTCGGCGATGTACACGGTGATCCTGCTGGGCGCGGTGCCGTCGATCGCCAACGGCCTGGTGTCCGGCATCGACCAGGTGCCGCCGCTGTACCTGCGCGCGGGCCGCACCATCGGCGCGACCGGCCTGCGCGGCGCCTGGTTCATCCTGCTGCCCGCCGCGCTGCCCGGTTACGTCGCGGGCCTCAAGCAGGGCTGGGCGTTCTCCTGGCGCTCCCTGATGGCCGCCGAACTCATCGCGTCCTCACCGGACTTGGGCGTCGGCCTCGGCCGCTACCTGGAGAACATGCGCGAGGGTTCCGACATGGCCGGGGTCTTCCTCGGCATCCTGCTGATCCTGTTCGTCGGCATCGCCATCGACCAGATCATCTTCAGCCCGCTGGAGCGCTGGGTGCTGCGCAGCCGCGGCCTGACCGCCGGGGCCCAGCAGTAGTGCGCCCCGCCGCCCGGCCCCCCTTGGTCGTCATCGCGCACGGTTCCCGCGACCCGCGGCACGCCGAGACCGTGCGCGCGCTGACCCGGCGGGTCAGGGCGGCGCGGCCGGGTCTGCGGGTCGAGACCGGCTTCCTGGACTTCTGCGCCCCCTCGGTGCCCCAGGTGCTGGAACGGCTCGCGGCCGAGGGCGTACGGGAGACCGTCGCCCTTCCGCTGCTGCTGACCCGCGCCTTCCACGCCAAGGCCGACATCCCCGCCGTACTGCGGGACGCCCCCTCCCGGCTGCGGATCACGCAGGCCGACGTGCTCGGCCCGTCGCCGCTGCTGGTCGCCACCTTGGAGCGGCGGCTGACGGAGGCCGGGCTGCGGCCGGGCGACCGCGCCTCGACCGGTGTGGTGCTGGCCTCCGCGGGCTCCACCGACCCGGAGGCCAGGGCGGTGATCGCCGACATCGCGCGGGAGTGGCGGCGCACCGGATGGCGCGCCGTGCGGCCCGCGTTCGCCTCCGCCGCCCTGCCGCGCACCGAGGACGCCGTACGCGCGCTCCGCGCCGAGGGCGTCCGCCGGATCGCCGTGGCCCCGTACGTCATCGCGCCGGGCTTCCTGCCCGACCGGATCGCCCGCGGCGCGCGGGAGGCGGGCGCCGACGTGCTCGCGCCGGTGCTCGGCGCCGCGCCGGAGCTGGCCGAACTGCTGCTGCGCCGGTACGACGAGGCGCTGCTGCCCGCGCGCCGACTGGTGTCGGTGTAAGGGCCAACTTCCCGGCCATGGTGGGGTTGTCCCCACCCCTGAGGGGGAGCCCGCCCTCCCGGAAGTCACCAGCAGGCCGGATGGGTCGGCGCCCCGCGTCCCCATAGCGTCATAGGCGTACGGAGCGGCCCCGGATCACCAGGTCAGGCCGCCACCCATGACGATCCTTCAAGGGGGACACCGTGAGTCGCTCAGGCGCACACGGCAGCAGGATGGGCATCGCGGCGGCTATGGGCGGTTGGAGCGCCCGGCACCGCTGGGCGGCGGTGGGCGGGTGGCTGCTCTTCGTCATCCTGGCGATGTTCGTCGGACAGTCGGCGGGCCGGGTCGACCTCGACCAGGACAAGTCGATGTCCGGCGAGATCAACCAGGCCGCCACGATAAAGGAGAACGCCGGGCTCAAGAGCGCGGCGGGCGAGATGGTGCTGATCCAGGCCAAGGGCTCGGGTCACGCGACCGACCCGGCCTTCCGCACCGCGGTCGCCGAGGTGATGACCGCGGTCAAGGGCACGGGCAAGGTCACCGCGGTCACCTCGCCCTATGACACCAAGGCCGTCTCCGCCGACCGGCGTTCGGCGCTGGTCCGCTTCGACATGCTCGGCCTGGCGGACGACGCGCCCGACAAGGTGCAGCCGGTCATGGACGCGGTGAAGAAGGTCCAGTCGCGCCACACGGACCTGCGGATCGAGGAATTCGGCGACGCGAGCGGCGGGAAGGTGCTCAACGACGCCTTCGGCAGCGACTTCAAGACCGCCGAGTTCTCCGCCGTGCCCGTGGCACTGGGCATCCTGCTGATCGCGTTCGGCGCGCTGGTCGCGGCGCTGCTGCCGGTGGCGCTGGCGATGACGGCGTTCATGGCCGCGGGCGGTGTGGTGGCGATGGTCAGCCACATCATCCCGATGAGCGACACCGCCAACTCCGTGATGCTGCTGGTCGGCCTGGCCGTCGGCGTCGACTACTGCCTGTTCTACCTGCGCCGCGAGCGTGAGGAGCGGGCCGCGGGGCACGACGGACAGACCGCGATCAAGATCGCGGCGGCCACCTCGGGGCGGGCCATCCTGATCTCCGGCATCACCGTGATCGTGGCCATGGCGGGCATGCTCTTCACCGGCATCGGTGACTTCAAGGCGATGGGCCTGGCCACGATGATCGTCGTCGCCATCGCGATGTTCGGTTCGGTCACCGTGCTGCCCGCGCTGCTGTCGCTGCTCGGCCACCGGGTCGAGAAGGGCCGCATCCCGTTCCTGAACCGCGGCCGGAAGAACACCGCCCGGCGCGCCGCCAACCCCAGCAGCCGCTTCTGGAAGACCGTCCTGGGCCCGGTGCTGAGCCACCCCAAGACCGCCACGGTGATGGCGGGCGGCGCGCTGCTGGTCATCGCGCTCCCCGCGTTCGGCATGAAGACCGCGAATCTGTCGATGCCGCAGGAACTGGGCAGCAAGCTGCCGATCATCCAGACCTACGAGCACATCAACGAGGCGTTCCCCGGCGGTCCCGACCAGGCCAACGTGGTCGTCAAGGCCGACGACATCAACGCCCCGGCGGTCAAGAAGGCCATCGCCGCCTTCCGCGCCGAGGCCGTGTCCTCGGGCGCCAGCAAGGGCCCGGTCACCCTGACCGTGCACGCCGCGCAGAACGTCGCCCAGATCGACGTACCGCTGGCCGGCGGCAGCGACCGCGCCAAGGCCCAGGACAACGTGCGGACGCTGCGCGACCACGTACGGCCCGACACGCTCGGCAAGGTCGACGGCCTCCAGGCGCCGGTGACCGGCGGGACGGCCGGGTCGATGGACTTCACGGCCAAGATCACCAGCAGTGTGCTGCCGGTCTTCGCCTTCGTGACCGTCTTCGCCTTCCTGCTGATGCTGCTGTCCTTCAGGTCGCTGGCCATCGCGCTGACCTCGATCGTGCTGAATCTGCTCTCGGTGGGCGCGGCCTACGGCATCCTGTCCGCGGTCTTCCAGCACGGCTGGGGCGCGTCGCTGGTGGGCGCCACCGGTACGGGCGCGGTGGTGGCCTGGCTGCCGCTGTTCCTCTTCGTGATCCTGTTCGGGCTGAGCATGGACTACCACGTGTTCGTGGTCTCCCGGATCCGCGAGGCCAAGGTGCGCGGGATGAGCACCCGCGGCGCGATCGAGCACGGCATCACCACCACCGCGGGCGTCGTGACCAGCGCCGCCGTCATCATGGTCGCGGTGTTCGCGATCTTCGGGACGCTGTCCATGCAGAGCATGAAGCAGATGGGTGTCGGCCTGGCCTTCGCGGTGCTGATCGACGCGACCGTCATCCGCGGGGTGCTGCTCCCGGCCGTGATGAGCCTGCTCGGCGAGCGCAACTGGTACCTGCCGCGCTGGATGCACCGGCTGCCCGACATGACGCACGACGAGTCGACCCTGGCCCCGCCGCCGGTCGTCGCGCTGCCGGAGGAGCCGTACCGGGACCAGGTGCCCGACCGGGTCTGATCCCCGGCCGGGGTCTGATCCCCGGCCGGGGGCCGGGGAGGACCCCGGGACCTGTTCCCGGCCCGGCCCGGCCCGCCTCGGCCCGGCGCGAAAATTACCTCGGAAAATTCGGATCCCGCGTTTCTCCGCAGGTCACGGAGCCCCTGTCCCGCCCGGGACGGGGGCTCCGGCGCGTTCCGGGCGGTGTTCCGGGCCCCTTTTCCGGGCTCGTTGTCAGTGGGCGGGCCTAGTGTGGAAAGCGTGACCGTGAGAGAGAGCGAAAGCGCCGGGAGCGGTACCGCCCTGGCTGCCGACGAGGTGGAGCTCCGTCTTGAGGAGCACCGGGCAGAGCTGACCGGCTACTGCTACCGCATGCTCGGCTCGGTGTTCGAGGCCGAGGACGCCGTGCAGGAGACGCTGGTCCGCGCCTGGCGCGGGCAGCGCGGCTTCGAGGGGCGGGCCTCGTTCCGCTCCTGGCTGTACCGGATCGCGACCAATGTGTGCCTGGACAGTCTCAACGCGGGCAAGCGCCGGGCCCGCCCGATGGACCTGTCCCCCGCGTCGCACGCCGACGCGACGCTGCCCGCCGCCTCCCCGGAGAGCGTCTGGATCGAGCCGGTGCCCGACGTCCGCGCCCTGCCGTCCTCCGGCGACCCGGCCGATGTCGTGGTCTCCCGCGAGACGATCAAGCTGGCCTTCGTCGCCGCCCTCCAGCACCTGCCCGCCCGGCAGCGGGCCGTCCTGATCCTGCGCGAGGTGCTGGCCTGGAAGGCCAGCGAGACCGCGGAACTGCTCGGTACGACGGTGGCGTCGGTCAACAGCGCGTTGCAGCGCGCCCGCGCCACGCTCAGCGAGGCCGGGGTGAGCACGGCGGGGACCGACTACGCCAAGGCCGCCGCCGCGCCGATGGACGAGGCGCAGGAGAAGCTGCTCGCGCGCTATGTGGACGCCTTCGAGCGCTACGACCTCGATTCGCTGACCGCCCTGCTGCACGAGGACGTCACGCTGTCCATGCCGCCGTACGCCCTGTGGCTCCAGGGTCACCAGGACATACGCGACTGGTTCCTCGGCACCGGTATCGAGTGCAAGGACTCCCGGCTGCTGCCGGTGTGGGCCAACGGATCGCCCGGCTTCGGGCAGTACCGGTCGAACGGCCCGGAGGGCGGCCACCACCCGTGGGCGCTCCAGGTGCTGGAGATCACCGACGGCCGGATCACCGGCATCAACGCGTTCCTCGACACCGCGCACCTATTCCCGCTTTTCGGCCTCCCACTCGAACTGCCCCGCTAGCCCGGCGAGTTCGAGCAATTCGCGGAGTTCCGCGGTGGCGCCGCGCAACCGCACGGTGTGCCCGGTCCTGTGCGCGGCCAGGCCCAGCCGGGCGAGCGCGCCGATGGTGCCGGGCGCGCCGCCGGGGAGCCCGGTCACGTCCACGACCAGGGGTTCCGTCGGGCCGGGTGCCGCCGTCACAGTCTTCTCCACCTCTCCTGGACCTGGCCCCCGGACGGGCCTTCATGGATACCGACCGGCCGGGCGGCCAGGATTCATCGCTGCGCGCCCGACGTATTCGGGCGTATTCACGGCGCATTCTCAGCCGGTGACGCGCGTTCAGGGGGCGCGCGGATGCGACACTGGCCTAGTTCCGCGCCGTTGACCGATGCTGTCGGCATATGCGGTACGGAAAGCGGCACGTCGGTGGGGCGGCGCGTGACACGGCGGGGGCGTACGGGGAGGGCGCGGGCGGGCGCGGCGGTACGGGACAGTGGACGATTCGGGACTGCGGGCGATTCGGCGAAGGGTTCGGGTTTCGGCATGGCGGACACGAGGGTGTTCACGCGGGAGCGGGCGCGGGCGGTGCTGGATGCCGCCGGGCATCACGAGGCCGAGCTGCTCGCCTTCGGCGAGAACGCGGTCTACGCCGCCGGGCGTCTGGTGATCAAGATCGGCCGCAGCGCCGATCTGCTGGAGCGGGCCCGGCGCGAGGTGCGCACCGCCGACTGGCTGGCCAAGCACGATGTGCCCGCCGTGCGCTCGGCGGAGTCCGAGGTGCGGCTGGTGGACGGCCACCCGATCACGTACTGGCAGCGGCTGCCCGAGCCGCTGCGGCCCGCGGAACCCGCCGATGTGGCGCCGCTGCTGCTGCTCGTGCACGCGCTGCCCGAGCCGGACTTCGGACTGCCGCCGCGTGAGCTGCTCGGCGGGGTCGAGCGCTGGCTGCGGCTGGCCGGGGACGCGATCGATCCGGCGGACGCCGCGTATCTGCGCAATCGGCGCGACGGTTTCGCGACCGCCGCGGCCGAGCTCGTACCGCATCTGGAGCGCGGGCCGATCCACGGGGACGCGCTGCCGCGCAACGTGCACATCGGGCCCGACGGGCCGGTCCTGGTCGACCTGGAGACCTTCTCCTCCGACCTGCGCGAGCACGACCTCGTCGTCCAGGCGCTCAGCCGTGACCGCTACGGGGTGCCCGCGGCGGCGTACGACGCCTTCACCGCCGCCTATGGCTGGGACGTCACCGAGTGGCCCGGCATCACCGTCCTGCGCGGTGCCCGCGAGACCGCCAGTTGCGCCTGGGTCGCCCAGCACGCCCCCGCCAGCCCGGCCGCCCTCAACGAATTCCGCCGACGTGTCGCTTCGCTGAGAGCCGCCGACCCCACCGTCCGCTGGTACTCCTTCTGACCCCGCCCCACCGCGGCGGCCTTCAAGGAAGGCACCGCCCTCCCCCACCCCATCACCCCTTGCACGGCCCCCAGTTGACCGCGACGCACAGGTGAGCCGAAGAGGGGGCGCCTCTTCGATCCGCCGCCGCGGCGGGCCGCGGGTTGGCGGGTGACCGGCCCCGGAGGGGTCAGGCGGCGGAGACGCGCAGCGGCCAGGCGCGGTCGATGGTGGAGGCGTCGGCGGACCCCTTGCGGCGGAGCCAGGAGGCGAAGTCCTCGGCCCAGTCGGCGTACCAGCCGCGCTGCTCGTCGTAGAGGTCCCAGAGGTCGGCGGCGGCGACCTGGGGGTAGCGGGCGGCGAGGGCGCGGGCGACGCGGACGGCGGCGAGGGCGTCGGCGCCCGCTTCGTGCGCGCCGTCGAGGACGACACCGTAGACGCCGCAGGCGGCCTCCAGGGTGCGCTTGCCGCGCCGGTACTTGTCGAGGGCGCGGTCGATCACCAGCGGGTCGAGCACGGGCCCCGGGCGGGCCCCGGGAACGGCCAGCGGCGGCAGCGCGTACCGCCGCAACTCCTCGTCCAGCAGGGTGAGATCGAAGGGCGCGTTGTAGACGACGACGGGCACCCCGGCCGCCCAGTACCCCCGCAGGGCGTCGGCGATCTCGGCGACGACCTCCGGCGCCGGGCGCCCCTCGGCCGCCGCGCGGGCGGTGCTTATGCCGTGGATGGCGGTGGTCTCCTCGGGAATGGCGACGCCGGGATTGGCCAGCCACGCCCGGTGCCGTACCGGCTCCCCGTCCTTCACCTCGGTGACCGCCGCGGTCACGATCCGCGCCTGGCGCGGATCCGTCCCCGTCGTCTCCAGGTCGAACCCGACCAACAGCTCCTCATGCCATGCCATGGCGAGCATCCTTCCCACCCATTTCCCCGTAACCCCCCGTGTGCCCTGCCATCATCGCGCGGACCACTGACAGCGCCGGACGGCGGGGTTCCGTTTCCCGGGGCGTCCCCGCCCCTCCCCCGGAGGTCACGACACGGGACGGGAATCCGTCCAGATGCCCTCGAACTCCTCGCGGTAGACCTCGAAGAGCCCGTGTTCCGCGGGCCCTTCCTCGGCGACCACCTGCCGGGACCCGCCGCGCAGCAGCAGCACCGGCACCTCCATGCCGCGGGCCCGCCGCAGATAGGACTGCACGACGGCCAGGCCGTCGCCGGTGTCGCCGTCGACGAGGTACGCGGTGAAGCGCGGGGTCTCGTCGAAGACCCGGATCTCGAAGGCATCGGGGTCCCGCAGCCGGGCCCGCACCCGGCGCATGTGCATGATGTTCATCTCGACCGACCTGGCCAGCTCACCGCGCCCCAGGCCCAGTTCCCGCTCGCGGCGGCGGACCGTACTGCTCGCGGGGTTGAGGAAGAGCAGTCTGACCCGGCAGCCGGACTCGGCGAGCCGCACCAGGCGCCGCCCCGAGTAGTTCTGCACCAGCAGATTGAGGCCGATGCCTATCGCGTCGAGCCGGCGCGCGCCGGAGAACAAGTCCTCGACGGGGAGCTGCCGTTGCAGCCGCACGCGGTCCGGGTAGACGCCGATGACGTCGGAGTAGCGGTCGGCGACCAGGTCCTCGACGGCGTCCACCGGCAGCCGCTGCGCGGCCGTACGGGCGGGTCCCGCGCCCAGCAGCTCCAGCAGCTTGGCGGCGGCCCGCTCGGCCTGGTCCAGGACAGTCCTGGACAGCGCCCGGTTGCGCGAGACGACGTGCCGGGCCACCTCCAGCTCGTCCAGGGCGAGTTCGAGGTCGCGGCGGTCGTCGAAGTACGGCTCGAAACACGGCCAGTGCTGGACGACCAGTTCGCGGAGCTGGGGCAGCGTCAGAAAGCTGAGCACATTGTCGTCGGCGGGGTCGAGCAGGAAGCCCTTACGGCGGCTCACTTCCCGTACGGCGACGGCCCGTTGCACCCATTCGTGCCCGGCCGGGCCCGCCGCGGCGACCACCCACTCCTCGCCGTGCACGGGCTCGTAGATCGGGCGCAGCACCGCGTTGACGACGGCGCGCAGGCGCTGTTCCACGAGGTTGAGCCATACGTAGGCCCGCCCGGCGCGCGTGGCGCGGGTGCGTACCTCCGACCAGGCTTCCGCGCCCCAGTCCAGCTCCGCTCCGATCTCCAGCGGCTGGGCGAGGGTGACCGCGCTCTGCACCGCCTCGGCGGCGGCACCGTCCGCGACCTGACGGTCCTCCTGATCTCCACCACCCGGGAGCATCAGACCTCCGGACGTCTCCACGCCACCCGCCTCCCACCCCCGTCCACGATCAAGGAAGGGTACTGCGGTGCAGGGTGCCCCGCAGCCCTGTTGACCCTACTTGACTACTACCGGACAAGCTCATCACCCTTGCGGTAGCTGGCTGTTGTGGCTTTGTCACCCTCGGGTGGACCAGGTGGGAGGATGCACTCTCGGCAACGAATTCGGCAACGAAGCTGGCCGGGTGCGCGGAATCGGTCCGCGCTCTCCCGGTCCGGGAGTGGAAGAGTCACGAGATGCAAGTCTGGCCGGGTCAGTCGTACCCCCTGGGTGCCACCTTCGACGGCGCGGGCACCAACTTCGCCGTCTTCTCCGAGGTGGCGTCCCGTATCGAGCTGTGCCTGCTGCACGACGACGGGTCGGAGACGGCCGTCGAGCTGCGCGAGGCGGACGCCTTCGTACGGCACGCCTACCTGCCGGGGGTGATGCCGGGTCAGCGGTACGGCTTCCGGGTGCACGGGCCCTACGACCCGCCCCGCGGCCACCGCTGCAACTCCGCGAAGCTGCTCCTCGACCCGTACGCCAAGGCGATGAGCGGCAGCATCGACTGGGACGAGGCCGTCTACGGCTACCGCTTCGGACAGCCCGACTCGCGCAACGATCTGGACTCCGCCCCGCACACCATGACGTCCGTCGTGGTGAATCCGTACTTCGACTGGGCCGACGACCGCGCCCCGCGGATCGATTATCACAAGACCATCATCTACGAGGCCCACGTCAAGGGCCTGACGATGACTCACCCGGGTCTGCCGGAGGAGATCCGCGGCACCTACGCGGCGCTGGCTCACCCGGCGGTGATCGGCCATCTGGTGGAACTCGGGGTGACGACACTGGAACTGATGCCGGTGCATCAGTTCATCCAGGACCACCGTCTGGTGGACGCGGGCCTCGCGAACTACTGGGGTTACAACACCATCGGCTTTTTCGCACCGCACCATTCGTACTGCTCGCTGGGCGACCGCGGGCAGCAGGTGCTGGAGTTCAAGACGGCGGTCCGCGCACTGCACCGGGCCGGGATCGAGGTGATCCTGGACGTGGTCTACAACCACACGGCCGAGGGGAGCCACCTCGGGCCGACGCTGTCGCTGCGCGGCCTGGACAACGCCTCGTACTACCGGCTCGGCGGCGACAAGCGGTACTACACGGACACCACGGGCACCGGCAACAGCCTGCTGATGCGTAGCCCGCACGTCCTCCAGCTCATCATGGACAGCCTGCGCTACTGGGTCACCGAGATGCACGTGGACGGCTTCCGCTTCGACCTCGCGGCCACGCTGGCCCGGCAGTTCCACGAGGTGGACCGGCTCTCGTCCTTCTTCGACCTGGTCCAGCAGGACCCGGTGGTCTCGCAGGTGAAGCTGATCGCCGAGCCGTGGGACGTCGGCGAGGGCGGCTACCAGGTGGGCAACTTCCCGCCGCTGTGGACCGAGTGGAACGGGAAGTTCCGCGACACGGTACGGGACCTGTGGCGCGGCGAGAGCGCCACGCTGGCCGAGTTCGGCTCCCGGCTGACCGGTTCCTCCGACCTCTACCAGGACGACGGCCGCCGCCCGTTGGCCTCGGTCAACTTCGTCACCTGCCACGACGGTTTCACGCTGCGCGACCTGGTGTCGTACAACGACAAGCACAACGACGCCAACGGCGAGAACAACCGTGACGGCGAGAGCTTCAACCGGTCGTGGAACTGCGGTACGGAGGGGCCGACGGAGGACGAGAAGGTGCGGTCGCTGCGCGGGCGGCAGATGCGCAACTTCCTCGCCACGCTGATGCTCTCGCAGGGCGTGCCGATGATCTCGCACGGCGACGAGTTCGGCCGCACCCAGAAGGGCAACAACAACGTCTACTGCCAGGACAACGAACTGGCGTGGGTGTCCTGGCCCGGCAAGCCGGACGACGGCGGGCCGAACGACGAGGCGCAGCAGTTGCACGAGTTCCTGCGCACGATGGTGTGGCTGCGGCGCGACCACGCCGTGTTCAGGCGGCGGCGCTTCTTCCACGGGCGGCCGGTCGAGGGCACGCACGACGAACTGTCGGACATCGCCTGGTTCACGCCCGAGGGGCAGGAGATGGCGCAGCGCGACTGGCAGGCGGCGCACGCCAGGTCGATGTCGGTCTTCCTCAACGGCAACGCGATCTCCGAACCGGGGCCGCGCGGCGAGCCGGTCACCGACGACTCGTTCCTGCTGATGGTCAACGCGGCGCCGAAGCCGCAGGAGTTCGTGGTCCCGGTCAACCACGGCTTGGAGTGGCAGCTCGTGGTGGACACCCAGTTGGCCGGGGGCGTCCCGCCGGGCACCGGCCAGCGCGTACAGGCCGGGGACCGGGTGGAGCTGGCCGACCGCAGCATGGTGGTGCTCCAGCGCCCGGCGCTGTAGCGGCCCGGCGGCGCGACACGTGCTCCGTGTGTCGGCGGCGCGGCCGGTGGCCCGCGGGTCGGCGGCGCGGCAGGTGGCCCGCGGGTCAGCGGCGCGGCCGGCCTGCCGCGGGGAAGGACGGGCCGCTTTCGGCGATACGGACGGCGTCCGGGGAGACCCGGGCGCGTTCGGCCGCTTCACGGCCGAATCCGGGGTAGAGAAGACCTCATGACCGGACTTCCCGTGACGCCCTCCGCCACCTACCGGGTGCAGGTGCAGCCCGGCTTCACCTTCGCCGACACCGCCGCGCACGTGCCGTACCTGGCCTCGCTCGGCGTCTCGCACCTGCATCTGTCGCCGATCCTCGAAGCGGTGCCCGGCTCCACCCACGGCTACGACGTGGTGGACCACTCGCGGGTACGCGAGGAGCTGGGCGGCGAGCAGGGCCTGCGGGCACTGTCGCACACCGCCCGCGAGCACGGCCTCGGCCTGATCCTGGACATCGTCCCCAACCACATGGCGGTGCCCGCGCCCGAACACCTCAACGGCCCGCTGTGGGAGGTGCTGCGCGACGGTCCCGGCTCCGCGTACGCCGACTGGTTCGACATCGACTGGGCCGCGCTGGGCGGCAAGGTGCTGCTGCCCGTGCTGGGCGACCCCCTGCCCGACGTCCTCGGGCAGCTCTCGGTGGTCTCCGACAAGCGCGCGGGCGGCGAGGTGCTGCGCTACTACGACCACCGGTTCCCGCTGCGGCCGGGCACGGAGAATCTGCCGCTGCCGGAACTGGTGGAGGCGCAGTGGTACCGGCTGGCGTACTGGCGGCAGGCCCGCACCGAGCTGAACTACCGCCGCTTCTTCACGATCTCCGACCTGATCGCGGTCCGCGTCGAGCGGCAGGACGTCTTCGAGGCCACCCACGCGACCGTGCTGCGGCTGCTGCGCGAAGGCGTCGCCGACGGGCTGCGGATCGACCACCCGGACGGCCTCGCCGACCCGGCGGGCTATCTGCACCGCCTGGCCGAGGCCAGCGACGGGCGGTGGACGGTGGTGGAGAAGATCCTCCAGCGCGACGAGGCGCTGCCCGCCGACTGGGCGTGCGCGGGCACCACCGGGTACGACGCGCTCGACCGGATCGACGGGCTGTTCACCGACCCGGCGGGCGTCGCCGAAGTGACCGACTTCTACCGGGAGTTCACCGGCGTCGAGGACAGCCGCGGCGGCCGGTGGGAGCCGACCGCGCGGCGCGCCGCCCACCGCATCGTCGGCCACGACCTCGCCGCGGAGGTCTCCCGCCTCGCGGCGAGCGCACAGCGGGCGCAGCGCCCCGGCACGGGCGGCGGGACCGAGGGGGCGGCCGGGCCGGTAACAGCCGAGCGCCAGGAGACCGACCCTTACACCGCGCCCTATGCGACGTCCGTGCTGGAGGAGGCGCTGCGCGAGCTGCTGGTCCGTATCCCGGTGTACCGCCCGTACGTACGCCCCGGCACCCCGGCGACGCCCGGCGACACCCTGATGGTGACCGAGGCCGCCTCCAGTGCGGCGGAAAGCGCCGACGGGCGGCTCGCCCCGGCGATCGGCCTGCTGCGCGACCTTGCGCTCGGCCGCCCGGCCGAGGGCGCGACGGTGCCCGGTGAGGACGCCGACGACTTCGCCGTCCGCTTCGCGCAGGTCGCCTCCGCGCTGCACGCCAAGTCCGTCGAGGACACCGCCTTCTACCGCTACTCGCCGCTGCTGTCACTGTGCGAGGTCGGCCGCAGCCCGGCGCATCCGGCGACGGCCCCGGAGGAATTCCACGCCTATTGCGCGCGGATCCAGCGCGACCACCCCGGTACCGGCACCGTCCTGTCCACGCACGACACCAAGCGCAGCGCCGACCTGCGGTTGCGGCTGGCCGTCCTGTCCGAACTCCCCGACGCCTGGCGGGAGTGGATGGGCGCCCGCGAGGCCCGCGCCGAGCGGTCGGGCGACGCGCCCGCGCCCGACCGGCACACCGCGTACACCGTCTTCCAGACCGGCGTCGGCCTCGGCTTCTGCCACCCGGACCGGCTGGTGCCCGCCGCCCTCAAGGCGGTCCGCGAGGCGGGCCTGCACACCTCGTGGACCGAGCAGGACGAGGCGTACGAGAAGGCCGTCACCGACTTCACCGAGCAGGGCCCGTGCGGCGCGGGCGTCTACGACGTGGGCGAATTCGTCAACTCCCTCGCCCCGTACGCCGATGCCAACGCGCTCGGCGCGGCGCTGGTGCACCTGACGATGCCGGGGGTGCCCGACGTCTACCAGAACACCGAATTCCCGGTGTACACCCTGGTCGACCCGGACAACCGCGGCCCCATGAACGGGCCGGTCGGCGGGACCCAGCGGTTCGGCGTCGACCGCACCCTGGACCGCCTGCTGGACGGCGCCGCGCCGGGCTCCTTCGACGAGGCCAAGCTGCGCCTGACCGCGGTGGCGCTCCGGCTGCGGCGCGACCGCCCCGAGTGGTACGGCCCCACCGCCTCGTACATCCCCCTCGTCGCGCAGGGTCCTGCCGGTGACCACTGCCTCGCCTTCCTGCGCGGCGGCTCCGCCCTCACCGTCGTCACCCGGCTCTCCGCCCGCCTCGCCGCGGCGGGCGGCTGGCGCGAGGCGTCGCTGCCGCTCCCTCCGGGCCGCTGGCACGACCGCCTGGGCGGCGGGACGTACGAGGGCGCGGCCCCGCTGGCCGAACTGCTGGGCCGCAGCCCTGTGGCCCTGCTGACCCCGGAGAGGTGAGCGCGGAGAGGTGAGCCCGGCAGGTGAGCCCGGCGGGCTGAGCCGCCCACACCCGCTCCCGCGCACCCGCGTCGACATCCCGACAAGGCCGCCGCGTAAAACCGGTGGCCTTGTCGGCCGTCGCCCGCCTAGGGTGCCGATCACGCCCATGACCGGACGAGAAGGAGGCGAGAGCGATGACGTACATCACTGTGCCGCGCTCCCGCCCCTCCGCAGGGCGTCCGTAGATCCACGGGGAGATGGTCCCGGGAGCGCTCCGTCGAACTCCCGAAGGAATCGCTTCACCATGTCCGATCTGGTTTTCCGCCCGCTCGTCGCGGGCGAGTCCGCCCTGTTCAACTCCCTTGCCGAGACGGCATCCGGCACGCGCACCGGCACCGGCGACGCGTTCGTCGGCCGCGCCCTGCTCGGCCAGTCCTTCGCGACCCTCGACGCGGGCGGCGAGTACCGGCCCGAGTGGTCGTGGGTCGCGCTGCGCGGCGCGAAGGTCGTCGCGCGGGCCGCGTGGTGGGCCAAGCCCGAGGACAGCGAGCCGCTGGCCCTGGACTGGTTCGACTTCGCCGAGGGCGAAGCCGAGGCGGCCACCGAACTGCTGCGCGCCGCGCCGCTGAACACCGAGTACAGCCTGCTGCTGCCGCCCGACTGGCGCGAGCGCCCCGACGTGACGGCGGCGGCGCGGAGCCGCGCGGCGGCCGTCGAGGCCGCGGGGCTGCGCGAGTTGGTCGAGCGGTACCGCTACGAGTGGACGGCGGACTGCCCGCTGCCGCCGCGCACCGGGCGTCTTGAGTACCGGCCCGAGCCGGACGACACCGCCTTCCGGGCCGTCATGGCCCGCATCATGGAGGGCACCCTCGACGCCCACGACCGCCGGATGATCGCCGAACAGGGCCTGGAGGCCGCCCTCGACGAGACCATCGGCTTCTTCGACTGGTTCCCCTCGCCCGCCGACTGGCGGCGGGTGGCGTACACCCCGGACGGCGAGGTGGCCGGGCTGCACGTGCCCGCGCGCAATCCGGCCGGCCCGTGCATCGGCTTCATCGCCGTGGTGCCCGAGCAGCGGGGCCGCGGTTACTCGTACGACCTGCTGGTCGAGTGCACTCACGACCTGGTCGACCGCGGCGCGGTCAAGGTCGCGGCGGCCACCGACCGGACGAATGTCCCGATGGCGCGGAATTTCGCGAAGGCGGGGTATCCGATCGTTCAGGAGCGGATCGACTTCGTCCCCGACGCAGTGTGATGTTCCCCCGCTGATCCGCTCGCGGTGATGCGGGAGGCCGTTCCGTGGGCATGCATGTGCCCGGGGTCCGTGGCGCGGCCACGGCCCCGGGCACCCGCGAGGAACGGCCTCGGGGGCGCCCGCACAGAAGACCGCCGTACAGAAGACTGCCGTACAGAAGACCGCCGTACCGCCGTACAGAAGAACGCTGTACGGAGAACTTCCGCGCGGAAGACCGCCGCGCGGAAGACCGAAGACGCTGAACGAACCGGATGACGAGACGGGAGCCGTGGGTGCTGTTCGAGGTGTGGGCGCCGGATGCCCAGCAGGTGGAGATCCTGATCGACGACCGCACACGGCACGGCCTCGGCCCCGACCCGGCGCGGGCCGGCTGGTGGCGCGCGGAGGTGTCCGCCGGGCCGGGCACGCGGTACGCGTATCTGCTCGACGGCGGTCCGCCGCTGCCCGATCCGCGCTCGCGCCGCCAGCCGGAGGGCCCGGACGGGCCGAGCGCCGTCGTCGACCACGACGCGTTCGCCTGGACGGTGCCGTGGCCGGGCCGCGCGCTGCCCGGCGCGGTGGTCTACGAACTGCACGTCGGCACCTTCACCCCCGAGGGCACCTTCGACGCGGCGATCGAGCGGCTGCCGCACCTGGCCCGGCTGGGCATCACGCACATCGAGCTGATGCCGGTGTGCCCGTTCCCCGGCACCAACGGCTGGGGGTACGAGGGCGTGTCGCTGTGGGCGGTGCACGAGCCGTACGGCGGCCCCGAGGGAATGAAGCGATTTGTCGACGCGGCGCACAAGCAGTGCCTGGGCGTCGTCCTCGACGTGGTCCACAACCACCTGGGCCCGTCGGGCAACCATCTGCCGCCGTTCGGCCCGTACTTCACCGACCGGCACCACACCCCCTGGGGCGACGCGGTCAATCTGGACGCGCCCGGCTCCGACGAGGTGCGGGACTTCCTGATCGGCAGCGCGCTGTCGTGGCTGCGCGACTACCGGCTCGACGGGCTGCGGCTCGACGCCGTCCACGCGCTGGTGGACACGCGCGCCCTGCACTTCCTCGAGGAGCTGTCGACGGCCGTGGACGGGCTGTCAGCCGCGCTCGGCCGCCCGCTGTTCCTGATCGCCGAGTCCGATCTGAACGACCCGCGGACGACGGCCCCGCGCCAGGCGGGCGGCCTCGGCCTGCACGCCCAGTGGAGCGACGACTTCCACCACGCCCTGCACGCGGCCGTCACCGGCGAGGCGCAGGGCTATTACGCGGATTTCGCCGCCGCCGGGCCCGCCGCGGTGGCCAAGACGCTCACCGGGGGCTTCTTCCACGACGGCAGTTGGTCCTCCTTCCGCGGCCGGCACCACGGCCGCCCGCTGGACCGGGCCGCCGCGCCCGCCCACCGGCTGCTGGGCTACGCGCAGACGCACGACCAGATCGGCAACCGCGCGACCGGCGACCGGCTCACCCCTGACCAGCTCACCGTGGCCGCGGCCCTCGTCCTGACCTCGCCGTTCACCCCGATGCTCTTCATGGGCGAGGAGTGGGGCGCGGGCACGCCCTGGCAGTTCTTCACCGACCACGACGACCCGGAGCTGGGCGCGGCCATCACGCGCGGGCGGCGCCGCGAATTCGCCGACCACGGCTGGGCGGAGGAGGACGTGCCCGATCCGCAGGACCACGCGACCCGGGACCGCTCGTGCCTGGACTGGGCCGAGCCGGACAAGGCGGGGCACCGCGAGCTGCTGGAGTGGTACCGCGGGCTGATCGCGCTGCGCAGGTCGGAGCCCGCCCTGACCGATCCCCAGCTCGACACGGTCGCGGCGACCGCGGGCGGCCGGACGCTGCGGCTGGCCCGCGGCCCCTTCCGTACGGTCGTGAACTTCTCCGACGCGCCCGCGCGGGTGCCGCTGGACGTGCCGTGCGAGGTGGTGCTGGCCCGGCCGTCGTGCAAGGTGCTGCCGGGCCCGGACGCGGCCGTCCAGCTTCCGCCCCGGGGGGCCGCCGTGCTGCGCGCCCGCGCTACGGTGAACGGGTGACACAGACGACCCCGACGCCCGACGCGGAAGCCCTCGCGGACTGCGTACTGTGCGGCGAGCCGACCGAGTATCCGGCGAGCACGCGCGGCGCGACGTACTGCCCGGTGTGCGAGTGGCAGGAGGCGCAGCGCACCGCGTGCTCCGGCTAGGGCGTGTCCGTGAAGTCGCGTCGTCCGCCCGGAGGGTCAGACGAGACTTCACGGACACGCCCTGGGGCCGGGGCACGCGGGTCAGGTCTTGAGGAGCGCGACGCGGTTCTCCTCAATGTCGAAGTCGGCCTTCGGATAGGCCGGGTCGATCAGTTCGAGGTGTTCGAGCAGCAGCTTGGCGACCGCCCAGTTCCGGTACCACTTGCGGTCGGACGGCACGACGTGCCAGGGCGCGGCGTCGGTCGAGCAGCGCTCCAGGGCCACCTCGTACGCCTTCTGGTACGCGGGCCACAGCGCGCGCTCGCTGATGTCACCGGGGTTGAACTTCCAGTGCTTGTCCGGGTTGTCGAGCCGCTTCAGCAGCCGCTCGCGCTGCTTGTCGTAGCTGATGTGCAGGAAGACCTTGACGACGGTGACGCCGTCGTCGGCGAGCGACTGCTCGAAGCGGTTGATGACGCTGTAGCGGCGGCTCCAGGTGGCGCGCGGCACGAGGTCGCGCACGCGGGCGATCAGCACGTCCTCGTAGTGCGAGCGGTCGAAGACGCCCAGCTCGCCGGGGCGGGGCAGCGCGCGGCGGATGCGCCACAGGAAGGGGTGCTGACGCTCCTCCTCGGTGGGCGCCTTGAACGCGGTGACGCGGATGCCCGACGGGTTCAGCCCGGAGGACACGTGCTTGACGGTGCCGCCCTTGCCCGAGGTGTCCATGCCCTGGAGCACCAGCAGGACGCAGTGCGGGTCGCCCGCGGTGCTCTGCGCCCACAGCCGCTCCTGGAGCTCGGCCAGCCGGGCGCGCAGCTCCGCGGTCGCGGCCAGGGCCGTCGCCTTGTCGCGCGGGCCGCCGGGGGTCGCGGAGGGGTCGTACGCCCGCAGGTTGACCGGTCCGCCACCGGGCGGCACGCGCAGCAGGGAGCGCAGGCCCGGGTCCTTCTGCGCCTTCTTGGCGGCGGCGTCGGCGTGCTTGCCGCCCCGGCCGTCCTCGTGCGCGTGCCGGTCCACGTGCGCGTGCTCGGCGCCGTGCTTGCCCTTGCCCTTGTCCTTGCTCCCGCTCTTGGCCATGCACCGATCCTGCGCCGGATCAGCGGTCTCCGCCAGTGCCGGTCAGCTTCTCGGCGTCCCGCGCGAGCGCGGTGAGCCGGGAGACGGCGCGGAAGTACTTCTTGCGGTAGCCGCCCGCCAGCATGTCCTGGCCGAAGACGCGGTCGAAGGGCACGCCGGAGGCCAGTACGGGGATCTCGCGGTCGTAGAGCCGGTCGGCGAGCACCACCAGGCGCAGCGCGGTCGCCTGGTCGGTGACGGGTTCCACGCCGCGCAGGAAGACCGCGCCGACGCCGTCGCAGAGCGCGCCGTAGCGGCTGGGGTGGACGGTGGCCAGGTGCGCGGCCAGCGCGCCGAAGTCGTCGAGCGCGGCGCCGGGTGTGACGGCCGCGGCGGCGGTGACCTGCTCGTCGGTGTGCGGGGTCGGCGCCTCGGGCAGGCCGCGGTGCCGGTAGTCCTCGCCGTCGATCCGCAGGCTGGTGAAGCGGGCGGACAGGCCCTGGATCTCCCGCATGAAGTCGGCGGAGGCGAAGCGGCCCTCGCCGAGCTTGCCGGGCAGCGTGTTCGACGTCGCCGCCAGCCGTACGCCCGCGTCGGCGAGCTTGCCGAGGAGCGTGGACACCAGCACCGTGTCGCCCGGGTCGTCCAGTTCGAACTCGTCGATGCAGACCAGCCGGTGGTCGCTGAGCGCCGCCACCGCGTGCTGGAAGCCGAGGGCGCCGACCAGATTGGTCAGCTCCACGAACGTGCCGAACGCCTTGCGCTCGGCGGGCGCCGGGGTGGCGTGCCACAGCGACGCCAGCAGGTGGGTCTTGCCGACGCCGTAACCGCCGTCGAGGTAGACCCCGCCGGGGCCGCCGGGCGCGGGCGCCTCCCGCCGGAACCACCGCTTGGGCGTCGGCGCGGCCGTCAGCGACGCCGCGAAACCGGCCAGGGCCCGTACCGCCGCGGCCTGGCTGGGCTGATTCGGGTCGGGCACGTAGGTCTCGAACCTGACGCCGTCGAACCGCGGCGGCGGCACCATCTCCGCCACCAATCGCTCCACCGGCACATGCGGCGTGCGCGCGCTGAGTGACACGGGCCCGCCATCGCCGCCTATCGCGGCACTCCCAGACGAAACGACAGAGGTCGACACAGCTCACCAGCGTAGTGCCTCCCGGTTCCGCCCCCGCCGGCATGTGTCCGACCCCACGCGTACGGGAGCGGCGGGCCGAGGGCGCCGACCGGCCCGTAGCGGCGCGGCGTGGGAGACTTCGGGGATGCGACGGCTCTATCCCGTAGCGGGAGCGAACGATTCGGCCGGGCTGGAGACACCGCTCGGCCTGGCGGACGCGTACGCGTACCCCGAACGGGGAGCGGGCCCGTACCTCCGGGCCAACATGGTGTCGTCGCTGGACGGCGCGGCCCGGTACGACGGCAGGTCGGCGCCGCTGTCGTCGGAGGCGGACATGCGGGTCTTCGGCGTGCTGCGCGCACTGGCCGACGTGGTGCTGGTGGGTGCGGAAACGGTTCGCCTGGAGGGTTACCGGCCCGCGAGGGCCCGCGAGGTGTTCGCGGCGCGCAGGGCGGCGGACGGCCAGACCCCGGCCGCCGCCGTCGCGGTGATCAGCCGCGGACTCGATCTGGACTTCACGACACCGCTGTTCACCGCGCCGGTCACCCCCACCCTGGTGCTGACCGGCGCGTCGCCGCCCGCCGACCGTGTCGCCGCCGCCCGCGCGGCGGGCGCCCATGTGGTCGTCGCGGGCGACGGCGAAGGCGTCGACCCGGTCCGCGCGGTGCGCGAGTTGGCCGCGCTGGGCCACACGCGGCTGCTCCACGAGGGCGGCCCGCGAGTCCTCGCGCAGTTCGCCGCGGCCGACACGCTGGACGAACTGTGCCTGACCGTCGCCCCGGTGCTCGGGGGCGGCGACGCGCCCCGGATCATGCACGGCCCCGACGTTCCGGGCCCGGCCCGCCTCGTCCCGCGCTCCGTCCTGGAGGAGGACGGCTTCCTGTTCACCCGTTACGTCCGGGCCTGACCGCCCGACCGTCCCACCGACACACCTCATGCCACCCACCTGACCAGCGGCGCGCCGCACGGTGGAACCGCGACCGAAAAAAGCGGATTCCCTCGTTCCGTTTTGCTCCGCGCGGGAACACTTACCCGAGTGCCCCGCGAAGATCGGGGCAGGATTGTTCCAACGCCGGCCCGGTGGCCCCGACGAAGCACGAGAAAGAAGGACGCGTCCGTGTTCACGACCGTACTCATGATCGAGAAGCCGCTCGCACCGGCCGACGTGGAGCTCGTCACCTCTCTCCACGGCGACGAGCAGGTCTCCTTCGTCGTGCTCATGCAGCCACGCGGCGACCAGGACCGGCTGTTGCGGGCCGTGGACGACGTGGCGCTCGGCTATCTGGATGACGCCGCGCACGAGGACCGCGAGCCGGAGGGCGACGACGCCACCCCGGTCGCGGAGCGGGCCCTGGCGCACTCCCTGGAAGCGCTGCGCGCCTCCGGCGCGGAGGCGGTGGGCCGGATCGTCGACAAGCACCCGCTCGACCTGCTGCGCACGGTCGTCGAGGAGACCAACGCCGACGAGGTCATCGTGCTCACCGCGCCGCACTTCGTGGAGGAGTTCTTCCACCGCGACTGGACGTCGCGGGCGCGGCACAAGGTGGGGGTGCCGGTGCTGAAGCTCTTCGCCGAGCACGATTAGGCGCAGCGCGCGATGAGGCGGCGAGCGCGGTGAGCCGCAGGGCACGATGAGGCGCAGGGCACGATGAGGCGGCGAGCGCGATGAGGCGGCGCCGCGCCACCCGGCGGCTCGGGCGTCGTGTGTCCCGGGCACCCCTTGCAGAAACGTCTCGCCGGGCGGGGGGTGCCACGGGTGCGTGGTCAGGGTCGGCGCGCGGTGCCACGGGCGCGCGGGCAGCGCCGGCGGAAGGTGCCACAGGTGCGCGGGCAGCGCCGGCGGAAGGTGCCACGGGCGCGCGGGCAGAGTCGTCCGCCCGCCCGGAGGTGCGAGAATCAGGACCCGGTCAATAAACGAACCACGCACATCTCCGGGAGACCTCCGTATGAGCCCGTCCGTTCCCCCCGCCATGGACCGACCGCACTTCATCGGCATCGGCGGCGCCGGAATGTCGGGGATCGCGAAGATCCTCGCGCAGCGCGGGGCGCGGGTGGCGGGCAGTGACTCACGTGAGTCGGAGACGGCGGGCGCGCTGCGCGCGCTCGGCGTGACCGTGCACATCGGCCACGACGCGGCGCACCTGGCGCAGGACGCCACCTCGGTGGTCGTCTCCAGCGCGATCCGCCCGGAGAATCCGGAGCTGGCGGCGGCCCGCGAGCGCGGCGTCCCCGTGGTGCACCGCAGTGACGCGCTGGCCGCGCTGATGGAGGGCACCCGGCCGATCGCGGTCGCGGGCACCCACGGCAAGACCACCACCACCTCGATGCTGGCGGTCGCGCTGACGGCGCTCGGCAGCGAGCCGTCGTACGCGATCGGCGGCGACCTGGACGCGCCCGGCTCGAACGCGCACCACGGCGGCGGCGAGATCTTCGTCGCGGAGGCCGACGAGAGCGACCGCAGCTTCCACACGTACGCGCCCGAGGTCGCGATCATCCTCAATGTGGAGCTCGACCACCACGCCAACTACGCCTCGATGGACGAGATCTACGACTCCTTCGAGACCTTCGTCGGCAAGATCCGCCCCGGCGGCACGCTGGTGATCTCCGCCGACCAGCCGGGCGCCGTCGAGCTGACGAAGCGGGTACGGGACATCGGCGGTCTGACGATCGTGACGGTGGGCGAGGCCGAGACCGCCGACGTACGCATCACGAAGATCAACCCGCGCGGGCTGACCAGCGAGGTCACCGTCGTCATCGACGGCCGCCCGCTGACCTTCACCGTCTCCGTGCCGGGCCGCCACTACGCGCACAACGCCGTCGCCGCGCTCGCCGCGGGCACCGCGATCGGCGCCCCGACCCGGAATCTGGCCTCGGCCCTCGCGAAGTACACCGGGGTCAAGCGGCGCCTCCAGCTCAAGGGCGAGGCGGCGGGCGTCCAGGTCATCGACTCCTACGCCCACCACCCGACCGAGATGGCCGCCGACCTGGAGGCGATCCGCGGCGCCGCCGGGGACGCCCGCGTCCTGGTCGTCTTCCAGCCGCACCTCTTCAGCCGCACCCGCGAGCTGGCCACCGAGATGGGCGCCGCCCTCGCCCTCGCCGACGCCTCCGTCGTCCTTGACATCTACCCGGCCCGCGAGGACCCGATCCCCGGTGTGACCAGCGCACTCATCATCGACGCGGCCCGCGCGGCGGGCGCCGACGTGACCGCGGAACACGACAAGCAGGCGGTGCCGGACGTGGTCGCAGGAATGGCGAAGCCGGGTGATCTCGTTCTCACCATGGGCGCGGGCGACGTGACCGACCTCGGTCCCCTGATTCTCGCCCGCCTCGGCAGCTGAGGAGACCTCCATGTCCTACGAAGTCAGCAAGTCCGACGAGCAGTGGCGCGCCGAGCTGTCGCCGGAGGAGTACGCGGTCCTGCGCAAAGCCGGTACCGAGCGGCCCTTCGTCGGCGAGTACACCGACACGAAGACGACCGGCGTCTACGCCTGCCGTGCGTGCGGCGCCGAGCTCTTCCGCTCCGACACCAAATTCGAGTCCCACTGCGGCTGGCCCTCCTTCTACGACCCCGCCGACACCGACGCCGTCGAACTCATCGAGGACCGCACCCTCGGGATGACCCGCGTCGAGGTCCGCTGCGCCCGCTGCGGCTCCCACCTGGGCCACGTCTTCGAAGGCGAGGGCTACGGCACACCGACCGACCAGCGCTACTGCATCAACTCCATCTCCCTGACCTTGACCCCCACGGAGTAACCCCTCCGGGGGTGCGGTGCGCCTCCGGCGGGGGGCAGCCGTTCAGCGCCGCGGGGACTGCGCGACCAGCCCCCACGGCGGAACGGGCCCCGAAGGGGCGCTGGGGGCACCTCCCGGCCGAAGGCTGGGGGAGGAACTGCGCGACCAGCCACGACGGCGGGCCACCGTCCCCGCGGCGGGACGGGCCCCGAAGGGGCGCGAGGAACTGCGCGACCAGCCCCCACCGGCCGGTGGTCCGGAGACAACCGAACCGCCCCGCCGGGGCGGGCGGTGCCCCTGCGGGAGCATCGTGGCTGGCACGACGGCATCGGCGGGCGCCACCAGCTCCGGCGTGGCCGCCGCGGCCGCCGCCGCTTCCGTACGCACCGACGCCGCACGCCACGGCGGATCGGCGTCCAGCAGCGGGTGGCAGACTGGGGCGGTGAGCAGCCCCTTCCAGCACCAGGCCGCCGACCGCGACGCGGCACCCCAGTTCGTCCTCCCGCTCGTCGTCCGGATCGAGCGCGACGCGCCCCCGACCCGTACCGACGCTCTGGAGACGGCGGCGCGCGCCGTCCTCACCCTGCTCTGCGACGAGCGCGCGACGGCCGACGACGGCGAGTGGGCGCAGGCCGTACGGGACTGGCAGGACGCCAGGATCCGCAAGGTCGTACGGCGGGCGCGCGGAGCGGAGTGGCGGCGGGCGGCAGCCCTGCCGGGCATCACGGTGACGGGATCGGGATCGGGATCGGGGTCCGCGTCGGGATCGGTGCCGGGGGCGGACGCGGAAGCGGGTACGGCCGATGTGCCGCCCGCCGAAGTGCGGGTCTACCCGCCCGTGCCGCTCGACGGCTGGCCGAAGGAACTGGCCAAACTCCAGGTCTCCGGCACGGAGTTGGACGACCCGGAGCCGCCGTCACCGCTCGAACCCGGCGACCCGCGCCCCGTGCTGTGGATGAATCCCGACGTCACCATGTCGGCCGGGAAGGCCATGGCCCAGGCCGGACACGGCGCCCAACTCGCCTGGTGGGAGCTGTCGGACGCCGACCGCGACGCCTGGCGCGCCGCCGGTTTCCCCCTGGCCGTCCGCACCCCCTCCCCCGCCCTGTGGACCCGCCTGAGCGCCTCCTCGCTCCCCGTCGTCCGCGACGCGGGCTTCACCGAGGTCGCCCCGGGCTCCGCCACCGTCGTCGCCGACCACCCGTCCCTGCGCGCGCATCCCGCCCCCGGCACGCTCTGACGGGCCCCGCCAGCCCGATCGCGGAGTTATCCACAGGCCGAGAACGCGGTGTCGGCGGAGTCCGGTAGAAATCCCTCATGTGGATTCTTCTGCTGCTCGTCGCGTGTGCCGCGGCGACCGCCGCCGGTGCGCGCCTGTGCCTGGCCGGGGTCGCCGCGGCCGGTGGAGCGCCCGGAGAGCGGCGGCCCACGGACGGCGTCGAACTCGGTCTGTACGAAACGGCGTTCCTGGCCGGAGGCCGTACGCGCGCTCGGCGAGCGGCTGGTGGCCGCCGGGCTCGGGGTTCCGGCGGCGGCACGCGAACGGCTCGCGGCGGGGGTGCGGCAGGTGCGCGGCGCCACCGGGCTGACGTTGGCGATGGCGGTGGCCACCGTCGCCCTGAACGGGTCGGTCCGTGCGCCGGACGGCACGCCCGCGCTGCTCTGGTACGTGCTGCCGCTGCTGCTGACGGGGGCGTGCTGGTCGGTGGCGCGCGTCGAGGTCTATCCGTACACGCGGTGGGCGGCCCCGGCCGGGCAGGAGGCGCTCCGGGGGATACCCCGGGACGCGCCGCCGCTGTCGGCCCTGGCCGCCCGTGGGCCGCGCACGCCGCGCGACCCCGCGATACGGGCGCTGCTGCGTCAGGCCAGGCCCGCGACCAGGTCGGCGATCTCGCGGCGCCGGCCGGTGTAGAAGGGAACTTCCTCGCGGACGTGCAGGCGGGCCTCGGAGGCGCGCAGGTGCCGCATGAGGTCGACGATCCGGTACAGCTCGTCGGCCTCGAAGGCCAGGATCCACTCGTAGTCGCCGAGCGAGAAGGACGCGACGGTGTTCGCCCGCACGTCGGGGTAGCCACGGGCCATCTTGCCGTGGTCGGCGAGCATCCGGCGGCGGTCCTCGTCCGGCAGCAGGTACCAGTCGTAGGAGCGCACGAAGGGATAGACGCTGACCCACTCGCGCGGCGTCTCATCGGCGAGGAAGGCCGGAACATGCGACTTGTTGAACTCCGCCGGGCGGTGCAGCGCCATGTTGGACCACACCGGCTCCACCGCGCGCCCCAGCTTCGTGCGGCGGAAGAGGTTGTACGCCTCCTGCAACTCCTCGGCCGTCTCCGCGTGCCACCAGATCATCAGATCGGCGTCGGCCCGCAGCCCCGAGACGTCATAGGTCCCGCGGATCGTGATGTCCTTGGCGGCGAGCTGCGCGAACAGCTCCTCGACCTCGTCCGCGTACCCGCCGCGGTCCTCGGGCAGGGTGTCGCGCAGTCGGAACACCGACCAGAGCGTGTAGCGAATGACCTCGTTGAGGTCCTTGGCCTTCTTCCCCGCGTTGGGGGCCTTCGCCGACGTGGCGTCGGCGGAATCGGAAGCGCGGTCGGCAGTCGAGTCGGTCATACCCCCCATTCTCCCGCGCCCCCCGACGCTCTCGGCACCAGGGTCCCCCACGACGCCCGCGGGGCCACCCGGCGCGGAGCCGTTCAGCCCCGCGGCAGCAGCTCGGCCGCGGCGCGGTGGGCGCCCGCGATGCAGGCGGGGATGCCGACGCCGTCGTACGCGGCGCCGCAGGCGGCCAGGGCGGGGAGCTTGGTGAGGTGTTCGCGGACGCGGGCGACGCGGGCGAGGTGGCCGACCGGGTACTGGGGCAGACCCGCGGTCCAGCGGGTGACGCGGGCGGCGATCGGGGCGGCGCGCAGGCCCACGGCGGCCTCCAGGTCGTCGCGGGAGAGGCGGACGAGGTCGGTGTCGTCCCAGGCGAGGTCCGCCTCGTCGCCGTGGCGGCCGATGGAGGTGCGCAGGACGACGGTGTCGCCGCCTGCCTCGCCGAGCCAGCCCCATTTACGGCTGGAGAAGGTGGACGCCTTGATGGTGCGGCCGTCGACCGGCGGGACGAGGAAGCCGCTGCTGTTGGGCAGCCGTGTCATCTCACGGCGGCGGAAGGCCATGGTGACCAGCGCCATGCCCGCGTATTCGACGGTGTCCAGTTCGGCCGCGGCGGCGGGCGACTCGGCGGTGAGCAGCCGGGCCGCGGTCGGCGCGGGCACGGCGAGCACCACGGCGTCGGCCTCCAGCGCGCGGCCGTCGAGGCCGACCTGCCAGCCGTGCGGGGTGCGCCGCAGCTCGCGTACGGGCGCGTCGGTCTCGATGGTGACGCCCGCGGCGCGGCACGCCTCGGCGACCGCGAGCGGCAGCCGTCCGACGCCGCCGCGGATGCCGTTGAAGACCGGTCCCGCGCCGCCCGCCCTGGCCGCGGCCCGGCGCTGGATGTCGCGGGCCGCCTCGATCAGGGAGCGCCCGGTGCGCATGGCCTCGAAGAGCTGCGGCACCGCGGCGCGCAGCGAGATCTCGTAGGCGTTGCCCGCGTAGACGCCGCCGAGCAGTGGTTCGACGAGCCGGTCCACGACCTCGTGGCCGAGCCGGGCGGCGACGAAGGCGCCGACCGCGACATCGTCGCCGAGTTCGGTGCGCGGCAGTACGTGGTCCAGCGGGAGCCTGGCGAGACCGGCGGCGGACAGCACACCGGACGAGGCGAGCGGCCCGAGGTCGCCGGGCACGCCCATGACGTGTCCCTTGGGCATGGGCCGCAGCTTGCCGCGGGTCCACAGCGCGGCGCCGAGCACCGCGGGCGGCTCCAGGTCGTCGCCGAGCCCGACCTCGCGGGCCAGGGCGATCGCCTCGGGGCGGCGGGCCAGCATCGACTCGGCGCCGAGGTCGACCGGCACCCCGGCGATCTCGTCGGCGTACAGCTTGCCGCCCAGCCGCGACGACGCCTCCAGCAGCGTGACGCGGACGCCCGCGCCCGCCAGCCGGTGCGCCGCGGCGAGTCCGGAGATTCCGCCGCCGATGACGATCGCGTGTTCAGGAGCGCCCGTGCCGTTGTGCGTCTGGCTCATGCGTCCACTGTCTCAGACTCCGTTCCGAGTTCCGAACGTGATCCCATCGCTACCGCGGGACCGCAACCCGGCGCGGACCGTCCACGTCCAACTGTCACTACAGGTCACTAGGCGGGCCTCACGAGGCTCGCACCTGGGGGGAATTGACGTGAGGACACACAGACCCGGAGCGCCGCGCACCGGGCGCGCGCACCACGCCGGCCGGCGCGGACGGCGGCGGCTGGCCGCCGTCCCTGCCGTGCTGCTGCTGGCCGCCTCGCTCGCGGTCGCCGGGTGCAGCAGCGAAAGCGGCGGCGCTTCCGACAAGGCCGCCGCCCCGGCGGCCCGCGGCCAGGACGACAGCGGCAGCGACTCGATGAAGAACGGCGGCAGCGGTACGGACGCCGGGAACGCGCCTTCCGGTACGCCCGGTTCCGCGTCGGACAAGGCCGCCACCACCGGCAACAACGCCAAGCCGTCCGCGCCCAGCTACCTCGTCCGTACGGCGCACCTGACCGTCCGCACCCCGAAGGTGGGCGACGCGCTCGACAAGGCCCGCGCGATGGTCGCCGACGCGGGCGGTTACGGGGGCACCGAGGACACCTCGGTCGACGCCGGGGGCCACGAGCAGTCGACGATCCAGCTCCGGGTGCCGCCCGCGGCGTACTACGGTCTGCTGACCCGGCTGGCCGGGCTCGGCACGCTGATGGAGCGCAAGGTCGGCGTCGAGGACGTCACCGGCCAGGTGGTCGACGTACAGAGCCGGATCAAGTCGCAGCAGGCCAGTGTGGCCCGGGTGCGCAAGCTGATGGACCAGGCGGGCTCGCTCAGCGACGTGGTGTCGCTGGAGCGCGAACTGAGCACCCGCGAGGCCGACTTGGAGTCCCTCCAGGCGCAGCAGGCGGCACTGCGGGAGCGGACGGATCTGGCCACGGTGACGCTGCGGCTGGTCGAGCCGCCGGTGAAGCACGTCGCGGCGAAGCCGAAGCCGAAGCACGAGGACGGTTTCTGGACGCAGGTCGGCCACGCGCTGGGCGGCGGCTGGCACGCCTTCTACGTGACGATCCGCGGTGTGCTGGTCGTCCTGTCGGCCGTGCTGCCGTTCCTGGTGGTCGCGCTGGCCGGCTTCATCGGCTACCGGCTGGTGCGCCGCCGCTGGCCCCGGCAGGAGCCGCCGACGATGGCGCCGCGCCCCTGGAGCCCGTCCTCGTACGCGCCGATCCACCCGCAGCGCACGCCCTCCACGGCTCCGGCGGGTACGGACGCGCCGGAGCGTGCGGAGGAGCCGCCGACGGACTGAGCCGTCACACCTCGGTCGAGGTGTGCACGAAGTCGACGAGACGGGTGAGAGCGTCCGGGTCGGTGCTGGGCAGGACACCGTGGCCGAGGTTGAACACATGGCCGGTGGCCGGGGCCGCGTCCAGCACCTCCCGGGCCTTCGCCTCGACGGCCGCCGTCGGGGCGAAGAGCACCGACGGGTCGAGGTTGCCCTGGAGCGCCTTGCCGGGACCGACCCGACGGCCCGCCTCGTCCAGCGGCACCCGCCAGTCGACGCCGACGACGTCCGCGCCCGCCTCGCCCATCAGACCGAGCAGTTCGCCGGTGCCGACGCCGAAGTGAATGCGCGGGACGCCGTAGTCCTCGACCGCGTCGAAGACCTTCACCGACGCGGGCATCGCGTAGCGCCGGTAGTCGACGGGCGCGAGCGCCCCCACCCACGAGTCGAAGACCTGGACGGCGCTCGCGCCCGCCTCGATCTGCACCTTCAGGAAGCCCACGGTGATGTCGGCGAGCAGGTCCAGCAGGTCACGCCACAGCTCGGGGTCGCCGTACATCAGCGCCTTGGTCCGCTCGTGGTTGCGCGACGGGCCGCCTTCCACGAGGTAGCTGGCCAGCGTGAAGGGCGCGCCCGCGAATCCGATCAGTGGCGTCTCGCCGAGTTCGGCCGTCAGCAGGCCGATCGCCTCGGTGACGTAACCGACGTCCTCGGGCTCCAGCGCCCGCAGCCGCTTCAGGTCCTCCCGCGTACGGATCGGGTCCGCCACCACCGGGCCCACGCCGGGCTTGATGTCGAGGTCGATCCCGATCGCCTTGAGCGGCACCACGATGTCGCTGAAGTAGACCGCCGCGTCGACCTTGTGCCGCCGCACCGGCTGCATCGTGATCTCGGCGATGAGGTCGGGCCGCGTGCACGAGTCCAGCATCGCGATGCCCTCGCGAATCTTCAGGTACTCGGGCAGCGAACGCCCGGCCTGCCGCATGAACCACACCGGCGTATGCGGCACGGGCTCGCGCCGACAGGCGCGGATGAACGGGGAAGCAGCGGTCTGCTGGTGCGCACTCACGCCGAGAATCCTCCCACGTCTCCCCCACCACCCCCACCAAGGGGGCTGCGCCCCTAGCACACGTCCGCGCGCTGGGGTTCGCCCCCAGGGTGCGTCTACGCGAGGGGCTGCGCCCCTACAGCACCGCTGCGCAGGTGGGTTCGCCGGTGGGGTGCGTTTGCGTGAGGGGCTGCGCCCCTGCGGCCCCGCTGCGCAGGTGGGTTCGCCGGTAGCCAGCGAGCCAAAGGCGGCGCCGGTGTCGAAAGCGACGATGAGCAGGGAGCGAGGAACGAGCGACCGTCGAAGAGGAGCGTCGACACCGGATCTAAGCCGCCGGAGGCGAGAGGGCGGCAAAAAAAGGGAATCGCGGTGAGCTCACACAAGACGGCTCCCACCCACGCTCCCCCGTAACGCTGACCCCACGCAAGAGCGCACCCCGGACGTTCACCCCCTCCCACCCCCGGCCCCCCCGTAACGCTGACCCCACGCAAGAGCGCCCCCCTTGACGTTCACCCCACAGCCACCCCAGCGGCGAACCCCGCCGCGCAGTCGGGGGGTTGGGGGCGCGCGGCAGGCGCAAGGGTGCTCCTCGCGGGGAGCGGGAACGCGCCCCGAAGGGCAATAAGGGTGTTGTTCCGAGCCCGGAGGGCATCGGCGGCTTAGTCTTCCGGGCATGGCAGCGGTTCACGGGCACCTCGGCGACGGCAGTGACGACGTCCCCCTCCCCTTTCGGCGCTCGGTGGACACCCTGCGCTCGGTGCGGGTGAGGCCGGAGGTCAGGATCGAGGAGACGGCCGCGCCGAAGCGGCTGGCGTCGTACGCGTACGCGCTGGAGGCGACGGTGCTGGCGGACGGCGAGGAGCTGGCCGACGGGCGGTTGGTGCTGCTGCACGAGCCGGACGGGCACGAGGCGTGGCACGGCGCGTTCCGCCTGGTGACGTTGGTGCGGGCCGAGTTGGAGCCGGAGATGGCGGGGGATCCGCTGTTGCCCGAGGTGAGCTGGTCCTGGCTGACCGGGGCGCTGGCGGCGCGCGGAGCGGCGTACAACGACCCGAGCGGTACGGTCTCGCGGGCGTCGTCGCACTACTTCGGCGCGCTGGCGGACCGGGTGGACGACACGCAGATCGAGATCCGGGCGTCGTGGACGCCGAGGGAGCGGGCGGGGGGCGCGCCCGAGGTGGCGGCGCACCTGGCGGCCTGGTGCGATCTGCTGTGCGCGTGCGCGGGTCTGCCGCCGTCGGAGGGCCCGGAGCCGTTGGTGCGCGGGGGCAGCGGCGTGGTGCCGATGCCGAAGCGCCGTACCTGAGTCCGTCGGACCGCTTCCGTAGCCCGGCGTACCGCCCCGGCCTGCGGTGACGTCACGCGCCCCCGATGGCGCGCCCCCGCGCACTCCCCGGCGTATCGCGCGGCGCACTCACTTCTCGCATGTTCGATTTCTCGTCCGAATTGCCGGAAATGATCCTCAATAAATCGTGATCTTTCCCTAAAGGCCGGAGCAATTGCTGCCGAAGGAGATTGTGACCGTTTCAGTCCCCTTTGCCACAGGAGGCCCGGTGTCCGTTCTTCTCGAGCAGCCCACGAGCCTGGTCGCCTACCGCCCCAGCAAGCCGACGGCCATGGTCGTCGTAGCCGACCCCCGCGTCCGCTCCACTGTCACCCGACACCTGTGGGCTCTCGGGGTTCGCGACGTGATCGAGGCCTCGTCCATCGCCGAGGCCCGTCCCCGGGTCGGTAACCCCCGCGACATCTGCGTCGCCGATGTCCATCTCCCCGACGGCTCCGGCCTCACCCTGCTCGCCGAGACCCGCGCGGCAGGCTGGCCCAACGGCCTCGCACTCTCCGCCGCCGACGACATCGGCGCCGTGCGCAACGCGCTTGCCGGGGGGGTGAAGGGCTATGTCGTGACCGGCACCCGCAACAGCCCCGGCGGTCTCGCCACCCGGCCGGGACTGGCGCCGCTGGGCGCCACCGCGGCCCGTATGCAGCGCCGCCCGCCGGGCGCCCCCGGCCACCCCAGCGGCTACCGCGAGCTGTCCGGCCGCGAGGTCGAGGTCCTGCGGCTGGTCGCGGAAGGCCAGTCGAACAAGGCGATCGGCGTCTCCATGGGCCTTTCGGCGCTGACCGTCAAGAGCCACCTCGCCCGGATCGCCAGGAAGCTGGGCACCGGGGACCGCGCCGGCATGGTCGCGGTGGCCCTGCGCACCGGAATCATCCACTGAGGCCCCGGCCGTGAGCGACCCCCGGCGGAACGTTCCGCCGGGGGTCGTTTCGTATACGCGCGCCCGTGTCCGCGCGTACGCCCGCCGTATACGCGCGCGCGTCGGCCGTCGTGGCGGTGCCGCGGCCCCGGCGCTCAGGGACCCGGCGGCGACGTACCGTACGCCCTGTCCGTTGGATCTCCACCTGACACGCCGTACCCGGCTACCCTTAACAAGTGACCGACGCCAGAGAGACCGCAACCCAAGCAGGCCCGGCGCCGGTCCCGCTGCTGGACCCGCGCGAGGGAATCCCGCCGGTGACCGCCAGCCCGGAGGCTCTCGCAGATGTCGTCGCGGCTTTCGCCGCGGGTTCCGGTCCGGTCGCCGTCGATGCCGAGCGCGCCTCCGGCTACCGCTACGGGCAGCGGGCCTATCTGGTCCAGTTGCGCCGCGCCGGAGCAGGGACCGCGCTGATCGACCCCACGGGATGCCCCGACCTGTCCACCCTGGGCGACGCCCTGACCGGCACCGAGTGGGTGCTGCACGCCGCCACCCAGGATCTGCCGTGCCTGTCCGAGATCGGCATGCACCCCACCTCGCTGTTCGACACCGAACTGGCCGGGCGGCTGGCCGGGTTCGCCCGGGTCGGCCTCGGCGCGATGGTGGAGAACGTGCTGGGCTTCGCGCTGGAGAAGGGCCACTCGGCGGTGGACTGGTCCACCCGCCCGCTGCCCGACCCGTGGCTGCGGTACGCCGCGCTCGACGTCGAGCTGCTGGTGGATCTGCGCGACGCGCTGGAGGAGGAGCTGCGCACCCAGGGGAAGCTGGAGTGGGCGCTCCAGGAATTCGCGGCCATCGCCGCCGCCCCGCCGGCCGCGCCGCGCGTCGACCCCTGGCGCAGGACCTCGGGCATGCACAAGGTGCGGCGGCGTCGGCAGATCGCCGTGGTGCGCGAGCTGTGGCTGGCGCGCGACCGTACCGCCCGTGAGCGGGACGTCTCCCCCGGCCGGGTGCTCAGCGACGCCGCGATCGTGACGGCGGCGCTGGAGAGCCCGCCGAACGCGCACGCGCTGGCCGCCCTGCCCGGTTTCGGGCACCGGATGGGCCGCCGCCAGCTCGACCAGTGGCAGTCCGCGATCGACCGGGCGCGCGCGCTGCCCGAGCGGGAGCTGCCGCAGCCCGCCGCCGCGTACACCGGCCCCCCGCCGCCGCGCGCCTGGGCGGACAAGGACCCGGTCGCCGCCGCCCGGCTCTCCGCGGCGCGCGCCGCGGTGAGCGCGCTGGCCGAGGAGCTGAATCTCCCCCAGGAGAATCTGATCACCCCGGACACCGTGCGTCGGCTGTGCTGGGCGCCTCCGGCGAACGCGAGCGAGGAGGTCGTGGCCGCCCAGCTCGCGGACATGGGCGCCCGCCCGTGGCAGGTCGAGCTGACCACCCCGCTGCTGACGGTCGCGCTGACCGCCCGCCCGGCGGACCCGCCCCCGGGCGAATAGCCCGCCGGGGCCGGTGGCCCGTCCGCAGTCGGCGGTTCCCCATCCGTGGTCCTGCGTCGGTGGTCCGCCGCCGGTGGTTCCGTGTCGAACGGCCGACCCGCCCGCGGCGCTCCCTCAGGCTCTCCCCCACAGGGGTAACCTTCGGTAACATCCGTGCGATGTGAGCTGCGCCGCTTCCGCGAGGGAAGCTGTGCACATGAGTTACCGACGAGTAGCATGTGAGGCGAGCCGTAGGAAGCGTGCTTCAGCGCCGCGTTCCACATCGTCGAAGAGGGAGACCCACCGTGCCTCGTACCGGAAGGGACGTCGTATTCGTTGACGGCGTCCGCACCCCGTTCGGCAAAGCGGGCCCGAAGGGCATGTATCACGAGACCCGGGCCGACGACCTGGTGATCAAGTGCATCCGGGAGCTGCTGCGGCGCAACCCGGATCTGGACCCGGCGCGGATCGACGAGGTCGCGGTCGCCGCGACCACGCAGATCGGCGACCAGGGCCTCACCCTGGGCCGGACGGCGGGCATCCTCGCCGGGCTGCCGACCACCGTGCCCGGTTTCTCCGTCGACCGGATGTGCGCGGGCGCGATGACCGCCGTGACGACCACGGCCGGCGGCATCGCCTTCGGCGCGTACGACGTCGTGGTGGCCGGCGGCGTCGAGCACATGGGACGGCACCCGATGGGCGAGGGCGTCGACCCCAACCCGCGGTTCGTCTCGGAGAAGCTCGTCGACGAGTCGGCGATGTTCATGGGCATGACCGCGGAGAATCTGCACGACCGCTTCCCGCAGCTCACCAAGGCGCGCGCCGACGAATTCGCCGTCCGCAGCCAGGAGAAGGCCGCGAAGGCGTACGCCAACGGCCGGATCCAGCAGGACCTGGTGCCGATCGCGATCCGCCGCACCACCCCCGAGGCCGGGGAGACCGGCTGGGGCCTGGCGACGGCGGACGAGCCGATGCGGCCGGGCACCACGCTGGAGCAGCTCGCGGGCCTCAAGACCCCCTTCCGCCCGCACGGCCGGGTCACCGCGGGTAACGCGGCCGGTCTCAACGACGGCGCCACCGCCTCGCTGCTCGCCGCGGAGGACGTCGCCAGGGAGCTGGACCTGCCGGTACGGATGCGCCTGGTCTCGTACGCCTTCGCGGGTGTCGAGCCCGAGGTGATGGGCATCGGCCCGATCCCGGCGACCGAGAAGGCGCTGGCCAAGGCCGGTCTGTCGATCGGCGACATCGGCCTGTTCGAGATCAACGAGGCGTTCGCCGTCCAGGTGCTCTCGCTGCTCGACCACTACGGCATCGCCGACGACGACCCGCGGGTCAACCAGTACGGCGGCGCCATCGCCTACGGCCACCCGCTGGCCTCCTCCGGTGTGCGGCTGATGACGCAGCTCGCCCGGCAGTTCGAGGAGCAGCCGCACGTGCGCTACGGCATCACCACCATGTGCGTCGGCTTCGGCATGGGCGGCACGGTCATCTGGGAGAACCCCCACTTCGACGGAGGCACCAAGTGAGCAGCACCACCGAGCTGTTGAAGGGGGCGGCCGAGCGGTTCCCCGGCGAGGTCGTCACCCAGGCCCAGGTGCGGCACCTGGAGCTGCCGGGCGCGGGCCGTTTCGCGCTGATCACGCTGGACAACGGCCTGGACCACACCAAGCCGACCACCTTCGGTCCGCAGTCGCTGGCCCACCTCGACGCGGCGCTCGACCAGGTCGAGAAGGAGGCGGCGGAGGGCGCGATCACCGGCGTCGGCATCACCGGCAAGCCGTTCATCTTCGCGGTCGGCGCCGACCTCAAGGGCGTCGAGGTGCTCAGGACACGCGACGAGGCGCTGACCATCGGCAGGAGCGGTCACGAGGTCTTCAAGCGGCTCCAGTCCCTGGCCGTGCCGACCTTCGCGTACTACAACGGCGCGGCCATGGGCGGCGGTGTCGAGGTCGGTCTGCACTGCACCTACCGCACGGTGTCGGCCTCGCTGCCCGCCTTCTCGCTCCCCGAGGTCTTTCTCGGCCTGGTGCCCGGCTGGGGCGGCTGCGTACTGCTGCCGAACCTGATCGGCGCGGACCGCGCGGTCACCGTCATCATCGAGAACTCGCTCAACCAGAACCGTCAGCTCAAGGGCGCCCAGGTGTACGAACTGGGCATCGCCGACGCGCTGTTCGAGGCGGCGGACTTCCTGGAGCAGTCGCTGGCCTGGACCGCGGCCGTCCTCAAGGGCGAGCTGGAGGTGGACCGGGCCGAGGTGGACCGCGGCGAGGCGTGGGACCAGGCCGTGGCCCGCGGCCGGGCCGTCGCGGACAGCAAGGTGCACGGAGCGGCCCCTGCCGCGTACCGCGCGCTGGACATCATCGCCGCGGCGAAGAACGGCGATCTGCGGCAGGGCTTCGACGCCGAGGACGCGGCGCTGGCCGACCTCATCATGGGCGGCGAACTGCGCAGCGGCATCTACGCCTTCAACCTGGTGCAGAAGCGCGGCAAGCGCCCGGCGGGCGCGCCCGACAAGTCGCTGGCCCGCCCGGTGTCCAAGGTCGGCGTGGTCGGCGCGGGCCTGATGGCCTCGCAGCTCGCGCTGCTCTTCGCCCGCCGCCTGGAGGTGCCGGTCGTGCTGACCGACATCGACCAGGCGCGGATCGACAAGGGCGTGGGTTACGTCCACGGCGAGATCGACAAGCTGCTCGCCAAGGGGCGCGTGGGCCAGGACAAGGCCAACCGCCTCAAGGCGCTGGTCTCCGGTCACCTGGACAAGGCGACCGCCTTCGGCGACGCGGACTTCGTCATCGAGGCCGTCTTCGAGGAGATGGGCGTCAAGCAGCAGGTCTTCGCGGAGCTGGAGGCGGTGGTGCGCCCGGACGCGATCCTGGCCACCAACACCTCCTCGCTGTCGGTCTCCGAGATGGCCTCGAAGCTGGAGCACCCGGAGCGGGTCGTCGGCTTCCACTTCTTCAACCCGGTCGCGGTGCTGCCGCTGCTGGAGATCGTCCGCGCCGAGCGGACCGACGACGCGTCGCTGGCCACCGCCTTCGGCGTGGCGAAGAAGCTGAAGAAGACCGCGGTGCTGGTCAAGGACGCCCCGGCGTTCGTCGTCAACCGCATCCTGACCCGCTTCATGGGCGAGATCCAGAACGTCATCGACGAGGGCACGCCGGTCGCCGTCGCGGAGAAGGCCGTCGAGCCGCTCGGCCTGCCGATGTCGCCGCTGGTGCTGCTCGAACTGGTCGGCCCGGCCATCGGTCTGCACGTCTCCGAGACGCTGCACGGCGCCTTCCCCGACCGCTTCACCGTCTCGGAGAATCTGGCGGCCGTGGTCAAGGCGGGCAAGCGCGGCTTCTACGTCTACGACTCCGGCGTGCCGGAGCTGGACCCCGAGGTCGCCGCGCTGCTCAAGCAGGGCGACTCGGTGCTCACCGAGGCGCAGGTGCGCGACCGGGTGCTGGACGCCGTCGCGCAGGAGATCGGCCTGATGCTGGACGAGGGCGTGGTGGCCGAGGCGCAGGACATCGACCTGTGCCTGATCACCGGCGCGGGCTGGCCCTTCCACCTGGGCGGCGTCACCCCGTACCTGGACCGCGAGGGCGTGTCCCAGCGGGTGAACGGCAAGCCGTTCCTGGCGCCTGGCGTGGCGAGCGTCCCCGCCTAGGACGGACGCGGCGAAGCGCCGGACAGCCCCGATGTCAGGGGGCCGTCCGGCGCTTCGCCGTTCCGGCTCAGCTCACGCGGGTCCCGGCGCGGCTCACTTCTTCGGCACGGTCGTGCACAGCGCCACCGTCAGGTCCCGTACCAGCGCCTTGCGTTCGTAGTCGTCGAGCTGGACGAGGCCGCGCTCGGTGATGCCGCGGACGGTCTCGGCGACGGTGGCCAGGACGTCGTCGAGTACGGCTCTGCGGTGTTTGGCGTCCAGCGCGGCGATCTGGGCGCGCCGCATGGCCGCGGCGACCTCGGGGGCGTAGTCGAGGCGGACCGGGGTGGCCGAGAAGACCTCGATGCCGACCGGGCGCTGGTCGGCGGCGATCAGCTTGGTGAGGTGGTCGCCGAGCCGTTCGCTGTCGCGCAGGGTGGGCGCGGCGCCCCGGAAGTCGTCGGCCGGGTGCCGGGAGACGGCCAGCGCGACGGCGGCCTCGACCTGCTCGCGCAGGAAGAGGTTGTGGTCGTCGACGGCGAAGGCCGCCTTGGCGGTGTCCCTGACCCGCCACACCAGCAGGACGCTGAGCTGGAGCGGGGTGCCGTTGGCGTCGACCGCGTCGATCGGGCGGCTGCGCCAGTGCCGCAGGGACACGTCGAGCCTGCGGCGGGTGAGCAGCGGGCTGATCCAGAGCAGGCCGGTGCGGCGGACCGTGCCGCGGTAGGAGCCGTGCCGGGTGAGCACCCAGACGCTGCCGTTGCGGCCTCTGGTGAGGCCGCCCGCGGCGAAGGCGGCGACCGCGGCGAGCAGCAGGACGCCGCTCCACAGGCCGCTGGCGGAGCCGCCGCCGGGCGGGGGCGGCAGCAGGGGGCGGCCGGCCACGTCGGCGGGCAGGACGCCGGCGCGCCACAGCAGCCAGCAGACGCCGACGGTCGCGGCGAGCACGACGGCGGTCGCGGTCCAGCCGGGCAGGCAGGGCCCCGGCCGTTCGACGAGCTCCGGCGGGGCGGCGGGGGCGGGGTGGACTTCGGTGCCGCCGCTGTGGGCGGCCGGGCGGGTCTGCTCCGGCAGCCCCGTCCCGGCGGCGGTGGAAGATGTCGTCACGTGAACAGTCGTCTCCAGGTCTCGGGGCCGGGGTAGCCGTCCGCGTCGCGCCCGGTCCAGCCCAGGGACCGCTGGAACGCCTCGACATTGCGCCGGTCTGCCTCGCCCCATGTACGGCTGGGGCCCACCGTGTAGTTCTTGCCGAAGCCCTTGGCGACGAGCCGTTTGCCGAGGGCGAGTACCGAGTCGTTGGTCTGGCCGGGCCGGAAGGCGCCCGCGCCGGGGTAGGCCGGGACCTTGGCGGGGGTGCCGCCGGAGGCCCGCGGGGCGCCGGAGATGTCGCGGCCCTTGTCCTGGACGAGGTACGACCAGGTCGTGGGGCCGGGCAGCCCGTCCGCGTCGCTGCCCGACCAGCCCTGGGCGCGCTGGAAGGCGCTGGTCGCGCCGCGGTCGGACTCGCTCCACTTCGGTCCGGGACCGACCTTGTAGTACGAGCTGGCGCCGCGGCCGACCAGCATGGTGCCGAGCCGGGTGACGTTGGCGTTGTCGGCGCCGGGGCCGAAGGCGGACGTGCCGGGGAAGGCCGTGGAACCCGACGACGACCCACCGGACCCCGATCCCGAACTGCTGCCACCCGCCAGATACTTGTACCGGTAGGGAATGTATTTCCCGGAATTGGACCAGTATGCGTACGGCGTGGTCTGGACCCGGGTGGCCGGGACCGTCTGCTCGTAGCCGGTGTACGCGGTGTGCGCGTCGTCCACCCAGCCGTCGAAGATGACCGTGTGCGACCCGTGTTCGGGGTCGGCGGCGTTGTGGAAGAGCAGGATGTCACCGGGCATCAGCTCGTCCTTGGTGATCCGGACGCCGTAGCCGGCCAGACTGCCGGTCCAGGCGCTGCTGCCCAGACCCCAGGCCATGGAGACGAAGCCGGAGCAGTCCTGCCGGTACCCGTCCTTCCAGTACGCGGTCATGCTGTACGGCACCTTGGCGTCCGCCCAGGTGCGGGCGCGCTGGATGATCTGGTCGCGGGTGAGCCGCAGGGGGGTGGCGGCCGGGACCGTGGCGGGGGCGGCGGCGAGCGCGGCGTGGCCCGTGGTGAAGGCGGTGGCCTCCGACGGCAGCGGCACGGCGGCGACCGCTCCGGCGGCGCTGCCCAGCGCGGTGCCCGCGGCGGCGGCCACGACCACCACACGGGTCGTCGCGCCGGTGGCCGGTCCACCGGTGTCGCGCGCCATCGAGTCGGTGAGGCGCCGTCGGGCGCACTCCTCGCAACCGCAGGCGGGCAGCGGTTCGACGTCATCGAACACCGGTATGGACATGCGCACCACTCCTCCGTGATCGGGTGTCACATGCCTTCAGTACCCGATTTCGCCTAAAAGTTGACGAAATCTGACATACCGATGATTCAAGGGCACGAAACACCCGACCGCGGGGAGCGGCGGAACAGCGGAGCTACCGCGGTGCGGAAGACGGAGCGGCCGGAGAAATCCGACAGTCCGTCAGCCCAGCAGCGCGGGCGTGTCCGACGGCGTGGCCTGCACCGCGATCACGCGCTTGGCCTCGGCGAGCACCATCTTGCGCAGCTTCTGCGGGGTCAGCGTGGAGTGCACGTCCTTGACCGGCGTGCCGTTGATCTCCACCACCGGGATCGAGCCGAGGTCGGACTTCGCGAAGTCGTTCTGCGACTGCTGCACCCAGCCGTTGTGGTCGCCCTGCTCCAGGCACGGCTCGAAGGTGCTGAGCTTGATCTTCCCGGCCTTGACGGCCAGTTCCTTCAGGAAGTTCAGGTGGGTCAGCGTGTCGCTCTTCGGGTCCGGCTGGTGCTTCCAGACCTCCTTCATGAACTGCGTGAAGCGGCTCTGGTCCTGCGCGCACGCCGCCGCGTTGGCCGCGGTCTTGGAGCCCTCGCCGCCGTACTGCTGGTCGGAGGCGGTCACCAGGCGGTACTGGAGCTCCGCCTGGCCGGTCGTCAGCAACTGCGTCAGCGTGGCCTGGTACTCGTCGGCGAACGCCTTGGAGTCGGGGCTGCGCAGGTCCACGAAGATCGTGATCGTGACCGGCACGGACGGCCGCACCGGCAGGCCGAGCTTGGGGCCCGTGGGGGCGGCGCTGGGGCTGGGCGACGCGGTGTCCACCGGGCCCGTGGGCACGATGGGCGCGGCGATGACGCCCGAGGGCTCGCGCACCTTGTCGTCCTTGGTGCTGCGTACGTGCTGGCCGATCAGCGCGGACCCGCCGAAGACCACCACGATCGCGGTCGTGCCGACCGCGTAGGGCCGTACCCGGTCCAGGAGGGACTTGCGCTTGGGCTTGCTCCCCCCGTCCTTCGCACGGTCCTGGTTCCCGGGTCCCTTGGACTCCGTCATGACAACGCCACCTCGATATTGCCGCACCAGCTCTCGCGCCTTTTTACCATCGCCCCCATGCGCCACGTCCAGCCGGTCCCCCATGGGCGCCGCCGCGCCCGGCCGGTCCTGCGGCCTCGCGCGCCCAGACGACCGCGCCGTCGACCCTCGCCACCCGCCGGTAGCCGGAACCCAGCAGGTCACGCAGGGTCGGCGTGCGCGAGATCGCGTACGGGTCGCCGCGGGAGTCGTCGACCACCAGCGCGGGCGGGTGCGCGGAGAATTCCGCGCCGAAGGCACGCCAGGCGCCGGGGACCGCGTACCGCTCCCCCACCCGGACCCCGCCGCGCCCGCCGCTGAAGTTGGTGAGGAAGCCCGCGGTCAGATAGCGGCTGGCGGGCCGCCGGTCGGCGAACCAGTACGTCTCGGGGTGTATGCCCCACACCAGGACGCGGTCGTCGGGCGCGGTGTGCGCGCGGACCGCGGCGGCGACGGCGACCGCGTGGTCCAGCTCGCGGCTCGGCGCGGCCAGGTCCCAGACCAGGAATCCGGCGCAGGCCAGGACCGTCCAGCAGGTGACGACGGCGCGCAGCCGGGGCAGCGCGCGGACGGCGGCCACGCCGATCAGCACCAGCGGGGGCACCATCTGGAGGAAGTAGTGGCCGTAGAACTGGAAGCCGGAGACCACGGCGACCCCGGAGGCGGCCAGCCACACCCACAGATCGGCGGGGACCGGGCGGCGGCGCAGCGCCCAGGCGGCGCCCGCGGCCAGCAGCATTCCGGCGGCGGCCACCGCCAGGACGCTGGCGCCGCCCGCCGCCCGGCTCAGCCCGGTCAGCCAGGCGCCGCGCGGCGAGACGTACTCGGCGGAGCCGGTGACCGTCCAGAACAGGAAGCGGCCGGGTCCGGTCAGCAGGGCCACCGCGCCGACCGGCAGCGCGAAGCCGAGGCAGAGCCGCAGCGCGCCCGCGAGCGCCGGGGCGCGTCCGGCCCGCGCCGCCCGCCACAGCGTCCAGGCCACCGGGAGCAGTATCACCGCGCCGGTCTGCTTGGTCAGGGCCGCGCCCGCCACGGCCACGCCCGCCAGTCCCCAGCGGGAGCGGTCGGCGCACCAGACGGCGGCGGCTGTCCACGGGAGTATGAAGACCTCGAAGGTGGCCGCCAGGGTGTCCTCGGGCGCGAGGCCGACCGACAGCAGCAGGTATCCCGCGCCCGCCGCCGCCCCCGACCGGTCGCCCCAGCGGCGGCGGGCGACCGCGGCCAGCAGCAGCGCGGTCGCCAGGTGCGCCAGCAGCGCGGCCGTGCGCGGCGGCCACAGCGAGCCGTCGCCGAAGACCGCGAAGAGCCCCTGGTACAGCCACGGCAGCAGCGGCGGCTTGCGGTCGACCACCGTGTCGTACAGCACCCCGCCGTGCGCCAGCAGCCGCGCCTGGACGGCCAGATAGCCCTCGTCGGGATTCCACACCGGGCGGGCGAAGGACGGCAGGCGCAGCAGGACGGTGAGCGCCGCGAGCAGCGCGGCCAGCCGCGACCAGTAGCGCCGGTCGCGGCGGCCGGGGGCACCCGCGGGTACGGCCACCGGTACGGCCGGCCGCGCCGGCAGTACCGCGCTCGTCGGCTGCACTTAGCGCCCGCGGCCCAGCCTGCTGTGGGAGCGGCCGTAGCCGAAGTAGATGACGAGGCCGATCACCATCCATACGGCGAACCGGAGCCAGGTCTCCACGCTGAGGTTGAGCATCAGCCACAGGGACGCGCACACCGAGGCCACCGGCAGGACGGGCACCCAGGGGGCGCGGAAGGCGCGCGGCAGGTCGGGGCGCGTGCGGCGGAGCACGACGACGCCGATGGCGACGACGACGAACGCGAAGAGCGTCCCGACGTTGACCATCTCCTCCAGTTCGCCGACGGTGAAGAATCCGGCGATCAGCGCGACGATCACGCCGAGCAGCACCGTGGTGCGGTAGGGGGTGCCGAACTTCGGGTGCACCTGGGAGAAGGCGCGCGGCAACAGCCCGTCGCGGCTCATCGCGAAGAACACCCGGGTCTGGCCCATCAGCAGGATCATCACCACGGAGGTCAGGCCGACGGCCGCGCCGAAGCTGATCAGGCCGGACCAGAAGGGCGCGCCGACCGACTTGAAGGCGGACGCCAGCGGCGCGGTGGTGTCCAGCTCCGAGTACTTCTGCATGCCGGTGACGACGAGCGAGACCGCCACGTACAGCACGGTGCAGATCACCAGCGAGCCGAGGATGCCGCGCGGCATGTCCCGCTGTGGCTTCTTGGTCTCCTCGGCGGCGGTGGCGACGATGTCGAAGCCGATGAAGGCGAAGAAGACCACGGCGGCGGCGGAGAAGATGCCCATCACGCCGAACGAGGAAGGGGTGAAGCCGAAGATCATCTGCACCAGCGGCGCGTGCAGGTCGGAGCCGCTGCCGGTGTTGGCCTTCGACGCCGGGAGGAACGGGTGGTAGTTGCTGCCGGTGATGAAGAACAGCCCGGCGAAGATCACCAGCAGCACCACGGTCACCTTGACGGCGACGATCAGCGTCGTGACCCGCGCGGACAGCTTCATTCCGGCCATCACGATGCCGGTGAGCACCAGCACCAGCACCGCGGCCAGCAGGTCGAAGCCGAAGCCGCCGCCGTCGTGGGTGAGGACCTTGGGGATGTCGATGCCGAAGTGCGACAGCAGATTGGCCATGTAGCCGGACCAGCCGCCCGCCACCACGCCCGCGCCCAGCGCCAGTTCGAGGATCAGGTCCCAGCCGATGATCCAGGCGGGCAGTTCGCCGATGGAGGCGTAGCTGAAGGTGTACGCCGATCCGGCCACCGGCACGGTCGAGGCGAACTCGGCGTAGCAGAGCCCGGCCAGGCCGCAGACGATCGCGGAGACGATGAAGGCGAGCGCGACGGCGGGCCCCGCGTAGTCCTTGGCGACCGAGCCGGTGACCACGAAGATGCCGGTGCCGACGATGACGCCGACCCCGTAGACGATCAGGTCGAGCGCGGACAGCTCCTTGCGCAGGCCGTGTTCCGGCTCCTCGGTGTCCGCGATCGACTGTTCGATGCTCTTGGTGCGGAACACCCCCCGGGGTCGGGGGGCCGTGTCGTCACGCGTGTCGGTGTCCACCGTCACACCTCCAGATCGTCCGGCGGCCGGTCGGTTCGGCCGGTCGATTCCGTCGGTCGGCAGCCGCTACTGCGTTACTGCACTCCGGAGGTCCGTCTCACCCGAATAGGCGCGCCTACGCGTACGCCGATGGAAGAGGGGGTCCACCCGTATGGGTGGACCCCCGCGTCGTACGGGTGCGCCGCCGTGTCCCCGGCGAGGGGCGGGCGGGCGGTGGGATCAGTCGCGGGCGATCTCGCGCGCGTGGTCCGCGTCGTCCGCGAAGCGGCCGTCGATGGTGGCGACCAGGCCGGTCACCTGGCGGGCGATGTCCGGTGCGGTGAGCCCGATGTCGGCCATCACGTCCTTGCGCGATCCGTGGTCGAGGAAGCGCTGCGGGATGCCGAAGTCGCGCAGCGGCACGTCCACCTCCGCGTCGCGCAGCGCCTGCGCGACGGCGGAACCGACGCCGCCCACCCGCCCGTTGTCCTCGACGGTGACCACGACGCGGTGCTTGGCGGCCAGGCCGGGCAGCGCCTCGTCCACCGGCTTGACCCAGCGCGGGTCGACCACGGTGGTGGTGATGCCCTGCGCGTCCAGCAGCCCGGCGATCTCCAGGCACATCGGCGCGAGGGCGCCGACCGAGACCAGCAGGACGTCGGGGCGCTCGCCCTCGGACGGCTCGCGCAGCACGTCCATGCCGCCGATCCGGCCGACGGCGGCGACGGCCGGGCCGACCGCGCCCTTGGAGTAGCGCACCACGGTCGGCGCGTCGTCCACCGCGACGGCCTCGCGGAGCTGGGCGCGTACCTGGTCGGCATCGCGTGGGGCGGCGATCCGCAGTCCCGGCACGACCTGGAGGATGGACATGTCCCACATGCCGTTGTGCGAGGCGCCGTCGCTGCCGGTGACGCCCGCCCGGTCCAGGACGAAGGTGACACCGCACTTGTGCAGGGCCACGTCCATCAGGACCTGGTCGAAGGCGCGGTTGAGGAAGGTCGCGTAGACCGCGAAGACCGGGTGCAGGCCGCCGGTGGCCAGACCCGCGGCCGAGGTCGCGCCGTGCTGTTCCGCGATGCCGACGTCGTAGACGCGGTCGGGGAACGCCTTGGCGAACTTCTCCAGGCCGACCGGCTGGAGCATCGCGGCGGTGATGGCGACGATGTCGTCGCGCTCCTTGCCGAGCGCGACCATCTCGTCACCGAAGACGGACGTCCAGTCGGCGCCCGCGGCGGCGACCGGCAGACCGGTGTCGGGGTGGATCGGGCCGATGCCGTGGAAGCGGTCGGCCTCGTCCTGCTCGGCAGGCTTGTAGCCGCGGCCCTTCTCGGTGATGCAGTGCACGATGACCGGGCCGCCGAACCGCTTGGCGCGCAGCAGCGCGGACTCCAGCGCCTCCACGTCGTGGCCGTCGATCGGGCCGACGTACTTCAGGCCGAGGTCCTCGAACATGCCCTGCGGGGCGATGAAGTCCTTCAGGCCCTTCTTCGCGCCGTGCAGCGTCTCGTAGAGCGGCTGGCCGATCAGCGGGGTGCGCTCCAGGAGGTCCTTGGTACGGGACAGGAAGCGCTCGTAGCCGTCGGTGGTGCGCAGGGTCGCCAGGTGGTCCGCGAGGCCGCCGATGGTGGGCGCGTAGGACCGCTCGTTGTCGTTGACGACGATGATCAGCGGGCGGTCCTGGGCGGCGGCGATGTTGTTCAGCGCCTCCCAGGCCATGCCGCCGGTGAGCGCGCCGTCGCCGATCACGGCGACCACGTGGTCGGTGCGGCCCAGCACCTCGTTGGCCTTGGCGAGACCGTCGGCCCAGCCGAGGACGGTGGAGGCGTGGCTGTTCTCGATCACGTCGTGCTCGGACTCGGCGCGCGACGGGTAGCCGGACAGGCCGCCCTTGCTCTTGAGCTTCGCGAAGTCCTTGCGTCCGGTGAGCAGTTTGTGCACGTACGCCTGGTGGCCGGTGTCGAAGAGGATCCGGTCGACGGGCGAGTGGAAGGTGCGGTGCAGGGCGATGGTCAGCTCGACCACACCGAGGTTGGGGCCGAGGTGCCCGCCGGTCTTGGACACCGCGTCGACGAGGAAGGCACGGATCTCGCCCGCCAGCTCCACGAGCTGCTGCTGGCTGAGCCGGTCGAGGTCGCGCGGTCCGTTGATACGGGTCAGCACTGCCACCCGTTCCTCCCTCTGCTGCCTGTCGGTACCTGTCGGCACCTGTCGAAGGTCTGTCCCACGGTTTTGCCGACGTGGACGCCGACACGGCCGGATCGCTTCGATACGGCCGATCCGACGAGTCTAATCTTCCGGTTCCAAGGCTGTCGGCCGCCCTGTGCGATGTATGTCACGGCACGGCAACGGCGAACCGCCGGGCGGACCTGGATTTCCAGGTCCGCCCGGCGGTTCGAGGTGCTGCCGCGGCGCGCGTGTCCGCCCGCGTTGTTACGAGCCGTTACGCGCGCCGCCGTCGTACGCGGTGCCGCTACGCGCGGCCGGAGGTCTTCTGCGTACGGCGCGAGACCGAGTCGATGACCACGGCGGCGAGCAGAACGGCGCCGGTGATCATGTACTGGATCGAGGTGTTCATGTTGAGCAGGTCGAGTCCGGTCTGGATGGACTGGATGACCAGCATGCCGAGCAGCGCCGACCAGACGTTGCCGCGACCGCCGAAGAGGCTGGTGCCGCCGATGACCGCGGCGGCGATCGCCAGCATCAGCAGGTTGCCGGTACCGGCGGCGAGCGTCGCGGTGTAGGTCTGGGCGGCCAGGAAGAGACCGCCGATGGCGGCGAAGCCGCCGGAGATCGCGAAGACCGCGATCCGGATCAGCGCCACGTTGATACCGGCGCGGCGGGCGGCCTCGATGCTGCCGCCGACCGCGAAGACCTTGCGGCCGAAGGGCGTGCGGCGCAGGACGAAGTCGCAGATCACCAGGGCGACCAGGAAGATCACCAGGGCGTTCGGCACACCGGCGGACTTGTTGAGCACGTACGCGGCCACGTAGGCCACGACGGCCAGGGCGACGGTGCGCAGCGCGATCTCGCTGGTGGGGCGGAACGGGACGCCCGCCTTGCGGCGGCGGGTCTGCTCGATCAGCGAACCGGCGAGCAGCGCGACGACACCGACGGTCGCCAGGATGTAGGCGCCGGCGATGTCCTGGTCCATGAAGAAGGAGCGCTGGCCCAGGATGTGCATCGGGCCCTTGTCCTGGATGGACAGCGAGCCGGTGGAGCCGAGCAGCCACAGCATCAGGCCGTTCCAGCCGAGGTTGCCCGCGAGGGTGACCACGAAGGCGGGGACGCCGATCTTGGCGAAGAAGAAGCCGTGGATCGCGCCGATGCCGATGCCGGTGAGGACCGTGAGGATCATCGCCAGCCACATGTTCATGCCGTGTGTGGTGGAGAAGATCGCGAAGATCGCGGCCGACAGACCGCTGACGGAGGCGACCGACAGGTCGATCTCGCCGAGCAGCAGCACGAAGACCAGGCCGACCGCGATCATGCCGGTGGCGGCCAGGAAGTAGCTGATGTTGACCATGTTGGTCGAGCTGAGGAACAGGCTGTCCTTCAGCTGGAACACGGTCCAGATGATGATCAGGCCGACGATGACGGGCAGCGAGCCCAGTTCACCGCCCTTGAGCTTGCGCTTGAACTCGGTGATGTAGCCCTTGAAGCCCTCTTGGCGCACCAGCAGCCGGGGGTCGATGACCTCGACCGCGGCCGGCGCCATTTCGTCGACCGGAGCGGCCGGCGGCTCCTCGTCGGCCTTCGACAGGGTGGTCTTGTCGCTCACTTCGCCGCCTCCACATTGCGCGACTGACGGCGGGTCACGGCGTTGTCCGTGGCTCCGGTGATGGCCGCGATGATCTGCTCGTTCGTGGTGCCCTTGACCGGGAAGGACCCGTTGTTCCTGCCCAGGCGCAGCACGTGGACGGTGTCCGCGACCGCCGTCACGTCAGCCATGTTGTGGCTGATCAGAATCACGCCGAGGCCGCGCTCGCGCAGCCGCTCGACCAGGTCGAGGACCTGGGCGGTCTGCTCGACGCCGAGGGCGGCGGTGGGCTCGTCGAGGATGACGACCTTCGGCTCGCCGATCAGGGCGCGGGCGATGGCCACGACCTGCCGCTGACCGCCGGAGAGGCTGGCGATCGGGATCCGCACGCTGGGGATCCGGATGGACAGCGTGTTGAGCAGCTCGCGCGCACGCCTTTCCATCGTGACCTCGTCGAGCACTCCGACCCGGAGGATCTCCCGTCCGAGATAGAGGTTGCCGACCACGTCGAGGTTGTCGCAGAGCGCGAGGTCCTGGTACGTGGTGGCGATGCCGAGGCTCTGGGCGTCCTGCGGCCGGTTGATGCTGACCGCCTTGCCCTCCCATTCGATGACGCCTTCGTCGATGGGGTGCACACCGGCGATCGTCTTGACCAGTGTGGACTTACCGGCTCCGTTGTCGCCCACCAGGGCGACAACCTCTCCGGCGTGGACCTCCAACTCGACATCGGTGAGGGCCTGAACCGCACCGAATCGCTTGGAGACTCCGCGCAACGCCAGCACGGGCGTAGCGGACACGTGAACCATCTCCTTCGCCGCCTGACCGGCGGGGATGCCGCGTACTGGGGGGACAGCCGCGGGGGACGTGCAATAAAGCACTGGGATGACATCAGTCAACGGGGAACGGGCTCATACCCCTTCCCCGAACGCTCTACCCCGGAAGCGTTTCCGTCCGGTGCCCCGCCCCGGCAGCGGGGTGGAATGGTGGGGGCGGGGCACCGGACAGGTCTTTCGGGGGCGGGCCGAGGCCCTGGGTACTACTGGATGCCCGCGTCCTTGCACGCCTGGGCGAACTCAGCGGTGCAGATCTGGGCCACGGTGTACAGCTTGTCCTTGATGACCGTGTCCTTGATGTTCTCCTTGGTCACCGCGACGGCGCCGATGAGGTGGGCGGGGACCGTCTGGCCCGAGCCGCTCTTGGCGGTGGTGTCGGCGACGTCCTTGAAGTCCTTGCCCTCGAGCAGCGCGACCGCGATCTGGGCGGTGGCGTCGGCCTCCGGCTGGTACGCCTTGTAGATCGTCGCGGCCTGGGTGCCCGCGAGAATCCGCTGGATGCCGGGCAGTTCGGCGTCCTGGCCGGTCAGCGGCGGGTTGATGCCGGCGCCCTTGAGGGCGGTGGCGATACCGCCGGCCATGCCGTCGTTGGCCGAGTAGACGCCCTTGATGTTGGCCTTGCCGAGCTGGGTGATCGCCGCGGTGACCTTCTGGTTGGCGACGGTGTCCTTCCACAGACCCGACTGCTCGTAGGCGATGTTCACCTTGCCGTCGAGGATCTTGTGGGCGCCGGCCTTGAAGGAGGCGGCGTTCGGGTCGGCCGGGTCGCCGTCGATCATGACGATCTTCGAGGTCGGCTTGGCGTCGGCGCCCATGGCGTTGAGCAGCGCCTGGCCCTGGAGCTCGCCGATCTTCTCGTTGTCGTAGGAGACGTAGGCCGAGACCGGGCCCTGCGCGAGGCGGTCGTACGCGACGACCTTGATGCCCTTGTCGACCGCGGCCTGGACCGAGGACTGGATGCCGACCGAGTCCTGCGCGTCCAGGATGAGCACCTTGACGCCCTTGGCGATCATGCTGCTGACCTGCTGCGCCTGCTTGGCGGGGTCACCGGCGGCGTTGGCGTAGTCGACCTTGCAGTCGGAGCACAGCTCCTTGACCTTCGCCTCGATCAGGGGCCGGTCGAACTTCTCGTACCGGGTGGTCGCGTTCTCCGGGAGCAGCAGGCCGATGGTCTTGTCCTTGCTGCTGTCGGACGACTTGTCGCCCGCCTTGCCACAAGCGGCCATCGTGAGCGCGATCGAAACAGCGACCGTCCCGACGGCGATTCGACGCGTCATTGCGTTCATGTGAGGTTGCCTCCCTGACAGGGCCGCAACACCGCGGCCGAGGTGCTCGTGAGTCAACTCCGGCTGACGCCATGCCGTCAAGAAGTAAACACTTAACGAGATGGCAACGACCCGTTTCGTTAGCTGTGTGAACGCTCAGTTATGCCGAAAAGGCGGGTGTATCAACCGGAGTATTACCATCCAACAGTGTAGAATCACCCATCTCACTCAGCACCAGGGCAAGTGCCCCCAAAACCTCCGCACGGGCACCCAGCGACCCGGGCACCACGGACAGCCGTTGGGCGGCACTGGGGATCGCGTACCGCGACACGGACTCCCTTATCGGGCCGAGCACCAGCTCCCCCGCCTCGGCCAAGTCCCCGCCCAGCACGACCCTGCTGGGGTTCAAGAGGTTGCACAGACTGGCCACGCCCATGCCTATGTGGCGGCCCACGTCCCCGATCACGCGACGGCAGCCGGGGTCGCCCTCGCGTGCGAGCTGCACCATCTTCGGGACCGTTAGGCCATCTCCGTGGCTGCCGCGCAGGAGTTCGAGCACATAGCGCGCGGCGGTGAAGGTCTCCAGGCAGCCGCGGTTGCCGCACCGGCACACCGGACCCGACTCGTCGAGGGTGATGTGGCCGATTTCACCCGCCGTGCCCCCCGGTCCGCGGTAGATCCTGCCGTCGATCACCAGGCCCGCGCCGACGCCGCTGGCGACCTTGATGTACGCCAGGTCCTTCACGCCCCGGCCGCCGCCCCAGACCAACTCGCCCAGTGCGCCCAGATTCGCGTCGTTGTCCACCTGGACCGGCACACCGAGCCGGTCGGTCAGCTCCTGGCGGGGGTTGATACCGCTCCAGCCGGGCAGGATCGCGGTCGAGCCGAGCGTCCCGGACTCCACGTCGATCGGCCCCGGCACGCCCAGACCCACCCCGAGCACCTTGTCGGGGTTGATCCCGGTGGACTCCACCAGCCGCGCGACGAGTTGCTCGGCGCGGTCGAAGCCCTGGGAGGCGGAGGCGTCCACGTCGATCGGCTCGGACTGCTCGGCCAGCACCTGATGGGCCAGATTGCCGACCGCGACCCGGAGATGCGAATGGCCGAAATCGACTCCTACGACGATACCGGCGTCACCGGACAGCGCCACGCTGCGGGCCCGCCGACCACCCGAGGAGGTCGACGTCACCTGCACCGTGCCGTTGTCCCGCAGTTCGCGGACGATGTTGGAGACCGTCGCGGCCGACAGGCCGGTGCTGCGCGCGATCTCCGCCTGGGTGAGTGACCCGGCCAGCCGTACGGCACGCACGACGCGTTCCAGGTTGGCCCGGTGCAGCGACGACTGCGATCCCGGAGTCTCGACCACGACATCCACTCCTGCCCGGCAGCCGGAGCGTCCCGGCTGCCCGCACGGACGGGGACCCGGACCGATGTCGTACCTGCCACATCGGTGAGACCCCGTCGTCTACAACATGTGAACTCTAAGTTGAGTGTTTGGGGTGATGTCCCGTCAAGGGGGAGAGCCACACCGTTATGCGAATCGGTCGCCAACGCCGAGGAGCGGCTCCGCGCCCTCGCGGAGCCGCTCCTCGCGGCGTACAGCCTGCTCAACGGCGCTCGGGGGCGCCGCCGCGGGCTACTTTAGGGTGCCCGCGGTGAGTCCGGCCTGGACCTGGCGCTGGAAGGACAGGTACACCACCAGCACCGGCAGCATCGCGATCACCATGCCGGCGAACAGCGCCGGGTAGTCACCCGAGTACCCCTGCGACAGCGCGAGGTTCACCAGGCCCTGGGCCAGCATGGAGTGGTCCTTGTCGGTGCTGGTCTGCGGCTGCATCAGCGTGACCGGCAGGATGTACTGATTCCACTGCCCGAGCACGTTGAAGATGCCGACGCTCAGCAGACCGGGCTTGGCCATCGGCACCATCACCTGGAAGAACGTCCGGGTGTGCGAGGCGCCGTCGAGCACCGCCGCCTCATGGATGGCCGTTGGCAGCGTCTTGAAGAACGAGTGCATGAAGAAGGTCGTGAACGGCAGCGAGTAGGCGACGTACACCAGGATCAGACCCTGGTACGTGTTCAGCATGCCGAGGTTCTTCACCATGAAGAACAGCGGGACCAGCGCGAGGAAGTACGGGAACATCGCGCCGCCGACGAACAGGAAGTAGATGAACCTGTTGCCGGGGAACTCGTACCGGGCCAGCACGTAGGCGACCATCGAGCCGAAGAGCATGGTCAGCGGCACCGAGAACACCATCACGATCACGGTGTTCAGGAAGAAGTCGCCGATGCCCTTGTCCCAGGCGCGGCTGAACGCGCCGAAGGTGAAGTGCGAGGGCCAGGACCACGCGCTGGAGCCGATCTCGCTGTTGTTCTTGAACGAGCTGAGGATGATCCATGCCAGTGGCAGGATGATCATGATCGCCCAGACCGCAAGGAAGCCGTGCGAGAAGACGTTGAGCACCCGGCCGCCGGCTCCGTCGTAGCCGGCCTCCTCCGCTCCCTTGCCCTTGCGCTTCTTGCCGGGCCCGCCCTGAGCGGGTACCTGGCCCAGCAGTCCGCCGGACTGCGCCTCGGTGATGGGTGAGGTCATGGTGCTTCCCCGCTCAGAACTCGATGCGGTCACGGCGGGAGACCCGCAGCGTGACAGCGGAAACGATCAAGGTCACCAGCATGATGATCACACCCTGTGCGCAGGCGTAACCGCTCTTGCCGAAGGACAGGAAGTTGCGCATCAGGTAGGTCGCCATGACCTCGCTGTGGTGGTCGGGACCACCGCCGTAGCCGGTTCCGGGGGTCAGTCCGGAGACCAGGGCGAAGAAGTCCATCGCGAAGATCGAGATGTACACCCACGAGGTCTGCACGCTGTCCCACAGCAGCGGGAGGGTGACCTTGAAGAAGGTCTGCGAGCGGCCCGCGCCGTCGAGCAGCGCGGCCTCGTAGATGTCCTTGGGGATGGACTGCATCGCCGCGGAGAACAGCACGAGGTAGAAGCCGACGCCCGCCCAGACCTGGATCGCCAGCAGGCACCAGAGCACGAGGTTGGGGTCGTTCAGCCACTCGATGGGGTTGTTGGCGTCCTCCAGGTGCAGCTTCACCAGGACGCCGTTGAGCAGACCGGCCGAGTCACTGCGGTAGACCGCGCCGAACAGCACGATCAGGATCGCGACCGACAGGACCTGCGGGAAGAAGTAGACGACCTTGTAGATCCCGGCGCCGCGGACGCCCTGGACACCGCCCGCCGTGCTGCGACCGCCCACGTTCACCATGAAGGCGAAGAACAGCGCCAGCAGGATGGTGATCACCGGCAGGAAGATCAGCAGCAGGATGTTGTGCCACAACGCGGTCCTGAAGACGGAGTCGTGGAACAGGGTCGTGTAGTTGTCCAGGCCCACGAAGTTGAAGGTCTGGGACTCGCCCTTCCAGTCCGTGAGCGAGTAGCCGATCGTCTGAAGATACGGCCAGATCACGAACGTCACATACAGGACGATCGGGACGATGAGGAAGCCCACAATGAAGGGGTATTTGCGATGCTGCATGGATCCTGCTCCTGATCGAGGGGCTATGCCGGTGCGGGGGCCGGACGGATTCCGGCCCCCGCACCGCACGACGTCGCTGGGTCAGGCCTTCTTGGCCTTGGCCGCGAGCGCCTTGGCCTTCGAGATCCACTGGGCGGGGGTGAGGCGCTTGGCCATCAGCTCACCGCTCAGGTTCTGCAGGGCGACATCGAACTCGCTGTTGGTGTTCGGGTAGTTGTAGTTGAACGTGTTCGCACCGGCAGCGCTCAGCGCGGTCACGGTCGACGCGGTACCCGGACGGAGCTGGACGTCGGAGCCGACGCCGTCCTTGAGGACGGTGAGGGAGTTGGCGGCGGCGGCGAACTTGCCGGAGCCCTCCTTCGTCAGCATCATGCGCAGGAACTCCAGGCCGCCGGCCTTGTTCTTGGCCTTCTCCGGGACGATGAACGGCTCGCCCGCGCCCGCCCGGATCGCCTCGAAGGGCAGCTTGTCGCCCGTGAGCGACGGCATCGGCATGAACTTCATGTCGAAGTCGCTCGGGGTGGCCTTCATCTGCTCGTTCTCCAGCCAGGAGCCGCACGGGATGAAGGCGGCCTTGTACTGGTTCCACGCGGTCTGCGACTCGATGTGGGTCAGACCGTTGGTGCCGGGCAGCAGGTAGTTCTTGTCCACGATCTCGTAGACCGCCTCGATGCCCGCCTTGACGGCCGGGTCGTCCCAGGCCGTCGGGTCCATCGTGTCGATGCGCTTCTGGAGCTCCAGGCCGCCGTTCTTGGCGATGAGGTCCATGATCGCGACGTTGATGTAGTACGGGTACTTGCCCTGGTGACAGAAGGGCGCGATCTTCTCCTTCTTGATCTCCGCGGAAAGGGAGATGAAGTCGGCCCACGTCTTGGGCTCGGTCCAGCCCTTGTCCTTGAACAGCTTGCCGGAGTACCACAGGCCGAACACGGTGTAGATGTAGCTCAGCGAGTACATCTTGCCGTCGAGCGTGCCGGTCTCGATCGTGCCGGGCTGGAGCACGTCGCGGATCTTCTTGCTCGGGTCGTCGATGTAGGGCGCGTCGAGCAGCGGGGTGAGGTCCGCGAGCTGACCGCTCTTCTGCAGGACGTCCAGCTTGATCTGCTGGGCGCCCGAGTCGTCGATGACGTCCGGCGGGCTGCCGGCGTTGAAGCGCGGCTGGAGCTTGCCGGCGATGTCCTGCGTGGGCAGAACGCTGGACTTGGAGCCCGGGTGCTTGGACTCGTACAGCTTGCCGAGCGCGGTGGCGTAGTCGTGGCCGTAACCACCGTCGAAGATGACGATGTCGAGGGCCGTGGAGTCGTTCACGCCGAAGGGGTTGTCCTTCGAGGCCGCAGTCGCGCTCTTGGTGGGCTTGTCGCTACTGCTGTCACCGCCGCTGGACGCGCAGGCGCTCAGCAGACCGGCCGACGGAATGGCTACGAGGCCAAGCGCCGCGGAACGCTTGACCAGATCCCGGCGGTTCATTTCGGATCCCATGCTCAAGTCCTCGCTCTCATCAGGACTCATGCGGTGCAGCGGAATCCGCCGACGACCGCGAACAGTTGAAGCTTGAGTGATGCCGTGCATCCATCGAGGAGGGGTACGTCACCGTAGGCCGCCGGGTGTTTCTGCCCGACGTTCCCCCCCGCCCCGCCCCGCTGTGAGCGGGTTCCTTGGACGCCGACAGGTATAGTCCACTTGCAGTCGGCAGGGCAAGATCGAATGATGGTTTGGGCGGCAAGCTTTCCCGAGTTGAGACCTCCGCGAAACGTGGGATGTCTCACCGATCCCGAGCGCGCCGGATCTTGTATTCACTAGTCAACACGACTGTCACGGAAGTGCGTTCAAGTAGTGAAGACCGAACCGGGCCGAGCCGGTCTGCATGTACGGACATAAGCGGACGGGCCGCACTCCCCTGAGAGGAGCGCGGCCCGCCTGCGGTTTCTTCTGCGTATCCGCCGTAGCGGAACGTCACTTGATCGTTACTTGCGGATCAGCGACCGCAATACGTACTGCATGATGCCGCCGTTGCGGTAGTAGTCGGCCTCTCCGGGGGTGTCGATCCGGACAACGGCGTCGAACTCCACGCCGGTGTCGGTGGTGACCTTCACCGTGCGCGGGGTCGTGCCGTCGTTCAGCTCGGTCACGCCGGAGATGGCGAACGTCTCCTCGCCCGTGAGCCCCAGGGAGGCCGCGGAGGCGCCCTCGGGGTACTGGAGCGGCAGCACGCCCATGCCGATCAGGTTGGAGCGGTGGATGCGCTCGTAGGACTCCGCGACGACCGCCTTGACGCCGAGCAGCGCGGTGCCCTTGGCCGCCCAGTCGCGGGACGAGCCGGAGCCGTACTCCTTGCCCGCCAGGACGACCAGCGGCACGCCCTGCTCGATGTAGTTGCGCGAGGCGTCGTAGATGAAGGCGACCGGGCCGTCCGCCTGGGTGAAGTCGCGGGTGTAGCCGCCCTCGGTGCCCGGCGCGATCTGGTTGCGCAGCCGGATGTTGGCGAAGGTGCCGCGGATCATGACCTCGTGGTTGCCGCGGCGCGAGCCGTAGCTGTTGAAGTCGCGGCGGTCGACGCCGTGTCCGGTGAGGTACTTGCCCGCCGGGGTGTCGGCCTTGATCGCGCCGGCCGGGGAGATGTGGTCGGTGGTGACCGAGTCGCCGAGCTTGGCCAGGACGCGGGCGCCCTCGATGTCGGTGACCGGGGTGGTCTCCATCGTCATGCCCTCGAAGTACGGGGGCTTGCGGACGTAGGTGGACTGCGGGTCCCACTCGAAGGTGTCGCCGGTCGGGATCGACAGCGCCTGCCACTGCGCGTCGCCCGCGAAGACGTCGCGGTAGGACTCGTTGAACATGTCCTGGCCGATCGCGGACGCGACCACGTCGTTGACCTCGGCCTCGGTCGGCCAGATGTCCTGGAGGCGGACCGGCTTGCCGTCGGTGTCGGTGCCGAGGACGTCCTCGGTGATGTTCACCTTCATCGAGCCCGCGATGGCGTACGCGACGACCAGCGGCGGCGACGCCAGGTAGTTCATCTTGACGTCCGGGTTGATCCGGCCCTCGAAGTTGCGGTTGCCCGAGAGCACCGCGGCGACCGCGAGGTCCGCCTCGTTGACCGCCTTGGAGACCTCCTCGGGCAGCGGGCCCGAGTTGCCGATGCAGGTGGTGCAGCCGTAACCGACCAGGTTGAAGCCGAGCTTGTCCAGGTACGGGGTCAGGCCCGCCTTGTCGAAGTAGTCCGTGACGACCTTGGAGCCGGGCGCCAGCGTCGTCTTCACCCACGGCTTGCGGGTCAGACCGCGCTCGACCGCCTTCTTGGCGACCAGGGCGGCGGCGACCATCACGTACGGGTTCGAGGTGTTGGTGCACGAGGTGATCGCGGCGACGGTGACGGCGCCGTGGTCGATCTCGTACGTGCTGCCGTCGGGGGCGGTCACCACGGTCGGCTTGGTCGGCACGCCGTTGTGGGTGGCCGGGGAGTCGGAGGCCGGGAAGGACTCCTTGCCCGCCTCCTCGTCGTCGGTCACGTAGTTGCGCACGTCGCGGGCGAACTGCTGGGAGGCGTTCGCCAGGACGATACGGTCCTGCGGGCGCTTGGGCCCGGCGATCGACGGGACGACGGTGGCGAGGTCCAGCTCCAGCTTCTCGGAGAAGTCCGGCTCGGCGGCCGGGTCCAGCCACAGGCCCTGCTCCTTGGCGTACGCCTCGACCAGCGCGACCTGCTGCGCGTCCCGGCCGGTCAGCCGCAGGTACTTCAGCGTCTCCTCGTCGATCGGGAAGATCGCCGCGGTGGAGCCGAACTCCGGCGACATGTTGCCGATGGTGGCGCGGTTGGCCAGCGACGTGGCGCCGACGCCCTCGCCGTAGAACTCCACGAACTTGCCGACCACGCCGTGCTTGCGCAGCATCTCGGTGATGGTCAGCACCAGGTCGGTGGCGGTGGTGCCGGTGGGCAGCTCGCCGGTCAGCTTGAAGCCGACGACCCGCGGGATCAGCATGGACACCGGCTGGCCCAGCATCGCGGCCTCGGCCTCGATGCCGCCGACGCCCCAGCCGAGCACGCCGAGGCCGTTGACCATGGTGGTGTGCGAGTCGGTGCCGACCAGGGTGTCCGGGTACGCCTGGCCGCCGCGGACCATGACGGTACGGGCCAGGTGCTCGATGTTCACCTGGTGAACGATGCCGGTGCCGGGCGGGACGACCTTGAACTCGTCGAACGCGGTCTGGCCCCAGCGCAGGAACTGGTAGCGCTCCTTGTTGCGGCCGTACTCCAGCTCCACGTTCTGCGCGAAGGAGTCGGCGGTGCCGAAGCGGTCGGCGATCACCGAGTGGTCGATGACCAGCTCGGCCGGGGCGAGCGGGTTGATCCGGGCGGCGTCGCCGCCGAGCTCCTTGACGGCCTCGCGCATGGTGGCCAGGTCCACGACGCAGGGCACACCCGTGAAGTCCTGCATGATCACGCGGGCCGGCGTGAACTGGATCTCCTGGCTCGGCTGGGCCTGGGAGTCCCAGCCGCCCAGCGCCCGGATGTGGTCGGCGGTGATGTTCGCGCCGTCCTCGGTACGCAGCAGGTTCTCCAGCAGCACCTTCAGGCTGTACGGCAGCCGGGCCGCGCCCGCCACCTTGTCCAGCCGGAAGATCTCGTACGACTCGTCGCCCACGCGCAGCGTGCTGCGGGCGTCGAAGCTGTTCGCCGACACGACAGTCTCCTTCATGCGTCGTCTTGCGTCATTGCGCGCGTACCACCGCGGTCCCCCGGCCCGGCCGCATGTCGGTGACATGCCCGCCGGCCGGTCCGCTAAGGTGGGCTCTGGTTAGGTAACCCTTACCTCGTGCGGTGCGGTCGTCGTACGCCTCAGCAGATATCTCGATGTCGAGATAACTCTAGTACATGACCGCCGCTGGGTCATGCCCGGCCCGCCTGGGGACGGCGGCGTGGCGCGCACCGGGTCGGACGGGCGGGTGGACGGGCGTGACCGACTGCGTAACCGACTGCGTGACCGACGGGTGTGCCGTGCGGCGGGTCGGACGCGGGACGGGGCGCGGGCCTCGCGCGGGGGTGTGCCCGCTTGACGGGTGCCGGGACAATCTCCTCATGCGGTATGCGACGGAGGACGAGGGCGCGAGGGTCGCGGCGGTCCTGGCCGAGGCGGCGCGGCGGATGGCCGCGCTGCGCGGGGCGCCGCCTTTCCGGGTGTGCGCGGTGACCGGTCCCGCGCCGGAACCGGCGTGGTTCGCCGAAGGCCACAGAAGAGACGACGTATGGCAGCGGATCACCGTGCGGCACGGACGGCTGGGGCAGGACGAGGCGGGGGTCTGGGTGACCAGCGCGGTGCGTGACGCCGAGCCGGTGAGCCTGGCCGAGTCGCTGCGGCTGGAGCGGGACGGGTACCCGCGGGCGGACGAGGACCCTTCGGCGCGGGAGGCCGGGGCAGGCCGTACGTCGCGGGCGGAGGTCGTCGTGGACGGTGCGCCGCGGGCGGCCGACGTGCTGACGGAAGGGACGTGGTGGGCGGCGCGGATCGAGGCGGTGGCGGATGCCGGTACGGATGCGGACGCGGATGCGGACGCGGATGCGGACGCGGATGCGGACGCTGACGCTGACGCGGATGCGGACGCTGACGCTGACGCTGACGCTGACGCGGATGCGGACGCTGACGCTGACGCTGACGCTGACGCGGATGCGGACGCTGACGCTGACGCGGATGCGGACGCTGACGCTGACGCGGAATCCGTCACGGTCACTGTCGTCGGGCACCACGTGCCCATCGGACAGGTCCGGTTGGCGACCGTGACCGACCTCGGACCGTACATCGACGCCAGGGAAGCGGAGTTGGCGCGACTGCGGACCTGACCCGCGGGACTCGTCGTGCGGCCGACGGGGAGATCCACAACGGCAACGGGACGTGATACCAAGGTGGGTGACGCAACGTCACACACTCGGGGGTCGACGGGTCATGCAGCACGGTGGGGTCGAACTGACCGCGTATCTGGTCAACGAGTCGCGGGCGCGCAAGCCCGACCTCGCCGAGGATCCTCTGGCGGGCGCGTGGATTCCGGACGGTGACCGGCCCGCGGTGAGGGAGTTGTGGCGGGAGTTCGCCGACGAGGTGTACCCGCACGACGACCTGGTGGTGTCGCTGCGCGGACGCTACATCGCCGACACCCTCGCGCGGGCGCTGCGCGCCGACCCGGACACGGTGCTCGTGGTGTGCGGGGCCGGTTTCTCCTCGTATCCCTGGCTGCTGCCGTTCCCCGCGGCGCTGGAGGTGGACCTGCCGGAGATGGCGGCGGCCAAGCGGCGGCGGGCGGCGGAGCTGATGGCGTCCGGTGTCGCGCCGGAGCGTGAGGTGCGGCATCTCGCGGCCGATCTGAACAGCGCGCAGGGCCGCGCCGAAGTGACCTCCGCCGCACGCGAGTTGGCGGCCGGTCGGCCGGTCGCGTACGTCGCGGAGGGCGTCGTCTTCTATCTGCCGGGGGACGCGGCACGGTCGGTGGTGACGCTGGGCGCCGGTTTCGGTACGACGGCGGTGACCGCGGTCAGCTACTGGCCCGCGGCGGCGGCGGGCTGCCGTGTCCTGGCCGAGCAGCGCGACTGGTTCCTGCGCAGGTCGGTGCCCGCGGACGCGAGCCATCTCACGCACGACGAGCTGGAGTCGCTGCTGGGCACGGCGATCGAGGACCGGGGCCCCGAGGATCTGCAACGCCGTTATCTGGGCGGGGTGTCGGTGAGCGAGTCCGACCTGATCCCGGAGTACGTGGCGGTCTCCTGGACCCCCGGCTCCGGCACCGGCCGCGCGGGCGCGGCGGCATGAGCGGCGGCGCGAGAAGCGGCGCGAGCGGCGGCACGAGCGGCGGCACGAGCGGCAGTATGAGCTTCGGCGCGAGCGAGGTGCTGCATCTCCAGAGCCGGGCGTATCCGCTGCACCACCGCTCCCCCGTCAGCTCGTTGGAGCTGGTCGCGGTGCCGGGCCACGGCGAGTTTCGGCCGGTGGTCGGGGGCCTGCGGTCGCTGGCGTACAACCCGGACACCACCATCGAGATGGACCTGACCGGCATGGTCGGACCGGCGATCAGCCTGCCGGGCACGGAGATCGTGGCCTGCCACGCGCGCATCCTGACCGCGGGCACGGTGCTGGTGGTCTACGCGCTGCGGCACGAGGCCGATCTGCGGCGGATGGCGCTGCACGACCTCGACGCGCTCGACGCGACCGTCAACCAGGCGCTGCGGGAGGCGGACGCGCCGATCCTGACGGCGGTGCTGGCCGCGGCGGTCGCCAGTGGTCTAGTCCAGGGGATCGCCCTGCGTCCCGATCTCGCGCTGACCGGGGCGGGTTCGCCGATCGACCGTCAATCGGCGCGCTACAACTGCCACTTCGTGACGCGGGACCCGCCGTGGGCGGCCGACGCACGGGTCCCCGCGCTGATATCGGGCCCCGACTGCCGGATCCTGCTGCCGTACACGTACGCCTGGGACCGCGATCCGGCGACGCCGCTGCACGATCTGCTGACCATGACCGAGCCCACGGACATCGCGGTGGCGCAGCAGTCGCTGCTGGTGGGCGCGCTCGTCGCCGGGCGGTGGGTGCTGGCCGACCTGGCGCACGGCCACCCCGAGACCACCGATGTGCACGCCTTCCGGCGGTTCCTCGACGGTCTGTGGGCCGACTTCCACCATCTCGACGGCTACCGGATCGAGTCGACGCAGGCGCACCGGGCCAGTTATCTCTCCGCGCGCCAGGTGATCGGGCTCGACGACACCCAGGAGCGCGCCGACAAGCTCCTCGGTTACGTCAGCAACTCCCTGCTGGCCGCGTCCTCGCAGCGCGCGGAGGCGCTGGACGCCCGGCTGAACCGTGTCGCGGCGGCGCTGACGGTGGTGAGCGCCGCGTCCTTCGGCCTCGACATCGCCGTGTTCGTCCTGCCGCAGGTCTCCCTGGCCACCAAGCTCGGCGTCGTCACCGGGCTGCTCGGCATGGCGGTGTGCTGCCTGCTGGCCGTGGTCCTGCCGCGTACGCCGCGGCGGGTGGCGCGCCGCCGGATTCCGGCGCCGCGGGCAGCGGCCGACGACGAGCGGATCTTCGTACCGCACGGCCGGTAGCGGGCACCGGCCGCGCTACGTCGGCGTGGCCGGTGTCGGGACCTTCGGGAGCTCCACCCAGTAGCCGTAGAGGCACGCATACGTCGTGCCGCCGTGGACCCCCTGGTCGCTGTCGACGCACGGCGCGGACGGGTCGATCGTCGGCCGGACCAGCGTGTAGTGGCCGCACACGCGATACGGGTGTCCGGGGGTCGGGCACGTGCGCGCGTTCCCGCTCACGCCGGGCGTCACCGCGGTCGCGCCCGCGCGCGCCGGCGGCGCCGTGAGGGCGAACGTCGAGCCGGCCGAGGGCGATCCGGTACCCCGCGTGGCCGCGGCGCCCGTCGTCTCCGCCCGGGTCGGGGGTGTCCGGGAGGGTCCGCTCGGCGACCAGCCGAAGGGCAGCTTCGGCTGGTCCCGCGAGGGGCCCGCGCCGCCGCCGCACCCGGCGAGCGCTCCGGCCAGGGCGAGTACGGCGACGGCCAGTCCCGCACCGGCCGCGCGGTGCGCGGGCCGGGGCCGCGTGGGCCGTGGGGAACGTATGCGCGTGAGCATGATCGGAAGTGTGCCGTACGCCCGCGGCGGCGCGTGGCCGGGGCGTGCGCATCGGGTCGCGGGGGCCGGGGCCGCGCGGTCGGGTTGCGGGACCGGGTTCCGCGGTCGGATGGTGGGCCGGGCAGTGCTCCGGGTTGCGCGGCCGTGACCCGCGAGTACGGTGATGGCGGTCGCGGGTGCGGGCACGGGCGGCACGCGCTGGCGTACGCCGGATGGCACGCGGCGGGAGTGGGGTCCGTCACGGACGGCCGATCTGCGGTTGCCGCATCTCATATGTGAGATAGCCTCGGCGATATGACCGACGACTACCTCGTACGTATCGGCAGGCTCATCCGGGACGCCAGGCAGCACAGAGGCTGGACACAGTCCCAGCTCGCCGAGGCTCTCGGGACCAGCCAGAGCGCAGTCAACCGTATCGAGCGCGGCAACCAGAACATCAGTCTTGAGATGATCGCCCGCATCGGCGAGGCGCTGGACAGCGAGATCGTCTCCCTCGGCTACGCGGGCCCCATGCATCTGCGGGTGGTCGGCGGCCGTCGCCTGTCCGGCGCCATAGACGTCAAGACGAGCAAGAACGCCTGCGTGGCCCTGCTGTGCGCGACCCTGCTGAACGCCGGGCGCACCACGCTGCGCCGGGTGGCCAGGATCGAGGAGGTCTACCGGATCCTGGAGGTGCTGGGCAGCATCGGCGTCCGCGCCCGCTGGATCAACGACGGCAACGACCTGGAGATCGTGCCGCCCGCCAGCCTCGACCTGGACTCGATGGACACCGAGGCCGCGCGGCGCACCCGCAGTGTGATCATGTTCCTCGGGCCGCTGCTGCACCGCACCGACCGCTTCCGCATCCCGTACGCGGGCGGCTGCGACCTCGGCACCCGTACGGTCCAGCCGCACATGAACGCGCTGCGCCACTTCGGCCTGGACATCACCGCGACGGACGGCACGTACCACGCGGAGGTCGACCGGAGCGTCACCCCGACCCGGCCGATCGTGCTGACCGAGCGCGGCGACACGGTGACCGAGAACGCGCTGCTGGCCGCCGCCCGGCACGACGGCGTCACCGTCATCCGCAACGCCAGCTCCAACTACATGGTCCAGGACCTCTGCTTCTTCCTGGAGGAGCTGGGCGTCCGCGTCGACGGCATCGGTACGACGACGCTCACCGTGCACGGCGTCTCCTCGATCGACCGCGACGTGGACTACGCGCCGTCCGAGGACCCGGTCGAGGCGATGAGCCTGCTGGCCGCAGCCGTCGTCACCGAGTCGGAGCTGACGATCCGGCGGGTGCCGATCGAGTTCATGGAGATCGAGCTGGCCGTGCTGGAGGAGATGGGGCTCGACCACGAGCTGACTCCCGAGTACCGCGCCGACAACGGCCGCACCCGGCTGGTGGACCTCACCGTCCGCCCGTCCAAGCTGCGCTCCCCCATCGACAAGATCCACCCGATGCCGTTCCCCGGGCTCAACATCGACAACGTCCCCTTCTTCGCGGCCATCGCCGCCACCGCCCAGGGCTCGACCCTCATCCACGACTGGGTCTACGACAACCGCGCCATCTACCTCACCGAACTGACCCGCCTCGGCGCGGCCGTCAAGCTCCTCGACCCGCACCGCGTCCTGGTCGAGGGCCCCACCCGCTGGCGCGCCGCCGAGATGATGTGCCCCCCGGCCCTGCGCCCCGCCGTCGTCGTCCTGCTCGCCATGATGGCCGCCGAAGGCACCTCCGTCCTCCGCAACGTCTACGTCATCAACCGCGGCTACGAAGACCTCGCCGAGCGCCTCAACTCCATCGGCGCCCAGATCGAGATCTTCCGCGACATCTGACACACGGATGCCACCGCACCCCGTCTGACCTGCTGTTGAGCGGGTCGGTGCGGGGTGCGGCGGCTGGTCGTATGCTGGGCGCGTTCAGAGATGCACTTAGCGTTTAGATATGTGATCGGGAGGATTTCCGTGGTGTCGATACCGCCCGCCGGTGACCGGATCCGGTCGGTCAGATTGTCGTCCGTCTATCTGCCGCTGGCGGTGCCGGTGAGCGACGCCAAGGTGCTGACGGGGGTGCAGAAGGCGATGACGGAGGTCGCGCTGCTCTTCGCGGAGATCGGGACGGAGGACGGGCACGAGGGGATCGGGTTCGGTTACTCCAAGCGGGCCGGCGGTCCGGGGCAGTTCGCGCACGCGCGGGAGGTGGCCGGGGAGTTGGTGGGCGAGGACCCCAACGACATCGGGCGGCTGTGGGGGAAGCTGGTGTGGGCGGGCGCCTCGGTGGGCCGAAGTGGCCTGGCCACGCAGGCGATCGCCGCGTTCGACATCGCGCTGTGGGATCTGAAGGCGAAGCGGGCGGGGCTGCCGCTGGCCAAACTGCTGGGCGCGCACCGGGATTCGGTGCGGTGCTACAACACCTCCGGCGGCTTTCTGCACACGCCCGTCGAGCAGGTGATGGAGAACGCGACGGCCTCGCTGGAGCGCGGGATCGGCGGCGTCAAGATCAAGGTGGGGCAGCCGGACAGCGCCGAGGACCTCAAGCGGCTCGCAGCGGTACGGGCCCATCTCGGCGACGGCGTACCGCTGATGGTGGACGCCAACCAGCAGTGGGACCGGCCGACGGCGGCGCGGCTGGGGCGGGCGCTGGAGTCGTTCGGGCTCACCTGGATCGAGGAGCCGCTGGACGCGTACGACGCGGAGGGGCACGCCGCGCTGGCCGCCGCGCTGGACACGCCGATCGCCACCGGGGAGATGCTGGCCAGTGTCGCGGAGCACGTGGCGCTGATCGACGCGCGGGCCTGCGACATCATCCAGCCGGACGCGCCGCGCGTCGGCGGGATCACCCAGTTCCTCAAGCTGGCCGCGCTGGCCGACCACCACCGGCTGCAACTCGCCCCGCACTTCGCCATGGAGATCCATCTCCACCTGGCCGCCGCCTACCCGCACGAGCCGTGGGTCGAGCACTTCGAGTGGCTCGAACCGCTGTTCAACGAGCGGCTGGAGATCCGGGACGGCCGTATGCATCTGTCCGACCGCCCCGGCCTCGGCTTCACCCTCACCGACCGGGCCCGCGCGTGGACGCGCGACAGCTATCGGACCGGCGTGGACGCGTAGTGCCGCCAAGTCCGCAGCCCAGGAAGGGGGTTAGGCGAGGAAGGGGGTTACGCGAGGAAGGGCGTTACGGCAGCACCGCGATGCCGTCCAGTTCCACCAGGGCCTGTTCGTCCCAGAGTCCGACCACCCCGATCACCGCCATCGCCGGATAGTCCCGGCCCGCCGACTCCCGCCAGATCCGGCCCAGTTCGGCGGCGCACGCGCGATACGCGGTGACGTCGGTGGTGTGCACGGTGAGCCGGGCGAGATCGGCCGGGGTGCCGCCCGCCGCGCGCAGGGCGGTCAGCAGATTGGCGAGGGCGCGCTCGAACTGGGCGGGCAGGCCGTCGCCGACGACCGCGCCGGAGGAGTCCAGCGCGGTCTGGCCCGCGAGCATCACCAGGCTGCGGCCGGTGGCGGTGACGGCGTGCGAGAAGCCGATGGGCGGCGAAAGTTCGGCGGGGTTGATACGGCGCAGGCTCATCGGTACAACTCCCTGGCGATGATGGTCCGTTGGACCTCGGTGGCACCCTCGTAGATCCGCGGGGCGCGCACCTCGCGGTAGAGGTGTTCGAGCAGGTGGCCGCGGCGCAGTGCGCGGGCGCCGTGGATCTGGAGGGCGGCGTCGACCACGTACTGCGCGGTCTCGGTGGCGTAGAGCTTGGCCATCGCCGCGCGGGCGGTCAGGTCGGCGGCGCCGGTGTCGTACGCGGTGGCCGCCGCGTGGACCAGCAGCCGGGCGGCCTCGGTGCGAGTGGCCATCTCGGCGAGCGGGTGCGCGACGGCCTGGAGGTCCTTCAACGGGCCGCCGAACGCGGTGCGTTCACCCGCGTGCGCGACGGCCGCGTCGAGTGCGGCCTGCGCCATGCCGACCGCGAAGGCGCCGACGCTGGGCCGGAAGAGGTCGAGGGTGGCCATGGCGGTACGGAAGCCGTGGTCGGGCACGCCGAGGAGGTCGTCGGCGCCGACCGGGACGCCGTCGAAGACCAGCCGTCCGATGGGGTGCGGCGAGAGCATGTCGAGGTGTTCGCCGGTCAGGCCGGGGCGGTCGGCGGGGACGGCGAAGGCGGTGACACCGCGCGCGCCGCTGCCGCCGGGGCCCGGCCCCGGGGCCGTCCGGGCGAAGACGGTGAGGATGTCGGCCTCGGGCGCGTTGGAGATCCAGCACTTCTCGCCGGTCAGCCGCCAGCGGCCCGCGCCGTCCGGCTCGGCGGCCAGGGCCAGCGCCGCCGCGTCGGAGCCCGCGCCCGGTTCGGTGAGCGCGAAGGCGGCGACGGCCCGGCCCGAGGTCACCTCGGGCAGCCAGCGCGCGGCGACGGCGGGCGCGGTGAGCAGCGGGTGGGCGCCCAGGCCCTGGAGGGCGAGGGCGGTCTCGGCCTCGGTGCACTCGCGCGCCAGCGATTCCCGCAGTACACAGAGATCGAGGGCGGAGACCGGGGCGCCGTCTCCCGGCAGCACGCGGGCCAGGAGTCCGAGCGCGCCGAGTTCGGCCAGCAGCGGCCGGTTGACGCGGCCCGGCTCACCCGCCTCGGCCAGCGGTTTCAGGCGTTCCGCCGCGAGCGCCCTGATCCGGTCCGCCCAGGCCGCCCGTGCCGGGTCGAGGGTGAACGCCACACGGGTGCCACCGCCGCCACCGGCGCCGCCGCCCCTACCGATGCCACCGGCGCCACCGCCGCCCACGGCTCCTTCCCCGGCCGCCGGACCGTCGGAATCCGTACCGCGGGAAACCCCGTCCTCCATCGCCCCGCCTCCCAGCTTTATCGCGTCCTGTTGACTGCCGTCATCAACACGTTACGCTGAAATCGTCCGCTGGATGCTTACTCGTCGAGGGGCACTGTCGCCATGGACCTGCTGCCGTCAGCCCATGTGGACACCTTCGCGCGCGATCACCTTCCGCCGTCCGACCAGTGGCCGCACCTCGACGGCCTGGACGGCGACGACGGCGACGACCGCGACGCCCTCGGTGAAGGCCCCGGAGCCGACGGCGGTCTCCGCTACCCCGATCGGCTCAACTGCGCCGCCGAACTCCTCGCCACCGGACGCCCCGACGCCCCCTGCCTCCGGCTGCCCGACGGCTCGGAGTGGACGTACGCCGAGCTGCGCGCGACGACCGCCAGGATCGCGCACGTCCTCACCGACGAGCTGGGCGTCGTCCCCGGCAACCGCGTCCTGCTGCGCGGCCAGACCACCCCCTGGCTGGTCGCCTGCTGGCTCGCCGTGCTGGAGGCGGGCGCGGTGGCCGTCACCGTCCTGGCCGCGCAGCGCGCGCACGAGCTGGCGGAGGTGGGCCGGATCGCCCGCGTCTCGCACGCGCTGTGCCACGCCGCGTATCTGGAGGAGCTGACGGCGGCGCGCGTACCGGGGCTGCGGATCACCCCGTACGGCGGTACCGGCGACGACGATCTGCTGCGGCTGGCCGAGGGGCGCGCCGAGACGTACGAGGCGGTGCCGACCTCGGCGGACGACGTGGCGCTGATCGCCTTCACCTCGGGCACGACCGGGCACCCCAAGGGCTGCATGCACTTCCACCGCGATGTGCTGGCCATAGCGGACACCTTCTCCGCGCGGGTGCTGCGCCCGGTGCCCGAGGACGTCTTCACCGGCAGCCCGCCGCTGGGCTTCACCTTCGGACTCGGCGGCCTGGTGGTCTTCCCGCTGCGCGCGGGCGCGTCCTCGCTGCTGCTGGAGCGGGCCGGACCGGAGGAGCTGCTGGCGGCGGTCGAGAAGCACCGGGTCAGCGTGCTGTTCACCGCGCCGACCGCGTACCGCGCGATGCTCGGCGACCTGCCGTCGTACGACGTCTCGTCGCTGCGCCGCTGCGTGTCCGCGGGGGAGAATCTGCCCGCCGCGACCTGGATGGGCTGGCACGAGCGGACCGGACTGCGGCTGATCAACGGGATCGGGGCGACGGAGCTTCTGCACATCTTCATCTCCGCCGCCGACGACGCGGCCCGGCCCGGCGCGACCGGGCTGCCGGTGCCCGGCTACACCGCGCGGATCGTGGACGAGCGCCTGCGGCCGGTGCCGGACGGCGAGCCGGGGCTGCTGGCCGTGCGCGGACCGACCGGCTGCCGGTATCTGGCCGACGAACGCCAGACGGAGTACGTGCGCGACGGCTGGAATCTGACCGGCGACACCTACGTCCGGGACGCCGACGGCTACTTCCGCTATGTGGCGCGCGCCGATGACATGATCATCTCGGCCGGGTACAACATCGCGGGGCCCGAGGTCGAGGAGGCGCTGCTGCGGCACCCGGACGTGCGGGAGGCGGCGGTGATCGGGGTGCCGGACGAGGAGCGCGGGCAGATCGTCCGGGCGTTCGTCGTCCTGCACGAGGGCGTGGACGGCGGGGACCGGGCGGCGGGCGCGCTGCGGGACTTCGCCAAGAGTGTGATCGTGCCGTACAAGGCGCCGCGCGAGATCCGTTTCGTGCCCGCGCTCCCCCGTACGCCCACCGGCAAGCTCCAGCGCTTCCGGCTGCGCGACCTGGACTGAGACGCCCTAGGGTGATCATGTGACCGAGCAGCACACACCGAGTTCCCTGATCCTCACCTTCTACGGCGCCTACGGGCGCGCGGAGTTGGCGGGCCGGGTGCCGGTGGCCGCGCTCATCCGGCTGATGGGGGCGGTGGGCGTGGACCCGCCGTCGGTCCGGTCCGCGGTCTCCCGGCTCAAGCGGCGCGGCCTCCTCGTGCCCGACCGGGTCGGCGGGGCCGCCGCGTACGCGCTGTCCGACGACGCGCGGCTGCTGCTCGCGGACGGCGACGGGCGAATCTACGGGGTCGGCGCCGCGCCCGATCCCGACCCGGAGGACTGGCTGCTCGCCGTCTTCTCGGTGCCGGAGTCCGAGCGGCACAAGCGGCATCTGCTGCGGTCCCGGCTGGCCGGTCTCGGCTTCGGTACGGCCGCGCCCGGTGTGTGGGTGGCGCCCGGCGCGCTGCACGAGGAGACCCGGCACGTGCTGCGGCGGCTCGAACTGGCCCCGTACGTCGACCTGTTCCGCGGCGCGCACCTCGGTTTCACCGCGACCGAGGAGGCGGTACGGCGCTGGTGGGATCTGGACGCGCTGGCCGCGCTGCACCACACCTTCCTGGCGGCGCACGAGCCGGTGCTGGGGAGGTGGTCGGCCAAGTCCGAGGTCGGGGCCGAGTCCGGGGCCGAGGCTGAGTCCGAGGTTGGGGCCGGTGAGCCCTCGCCCGAGCGGGCCTTCGGGGACTATCTGCGCGCGCTCGACACCTGGCGCCGCCTGCCGTACGCCGACCCCGGCCTGCCCCCGGCGCTGCTGCCCGCGGACTGGCCGGGCATCCGCTCGGCGGCGGTGTTCACGGCCCTGCATGTGCTGCTGCGCGACCAGGGGGCGCGCTTCGTGGCGGACCAGTAGCCCGGCCCTTTGCGCTCAGGAGTCCAGCGCCAGGCGGGGTTTCGGCCCGTCCGTACGGCCGGTGGGCGGCGGGCGGCGGCCCGCGAGGTACGGGGTGGGCCAGGGTGCGCCGGGGCCTTCGTAGGACTGGTCGGCGGCGGCGTGCAGTGTCCAGTGCGGGTCGTACAGGTGCGGGCGGGCCAGCGCGCAGAGGTCGGCGCGGCCCGCGAGCAGCAGGGAATTGACGTCGTCCCAGGAGGAGATGGCGCCGACCGCGATCACCGGCAGGCCCGTCTCGTTACGGATCCGGTCGGCGTACGGCGTCTGGTAGGAGCGTCCGAAGGCGGGCCGCTCGTCGGCGACGACCTGGCCGGTGGAGACGTCCACGGCGTCGGCGCCGTGCTCGGCCAGCGCGCGGGCGACGGCGACGGCGTCGTCTCCCGTGGCACCGCCCGGTGCCCAGTCGGTGGCGGAGATCCGTACCGTCAGCGGCCGGTCGGACGGCCACGACTCCCGTACCGCGTCCAGGACTTCGAGCGGGAAGCGGAGCCGCCCCGCGAGGTCGCCGCCGTAGCGGTCGGTGCGGTGATTGGTCAGCGGGGACAGGAAGGAGGAGAGCAAGTAGCCGTGGGCGCAGTGCAGTTCGAGCAGGTCGAAACCGGCGCGGGCGCCGCGCTCGGCCGCCGCCGCGAACTGGTCGCGGATCTGCGCGAGTTCGTCCGCGCGCAGGGCGTGCGGCACCTGGTTGACGCCTTCGCGGTACGGCAGCGGCGAGGGGGCGACCAGCGGCCAGTTGCCGTCGGGCAGCGGCTGGTCGATGCCGTCCCACATGAGGCGGGTGGAGCCTTTGCGGCCGCTGTGGCCGAGTTGGAGGCCGATGGCGGTGCCGGTTCCGCCGACGCCGGTCCCACCAGCGCCGGTTCCGTCCGGGCCGCTCGCACCCGCGCCGGACCCGCCCGCGCCGCCCTGCTGGTGGACGAAGTCGGTGATCCGCCGCCAGGCGGCTTCCTGTTGGCCGTTCCACAGGCCGGTGCAGCCGGGGGTGATCCGGCCGCGCGGGCTGACGCAGACCATCTCGGTCATCACCAGACCGGCCCCGCCGAGGGCCCGCGCGCCCAGGTGGACGAGGTGGAAGTCGCCGGGCACGCCGTCCCGCGCCACGTACATGTCCATCGGTGACACGACGACGCGGTTGCGCAGCGTCAGGCCGCGCAGCCGGAAGGGGGTGAACATCGGCGGTGTGCCGGGCGGCGCCCCGAAGCCGCGCTCGACGCGGTCGGTGAACTCCCGGTCGCGCAGCCGCAGATTGCCGTGCGTGACGCGGCGGCTGCGGGTCAGCAGATTGAACGCGAACTGTGTCGGCGGCTGGTCCACGTAGCTGCCGAGCCGTTCGAACCACTCCAGACTGGCCAGCGCCGCCCGCTGCGTGCTCTCCACCACCGGCCGCCGCTCGCTCTCGTAGGCGGCCAACGCCGTTTCGGTGTCGGGCTGTTCGCGCAGGGAAGCGGCGAGCGCCAGCGCGTCCTCCATGGCGAGCTTGGTGCCGGAGCCGATGGAGAAGTGCGCGGTGTGGGCGGCGTCGCCGAGCAGGACCGTACGGCCGTGCCGCCAGCGCTCGTTGACCACGGTGGTGAAGGGCTGCCAGCGGGAGCGGTTGGCGTGCAGGGCGCGGCCGTCGAGGAGGCGGGCGAAGAGCTTTTCGCAGGCGGCGATGGTGGCGGCGGTGGCGGCTTCCGTATCGGACCCGTTCGCCGTGACCTCAGCGCCGACGACGCCGACAGCGCCGACAGCACCTTCGGCGGCCTCGCGGTCGAAGCCCGCGCGCCGCCAGACGTCCTCGGTCATCTCGACGACGAAGGTGCTGGCGCCCGGCCGGTACGGGTAGGCGTGGGCCTGCATCACACCGTGCGGGGTCTCCAGGATCTCGAAGCGGAAGGCGTCGAGCGGGAGGTCGGCGGAGAGCCAGATGTAGCGGCAGCCGTGGGTGGTCAGGCGCGGGCGGAAGACGTCGGCGTGCGCGGCGCGGGTGGCGCTGTGGGCGCCGTCTGCGGCCACCACGAGGTCGTGGTCGAGGGCGAGCCGGTCGGCGGAGGGGGCCGGGGTGCGGACGCGGACGTCCACGCCGAGGTCGCGGCAGCGCTCGTACAGCAGCGCGAGCAGCCGGCGCCGGTCGAGGGCCGCGAAACCGTGGCCGCCGGAGCGGGTGAGGCGGTCGCGGTGCCGGATGTCGATCGCTTCCCAGCGGACGAACTCCTCGCGCATGGCGGCGTAGACGGCCGGATCGGCGTTCTCGATGCCGCCCACGGTCTCGTCGGAGAAGACGACGCCGAAGCCGAAGGTGTCCTCGGGCGCGCCGCGTTCCCACACCGTGACCGTGCGGTCCGGGTCGAGGCGCTTGAGGAGCGCGGCGGCGTAGAGGCCGCCGGGGCCGCCGCCGATGACGGCGACGCGCTGGGCACGGCGGGCGCCCGCGGTCCGGTGACCGCCCGGCATCGCTAGTGGCCTTCCCACGTCGGCTCGCGCTTCGCGGTGAAGGCCGCGTGGAATTCGGCGTAGTCGCTGCTGGTCATGAGCAACGCCTGGGCCGCGGCGTCCATTTCGACGGCGGCGCCCAGCGGCATGTCCAACTCGGCGGTGAGCAGCGCCTTGGTCTGCTGGTGGGCCAGCGCCGGGCCCGCCGCCAGCCTGCGGGCGAGCGCGGCGGCGGCCTCGTCGGCGCCGCCCTCCGGCGCCGACTGGCTGACCAGGCCGATCCGCTCCGCCTCCGCCGCGTCGACGCTGTCGCCGAGCATCAGCAGCCGGGTGGCGTGGCCGAGCCCGACGAGCCGGGGCAGCAGATACGCGGCGCCCATGTCGGCGCCCGACAGGCCGACGCGGGTGAACAGGAAGGCGAAGCGCGCGGAGGGCTCCACGATCCGGAAGTCGGCGGCGAGGGCGAGCACCGCGCCCGCGCCCGCGGCGATGCCGTGCACGGCGGCGATCACCGGGAAGGGCGCCTCGCGGATCGCCCGGACGACCTGTCCGGTCATCCGGTTGAACTCCAGCAGCTCGCCGGTGCCCATGGCCAGGGTGGCGCCGATGATCTCGTCCACGTCGCCGCCCGAGCAGAAACCGCGGCCCGCGCCGCCGAGGACCAGGGCGCGGGTCCCGCCCTCCCTGGCCAGCTCGGCCAGCAGGTCGCGCAGGTCGGCGTAGGCGCCGAAGGTCAGTGCGTTGAGCCGCTCGGGCCGGTCGAAGGTGACGGTGACGACGCCCTCGGCCCGGTCGACGCGCAGATGGCGCCAGTGGCCGGTGGGGCTCGCGGAGCTGGGATACGGACTCATGCGCGGCCTCCTCGTCCCGACGTTATCACCTGTTTGTGACTGTCGTCAGGAGGGCGAGACAAGGAGGGGGCGGGGCGCGAACACGGGCGGAACGAGAGCGGCGCCCGCGCCTGGTACGGGCAGGAGGTCCGTCCGCTCGCGGGCCTTTGGTCCCTACGACCTCCTTCCGGACGCCTCTGCTGACCGTATTGTCCGATTCCTAAGGTGGAGGACATCGGGGTGAGCGAGCCCCCGCCCCGTCCGGATCGGAGTAGCGATGACCAGCCCCACCCGCACCGCAGGCGAGTTCCCCGACCGGCCGACGGTCTGGCGGATCGACCTGCCGCACTCCCCCGCCGCCGTCCCGCTGGCGCGCGCCATGGTCCGTACCGTCCTGGTCGAACTCGGTCAGGACACCGGCCCCGACACCGACACCGCGGAGCTCCTCACCGCCGAGGTCGTGGCCAACGCCGTGGAGCACACCCCGCCGGGCGCGATCGAGCTGTTCGTGGAGCTGCTTCCGCACGGCTTCCAGGTCGAGGTCCACGACCAGGGCCTGGACTTCCCCGTCGGCCTCAATCTCCTGATCCCCGCCCAGCCCGACCCCCCGTGCCACGACGAGCTGGCCGAGCACGGCCGCGGCCTGATCCTGATCCGCGCGCTGAGCGCCGACTCCGGCTGCCGGCTGACCGGCACCGGCAAGGCCGTCTGGTTCACCCTGCACTGACCGCCGGGGCGGCCGGGCCTGGCCTCAGGACCGGGGCGGCACCGGGCTCAGGCCAGCGTCGCCACCAGGACCGCCTTGATGGTGTGCATACGGTTCTCCGCCTGGTCGAAGACGACCGACCGGTCGGATTCGAAGACCTCGTCGGTGACCTCCAGCGAGGTCAGCCCGGTGCGCTGGTGGATCTCGCGGCCGATCGCGGTGCCCAGGTCGTGGTACGCGGGCAGGCAGTGCATGAAGCGCACGTCCGGGTTGCCGGTGGCGGCGAGGACGTCGGCGGTGACGGCGTACGGCGCGAGCAGCGCGATCCGCTCGTCCCAGACCTCCTTCGGCTCGCCCATCGACACCCACACGTCGGTGTGGACGAAGTCGGCGCCGCGCACGGCCTCGGTGACGTCCTCGGTGAGGGTGAGGCGGGCGCCGGAGACCTCGGCGAGGCGGCGGGCCTCGGCGACCACGGACTCCCGCGGCCACAGGGTGGCGGGCGCGGCGACACGTACGTCCATGCCCAGCAGCGCGCCCGTGATCAGCAGCGAATTGCCCATGTTGGAGCGGGCGTCGCCGAGGTAGGCGTATGCGATGCCGGTGAGCGGCTTCGCGCTGTGCTCGGTCATGGTGAGGACGTCGGCGAGCATCTGGGTGGGGTGCCAGTCGTCGGTGAGGCCGTTCCACACGGGGACGCCCGCGTGGGCGGCCAGCTCCTCGACGACGTCCTGGCCGCTGCCCCGGTACTCGATGCCGTCGAACATCCGGCCCAGCACGCGGGCGGTGTCCTTGACCGACTCCTTGTGTCCGATCTGCGAGCCGGACGGGTCGAGGTAGGTGGTGGACGCGCCCTGGTCGGCGGCGGCGACCTCGAAGGAGCACCGGGTACGGGTGGAGGTCTTCTCGAAGACCAGCGCGATGTTACGGCCGCGCAGCCGCTGCTCCTCCGTGCCCGCCTTCTTCGCCGCCTTCAGCTCCGCGGCCAGCTCCACCAGGTGGCGGAACTCCTCGGGCGTGAAGTCCAGCTCCTTGAGGAAGTGGCGGCCCTTGAGGTCGACGGCCATGCGGGGACTCCTAGGTCGGGGTGCGGGACGAACAGGACTGGAAGTCTATACGTAGATCGGCATTCTTATACAGACCCCTCCCGCGCCGCACACGCACCCCGCCGCGATCAGGCGTTCAGGCCCCGCCCCGCCTCCGACCAGGCGTTCGGGCCGCCCCTCAGCTACGGTCGGGCGTTCAGACCGCGTCCCGCTCGATCGGGCAGCTCATGCAGCGCGGGCCGCCCCGGCCCCGGCCCAGCTCGCTGCCCGGGATCTCGATCACCTCGACGCCGCGCTTGCGCAGAAACGTGTTGGTGGTCGCGTTGCGCTCGTAGGCGACGACCACGCCCGGCTCCACGGCCAGGACGTTGCAGCCGTCGTCCCACTGCTCGCGCTCGGCGGCGTGCACGTCCTGCGTCGCGGTGAGCACGTCGATGGAGTCCAGGCCGAGGGCCGCCGCGATGGCCCGGTGCATGTGCTCGGGCGAGTGGTCGGTGACCTTGAGGTCGCCCGCGCCCGAGCCCGGCTCGATGGTGTACGAGGGCAGCATCCCCAGCCCCGCGTACTGCGTGAACGTGTCGCCGTCGACCATCGTCATCACCGTGTCGAGGTGCATGAAGGCCCGCCGCTTCGGCATGTCCAGGGCCACGATGGTCTGCGCGGAGCCGGCCTCGAACAGCCCCTGCGCCAGCATCTCCACGGCCTGCGGGGTGGTGCGCTCGCTCATCCCGATCAGCACGGCGCCGCTGCCGATGACCAGGACGTCGCCGCCCTCGATGGTGGACGGGTAGTCGGCCTGCCCCTCGGACCAGACGTGGAAGCCGCCGCCGGAGAACAGCGGATGGTGCCGGTAGATCGCCTCGAAGTGCACCGTCTCGCGCTGCCGGGCGGGCCACCGCATGGCGTTGATGCTGACGCCGTCGTAGACCCAGGCCGAGGTGTCGCGGGTGAAGATGTGGTTGGGCAGCGGGGCGAGCAGGAAGTCGTCCAGGTCCATGGCGTGGAAGCGGACGGAGACGGGTTCGGCGAAGCGCTCCAGGAATTCGCGCTTGGTCATGCCGCCGATCAGCGCCTCGGTCAGCTCCACGACGCCCAACCGGTCGAACGCCTCCCGCAGATGGGGCGTGGCCAGCGGTCCGTACTCCTTGGCGTCGAAGACCCGGTCCAGGACCAGCTTCTTGGCCTCGGGCACCAGCATCGACTCGCGCAGCAGGTCGCCGAAGAGGTGGACCTCGACGCCCCGGTCGCGCAGCACGTCCGCGAAGCCGTCGTGCTCGGCGCGGGCCCTGCGCACCCACAGGACGTCGTCGAAGAGCAGCGCGTCCTTGTTGCTGGGGGTCAGGCGCTTCAGTTCGAGGTCGGGGCGGTGCAGTATGACGCGGCGCAGCCGCCCGGTCTCGGAGTCGACGTGGAATCCCATGCCTCCATCCTGACCACCGCGCCCGCGATTCACGCGCCCCGGCGGCAGGACGCGCCGCGCGCGCCCCGTCAGCCCGCGCCAGCGCACCCCGGCGGGTACGCCGAACTCCCCATCTCGTCTTCTTGACGATAAGAGGATCGCTCGATATCGTCGCACTGACGAGAAGGAGGGGCCCACCATGGCCGACATCACCAGGCGCTTCGGCTGGCGCCATCTGCGTTCGGCGCCCACCGCGCACATCTGCCACCACTCGCGCGGCGCGCTCGTGCACGACGGGCCCGGCCTCAGCTTCTGGTACCGGTCGCTGACCGCGGCCCTCTCCGAAGTGCCGGTCGACGACCGCGAGTTGGCGATGTCCTTCCATGCCAGGACCTCCGACTTCCAGGACGTCAGCGTGCAGTCGACCGTGACGTACCGGATCAGCGCCCCGGCCACCGCAGCCGAGCGCCTGGACTTCTCCATCGACCCCGACACCGGGATCTGGCGCGGCGCCCCGCTGGAACAGCTCGCCACCCTGCTCACCGAGACCGCCCAGCAGCACGCGCTCGACGTCCTGGCCCGTACCGCGCTGGCGTCCGCGCTGGTCGACGGCGTGGCGGCGGTACGGCAGCGGATCGCCGACGGGCTCGCCGACGAGCCGCGACTGGCCACCACCGGCATCGAGGTCGTCGCCGTGCGCGTGGTGGCGATTCGGCCGGAGCCCGAGGTGGAGCGCGCGCTGCGGACGCCCGCCCGCGAGCAGATCCAGCAGGAGGCGGACCGGGCCACGTACGAGCGGCGGGCCGTCGCCGTCGAGCGCGAACGGGCCATCGCCGAGAACGAGTTGGCCAGCCGGATCGAACTGGCCCGGCGCGAGGAGCAGTTGGTCGAGCAGCACGGTACGAACGCGCGCCGCGAGGCGGAGGAGAACGCGGCGGCCGACGCCGTGCGCGCCGAGGCCGAGGCCGCCCGGCTCGTCCGCCTCGCCCGCGCGAAGGCCGAGGCGGCGCGCGAGGCGGGTACGGCGCGCGCCGAGGCACAGGCCGGGTGGCTGCGGGTGCACGGCGACGTGGATCCGGCGACGCTGCACGCGCTGGCGCTCAACCGGGTCGCGGAGAATCTGCCGCGGATCGACAGCCTCACGCTCACCCCCGACATGCTCACCGGCCTGGTGGAACGGCTCGGGCGCCCCAGCGGCGGCGGCGCGGTCCCGGGCTCCGGTGGTGAGCGGCGGTGAGCCTCGCCCCGCGCGCGGTGCTGGTGCACCGGGTCAGCGAGTACGAGGAGTTGCTGGCCCGGCACGGCACCCACGGCCAGGCGGCGTTCTTCCTCTCCTCGCGCGGCCGGAGCATCCAGGAGGTGCGCGAACGCCATCAGCGCGGGCGGGCCGCGCTCGCCGAGGTGGCCGCGGCGGTGCCGTTGCGGTGGCGGCAGGCGCGGGTGGAGCGGGCCGATCTGGACCGCTTCCTCTTCGCGCCGGAGGACGTGGTCGTGGTGATCGGCCAGGACGGGCTGGTCGCCAACGCCGCCAAGTACCTGTCGGGGCAGCCGGTGGTGGGGATCGACACCGACCCCGGCCGTAATCCGGGCGTGCTCGTCCGGCACCGGGCGGGCGACGCGGGCAAGCTGCTCGACTCCGCCGCGCGCGGCGGCCGGGCCGACGAACTGACCATGGTGGAGGCCGTCGCCGACGACACACAGCGGCTGCTGGCGCTCAACGAGATCTACCTCGGACCGCCGGGACACCAGACCGCCCGCTACCGGCTCGGTCCCGACGACGACGCCGCGCCCGCGGAAGCCCAGGCGTCATCGGGCGTTCTGGTGGGTACAGGCACGGGTGCCACGGGTTGGCTGCGGTCGCTGTGGCAGGAACGCGGCAGCGGCCTTCCGCTGCCGGGTCCCGCGGAGCCGCGGCTGCTGTGGTTCGTCCGCGAGGCCTGGCCCTCCCCCGCGACCGGCACTTCGCAGGTCGCGGGCGTGCTGGCCGCGGCCGACCGGCTCCGGCTGACCGTCGAGTCCGACCGTCTGGTCGCCTTCGGCGACGGCATGGAGTCCGACGCGCTGGAGCTGACCTGGGGTCAGACCGTACGCCTCGGCCGGTCGGCGACGGCGCTGCGGCTGCTGGGGTAGGACCGGTTCGGCACACGGGGATCGAGCCCGGTCGGACCGCCCACCGGAGGGGTGTGGGCGGCCCGACCGTTCGACGGGCACAGCTCACGGCGTCACAGCCGGGGGTCGACCGGCTCCGACTCCAACGCCAGTACGGCGAAGACCGCCTCGTGGACGCGCCAGAGCGGTTCGCCGGCCGCCAGCCGGTCCAGCGCCTCCAGGCCGAGCGCGTACTCGCGCAGGGCGAGCGAGCGCTTGTGGCCGAGGAAACGGGACCGCAGCCGCTCCAGGTGCTCCGGACGGGTGTACTCGGGACCGTAGATGATCCGCAGATACTCCCGGCCGCGGCACTTGATGCCCGGCTGCACCAGCCGCCCCTTCTCGGTGCGGACCAGCGCGGCGAGCGGCTTGACGACCATGCCTTCGCCGCCCGCGCCGGTCAGTTCGAGCCACCAGCGCACTCCGGCCGCGACCGACTCCTCGTCCGTGGTGTCGACCAGCAGCCGCCCGGTGGTCCTGAGCAGCCCGGTGGGGTCGGCCTCGACCAGCCGGTCGATGAGCGCCAACTGCTCGTCGTGCGGGAGCGCGGCGAGGCTGCGGCCCTGGACGGCGAGGAGCTGGAACGGCGCCAGCCGTACGCCGTCGAGCCCGTCGGTGGTCCAGCAGTACCGGCGGTAGGCGTCGGTGAACGCCGCCGCGTCCGACGCCCGTTCGCGCTGTCTGCCCAGCAGGTCCGCGACGTCGGTGCCGCGAGCCGCCGCGGCTTCGAGCGCGCTCAGGGCGGCGGGGAAGACCGCGCCGCCCGCGGCGCCGACGGCCGCGTACTGCTTGCGCAGCAGGCCGGACGCCTTCAGCGACCAGGGCAGCAGCTCGGCGTCGAGCAGCAGCCAGTCCGTGGACAGCTCGTCCCACAGTCCGGCCGCCGTGACGGCCGCGCGCAGCCGGGCCAGCACCTCCTCGGTGACGGCCCCGTCGTCGAAGAACGGCCGCCCGGTACGGGTGTGCACCGCGCCGGTCGTGCCGTCGGGCGCGTCGAAGCGCTTCCGCGCGGCGGCCTCGTCACGGCAGACCAGGACGACCGCGCGGGAGCCCATGTGCTTCTCCTCGCAGACGACCTGGGCGACACCGCTCTCGCGGTAGTCGGCGAAGGCGTCCGCCGGGTGCTCCAGCCAGCCCTCCTGCCGCGAGGTCGCGCAGGGCGACATCGTCGGCGGCAGGTAGGCGAGCAGGCGCGGGTCGACGGCGAAGCGGCTCATCACCTCAAGGGCCGCCGCCGCGTTCTCCTCGCGGACGGCGAGCCGTCCCATCTGCCCGGTCTCCACGATCCGCCGCCCGGTGACGTCGGCGAGGTCGAGCGGGCGCCCGTCATGGCCACCGGGCGCCTCGACCACGAGCGGCTTGGCCGGCTCGTACCAGACCCGCTCGGCCGGTACGTCCACGATCTCGCGCTCGGGCCAGCGCAGCGCGGTCATCTTGCCGCCGAAGACCGCCCCGGTGTCGAGGCAGATGGTGTTGTTGATCCAGGACGTGTTCGGAACCGGGGTGTGGCCGTAGACCACGGCGGCGCGCCCGCGGTAGTCCTCGGCCCACGGGTAGCGCACGGGCAGGCCGAACTCGTCGGTCTCGCCGGTCGTGTCGCCGTACAGCGCGTGCGAGCGGACCCGGCCCGAGGTGCGGCCGTGGTACTTCTCGGGCAGACCCGCGTGGCAGACCACCAGCTTGCCGCCGTCCAGCACGTAGTGGCTGATCAGACCGTCGATGAAGGCCGCGACCCGCTTGCGGAACTCCGGGTCGCGGGCGTCCTCGCGCTCCAGCTGCTCGATGGTCTCGGCCAGTCCGTGGGTCTGCTGCACCTGGCGGCCCTTGAGGTAGCGGCCGAGCTTGTTCTCGTGGTTGCCGGGCACGCACAGCGCGGTGCCCGCCTCGACCATGCCCATGACGCGGCGCAGCACACCGGGGCTGTCCGGGCCGCGGTCGACGAGGTCGCCGACGAAGACGGCGGTGCGCCCCTCGGGGTGCGTGCCGTCGGCGTAGCCCAACTCGGCCAGCAGCGTCTCCAGTTCGGAACTGCACCCGTGGATGTCGCCGATGATGTCGAACGGCCCGGTGAGGTGCGTCAGGTCGTTGTAACGGCGCTCGGTGACGATCTCGGCGGAGTCGATCTCCTCGGTGCCGCGCAGGACGTGCACCTTGCGGAAGCCCTCGCGCTCCAGGCCCCGCAGCGAGCGGCGCAGTTCGCGCTGGTGCCGCTGCACGACGTGGCGCGGCAGCGAGGCCCGGTCGGGGCGCCCGGCGTTGCGCGCGACGCAGACCTGCTCGGGTACGTCGAGGACGACGGCGATCGGCAGCACGTCGTACTCGCGGGCCAGCTTGATCAACTCCCTGCGGCTCTCCGCCTGCACGTTCGTGGCGTCCACGACGGTGCGGCGGCCCGCCGCGAGCCGCTTGCCCGCGATGTAGTGCAGGACGTCGAAGGCGTCGGCGCTGACGCTCTGGTCGTTCTCGTCGTCGCTGACCAGGCCGCGGCAGAAGTCGGAGGAGATGACCTCGGTGGGCTTGAAGTGCCGTGCGGCGAAGGTGGACTTGCCGGAGCCGGTGGCGCCGATCAGGACGACGAGGGACAGGTCGGTGACGGGCAGCGTGCGCGGTGCGGTCATGCCGCCGCCTCCTTGCCGGTGGTCGTGGTCGCAGTCGTGTGACGGGTGTCGGTCGTGGGCGCGGCGATCGTGAAGACCGCCATCTGGGTGGGCGGGCCGACCTCGGGGTCGTCGGGGCCGACGGGGGTGAAGGCGACGTCGTAGCCGTGCCGGGCGGCGACCGTCGTCGCCCAGCCGCGGAACTCCTCGCGGCTCCACTCGAAACGGTGGTCGGCGTGCCGGACATGGCCCGCGGGCAGCGACTCCCACCGCACGTTGTACTCGACGTTCGGCGTCGTCACGACCACGGTCCGCGGCCGGGCGGAGCCGAACACCGCGTACTCCAGGGCGGGCAGCCGCGGCAGGTCGAGGTGTTCGACGACCTCGCTGAGCACGGCCGCGTCGTAACCCTTGAGCCGCGCGTCGGTGTACGCCAACGAGCCCTGGAACAGCGTGACCCGCGCCGCCTGCCGTTCGCTCAACCGGTCCAGGCGCAGCCGCCGCGCCGCGCTGCCGAGCGCCCGCACCGATACGTCGACGCCGACGATCTCCGTGTACCGCACGTCCTTCAGCAGCGCGCCCACCAACTGGCCCTGCCCGCAGCCCAGGTCGAGCACGCGCGTGGCCCCGGCGTCGCGCAGCGCCCCGAGGATCGCCTCGCGCCGCTGAACGGCCAGCGGCGTCGGCCGCTCCTGCGCCTCCTCGCCGTCCGGGCCCACGGTGTCCTCGACCGCGTTGTCGATGGCCTCGACCTCGATGTCGTCGGCGTCCGCCAGCCGGGCCAGCTCAAGCCGCTCCATCGCCTGCCGGGTCAGCGCCCAGCGCCGCGCCAGATAGCGGCTGGTGATCAGCTTCTGCTCCGGGTGCTCCTCCAGCCACCCCTCGCCGAACCGCAGCAGCTTGTCCACCTCGTCCGCCGACACCCAGTAGTGCTTGGCGTCGTCGAGCACCGGCAGCAGCACATAGATCTGCCGCAGCGCGTCCGCCAGCCGCAGCTCCCCTTCGAGCACCAGCCGTACGTACCGCGAGTCGCCCCACTCGGGGAACCGCGTGTCCAGCGCCACCGGCTCGGCCTCCACCCGCCAGCCCAGCGGCTCGAACAGCCCGGCCACCAGCGCGGGGCCGCCGCGGGCGGGCAGCACCGGCACCTCGATCCGCAGCGGCAGCGGCGCCGCCGCCCGCTCCGGCATCGTGCGGCACTCGCCGCGCAGCGCGCTGGAGAAGACGGTACGCAGCGCCACCGCGAGCAGCGACGAGGCCGCGTAGGGCCGGTCGTTCACATACTGCGCGAGCGCGGAGTCGGGCGCGCCGCCCCGGCCTTTGCCCTTGCCCTTCCCCCGGCGCGCCAGCGCGGGCGGATCGATCTCCAACAGCAGCGCGGCGGTGGTCCGCTCGACCGACGCCTCGGGATAGAAGACGTGCGCGTTGCCGTAGGAGGTGGAGAAGGTCTGCGCCTTCTCCGGGTGCTTGTGCAGCAGAAACCCCAGGTCAGTAGCCGGGGCAGCCGCGGTGCCGGTGGTGGAGATCGTCAGGAACACCTCACCGAGTATTCTCTTCCGGCCGCCCCCCGACCAGGGGATTTTCCCGGCCCTAGCCGCCGCCCAGCACCTTCGACAGGGCGCTGATCCGGGCCGGGCCCACTCGGCAGCAGCCGCCGATCAGGCGGGCGCCCGACCGTTCCCAGGCGGTCACGCGGGCCGGGGAGAAGGTGGCGGTGCCGTCCCAGCGGCGGAGGCCGGCGTCCCAGTGCTCGCCGCTGTTGGGGTAGACGACGACGGGCTTGCCGGTGACCGTCGCCGCCGCCTCCACCGCATGGTCCGCGTCGGCGGGCGCGCAGCAGTTGACGCCCACCGCGATCACCTCGTCGCGGCCCGCGGCCACCGCGAAGGCGTCCGCCAGGGGCTGCCCGGCCCGGGTACGGTCGCCGTCGACGGTGTAGGAGAGCCAGACCGGCACGCCGGTCCCCTCGGCCGCCCGCAGCATGGCCTCGGCCTCGTCGGTGTCCGGCACCGTCTCCAGGGCCAGGACGTCGGGACCGGCCGCCGCCAGGGTCTCGATCCGCGGCCGGTGGAAGCGCTCCAGCTCCCGCACGCTCAGCCCGTACCGCCCGCGGTACTCGCTGCCGTCCGCGAGCATCGCCCCGTACGGCCCGACCGACGCCGCCACCCGCACGTCGGTCCGGCCCGCGCCCGCCCGCCGGGCCAGCTCCACGCTGCGGGTCAGCAGCGCGGACGCCTCGGCCCGCCCGATGCCGCGCCGGGCGAACCCCTCGTAGGTGGCCTGGTAGCTGGAGGTGATCAGCACCCGGGCGCCCGCCCGCACATAGGCGGTGTGCGCGGCCTCGATCTGCTCCGGGGCGTCGGCGAGCAGCCGGGCGGACCAGAGCGGGTCCGACAGGTCGCAGCCCTGGTCGGCGAGTTGGTTGGACAGCCCGCCGTCCAGGACCAGTGCCCTCCCGGCGGCGGCCGGGAAGAGCGGTGCGGGCGGGGTGGTGGGCATCGCGGCCTCAGCCCACCTGGGTCCTGACCTGGGACGAGATCAGCTCCAGGTGGTCGAGGTCGGACAGGTCGAGAATCTGGAGGTAGAAGCGGGTGGAGCCCTGTTCCGCGAACTGCCCGATCCGGTCGACGACCTCGGCGGGCGTGCCCGCCAGCCCGTTCGCCTTCAGCTCGTCCACCTCCCGGCCGATCGAGGCGGCCCGGCGGGCCACCTCGGCGTCGTCCTTGCCGACACAGGCCACCAGGGCGTTGGAGTACACCAGGTCGTCGGGGCCGCGCCCGGCCGCCTCCGCCGCCGCGCGCACCCGGCCGATCTGGAGCCCGCTGTCCTCGACCGAGGCGAACGGGATGTTGAACTCGGTCGCGTAGCGCGCCGCCAGTTCCGGTGTCCGCTTGGCGCCCATGCCGCCGATCAGCACCGGGACCTTCGCCTGCGCGGGCTTGGGCAGCGCGGGCGAGTCCTTGAGCTGGTAGAACGTCCCGTCGTAGTCGAAGGTCTTGCCGACCGGGGTCTCCCACAGGCCGGTGACGATGGCCAGTTGCTCCTCAAGGCGGGCGAACTTCTCCTTCGGGAAGGGGATGCCGTACGCCGTGTGCTCCTCCTCGAACCAGCCCGCGCCGAGGCCGAACTCGACCCGTCCGCCCGACATCCGGTCCACCTGGGCGACCTGGATCGCCAGCACACCGGGGAGCCGGAAGGTGCCGGCCGTCATCAGGGTGCCGAGCCTGATCCGGCTGGTCTCGCGGGCGAGTCCGGCCAGGGTGATCCACGCGTCCGTGGGTCCCGGCAGTCCGGTCCCGTCGCCCATCTTCAGGTAATGGTCGGAGCGGAAGAAGGCGTCGAATTCCAGGTCTTCGGTCGCCTTCGCGACGGTGAGCAGGGTGTCGTACTCGGCACCTTGCTGGGGCTCGGTGAAGATTCGCAGATCCATTCCTCCATCCTGCCCCCATCACGGCGATCTCCGTCAACGGTCCACCTCCCGGGTCAGCGCGCGCACGCGGTCCTTGGCCTCGTCCACCGCGTCCAGTGCTTCGATGCAGTTCCAGTACGCCGCCTCGTCCTCCGCCGTGCAGGTGATGGCGACCAGCGACAGGCCGATCTCGCCGAGCAGCGCGCGCAGGGCCCGCAGCGTGCCGTGCGGGTCGCGCACCCCGGTCAGCCGTGCGGCCCGCGGCGGGTCGCCGCCTGACGCGCCCACCACCGGTCCCGGCCCGGCGCGGACCACCGGCCGCTCGTGATCGGCGGTGAGCAGCCGTCCCACGGCCTCGGTCAGCTCGAACGCCTGCCATGCCTCCGCGATGACGTCGTCCGGCTGCGGCGATCGGCTCATCACGCGCTCCGCCTGGGCCACCAGTCGCGCTGCGTCCATGTCCCGCACCCCCTCTGTCCTGCGGCGATCCCTTCGCCGTTACTCAGAGTGACAGAATTTCGCGGGTGCGGAAAGGCCCCTCGGGAGATCTGTGGACAACTGCGCGCCTGTGGAAAACCTCGTCACCCGGACGAGGGATCGGCCCGCGGGAACCGCAGCTCGTTGCGGTCGATCTTCGCCGCCAGCGCGGCCAGCACGTCGATGCCGAGCACTTCGCAGAATTGCAGCAGGTACGCCAGCACGTCCGCGACCTCGTCGCGGACCCGGTGCGCGGTCCCGTCGTCCGCCATCACCTCCGCCGCCTGTTCCGGGGTGAGCCACTGGAAGATCTCCAGCAGCTCCGCGGCCTCGACGCTCAGCGCGGCGGCGAGGTTCTTGGGCGTGTGGAACGGCTGCCAGTTCCGGGCCGCGGCGAAGGAGGCGAGGCGGCGCTGGAGCGCCGCGAGATCGGGTGCGTCGGTTTCTTCGGTCACCCCGACTGGTCTACCGCATCCTCGCGGCGACGTGGCCTCGGGACCCCGAGCGCGGTGACCGAGACACCGCCGATCCCCTCCGCGAAGCTCGCGTCCTGGACGGTGCCCAGCAGCCGGATGTGCCCGCGTTCCGCGGCCGGGCCCGCCAGCCGCAGCAGTTCGCTCAGTTGACGACGGTCCAGTCCGTGGTCGAGGCCGTCGCCCAGCACGGTCAGCACCTGACTGGCGGGCAGCAGCTCCGTACTCGTGTCGACGTCCAGCACTCCGGGGCCGGTGAGCAGCACCAACGCCAGCGCGAGGAAGCGGAGTTCGCCGTCGCCGAGGCGGTCCACCGGGACCAGGCCGAGCGGGCCTCGGTCCACCGCGGCGATCACGGCGTCCACCGCACGCGCCGTTTCCGCCACCGACCCGCCGCCCGCGCGGGCGCCCTCCGCCGTACCGGCACCGGTACGCGGACCGGCGCACGTACGCCCGCCTGCGCCCGTGCTCGCGGCGGCGCCCGCAGCCAGCGCCGTGATCCCCTCCACCGGCGGACTGCACACCGCGCGCACCGCGTTGACCAGCGCCGCGTGCCGGGTGCCGCACTCGCCTTCCGTCCTGGCCAGGACGGCGGACAGATTGTCGCAGGAGGCGCGCAGCCGTCCGTCGCCGACCGGGACGGGGCCGCGCATCAGCTCGGGGCGCGGTGCGATCGGGAAGACCCCGCGCAGCGCCACGACGACCTGTTCCGCGGCGGCCAGCACCAGGCGCTGCCCGTCGGTGCGTCCGGCGACGCGCAGCGGCAACAGGGCCGTGGCGAGGCGGTCGTCGGGCAGCGGCGCGCGGGTGACGGCGACCAGGCCCGCGGTGTGCCAGGCGGCCTGCACCGTGGGGCGTTCCGGGTCGCGCAGCGCCGTCGTCAGCAGCGTCTCGCCCGCGCCGGTCAGCCGCTCGCCGACGATCCGCAGCGTGGGCTCCGCCTGGACGGCGACGTCGAGCCGCACGGGACCCACCGGGCCGGTGACCGTGCAGCCGATCCGGAAGCCGCGCCGTCCCTGCGGGTCGGGCTGCGCGTCCTGCGGTACGCACGCCGCCGCGCCACCGCGCACCACGGACTCGAAGACCTCGTCGAGCCCGTCCCCGCAGGCCAGCCGACCGAGCGCGGCCAGCGCCTCCAGCACGCTCGACTTGCCGGTGCCGCTGCCCCCGCAGAGCAGGGTGAGCGGCCCGAGTCCGAACGACGCGCCCCGGTGCGATTTGAAGGCCGACAGCCGCAGTTCGGTGACGACGGGCCTGTCATGGATGCTGGTCATATGCGCGAACGTAACCAGGCCCCGGCCTGCCGAACCGTTCCAGCGACCGTACCGTCCTCCGAACGAGGGACATCGCGCATGATTCGCGCGACGCCGCGCTTGCCCCGGCACCACCCGGAATCGACCGATTGTCAGTGCCGGCCGCTAGCGTGGCGATCGTGACGACCAAGGCCACCGGCGCCGAAACCAACACCAAGACCAACACCAGGACCAGCACCCGCACTAGTAAGAGCACGACCCCGGATACGGATACGGACACGGATACCCGCTACGTCGCGCTGCTGCGCGGAATCAACGTCGGCGGCAAGAACAAGCTGCCCATGCGGACCCTGAGGGACCTGCTGGCCTCCATCGGCGCCGCCGACATCCGCACCCACCTCCAGAGCGGCAACGCCGTCTTCACCCACGCGCAGGCCGATCCGGGGCGGCTGGCGGCGGATTTGGAGCAGCGGATCAGCGACGAATTGGGGCTGACCGTCGCCTGCCTGATCCGTACCGGCGCGGACCTCCGGCGGGTCGTGGACGCCAACCCGTTCCCGATGGACGGGGTGAATCCGTCGCGCTTCATGGTGACGTTCCTGTCGGGGCCCGTCCCCCTCGACAAGCTGGCGGCGATCGACGCGGCGGCGTACGCGCCGGACGAATTCCGTCCCGGCCGGAGCGAGATTTACGGCCACTTCCCCGGCGGTGTGCACAATTCCAAGCTGGCCGCCCAGTTCTCCGACCGCCGCCTCGGCCTGACGGCGTCCACCCGCAACTGGAACACGGTCACCAAACTGGTGGCGATGAGCGAGGAATAGCCTGATGCCATGAACGCCGATCGTGTCGACTGGACGTCGGTCGCGGCCGACGGATTCCCCTTCCCCGAGGGCGTCCCCGCGCCACGGCTCGCCGCCGAGCTGTCCGTCATGCTGACGTCCCCGGACCCCGGGACACGCGACGACCACGCCTATACCGGCGCTGCCCGCTGGATCAGGGACGGGCGTCTCGACGCCGTCCTCGAAACGCTCGGGGACGACGCGGCCGGCCGTCTCACCCACCCGGAGGTTCAGGCCAGGGCCTTCGCACCGCTGATCATCTGCTCCGTGCTGACGCGGGGCGACGCCGTGCCCGGGCTCGTGCCGCGAGAGGCGGCGGAGCGCTGGTACGCGCGGTTCTCGGCCTGGTATCCGGCCGAGCGCGACACCCGCGGCTGGGACGACGCGCTGGGCTGGCTGCACGCCGTGGCACACGGCGCCGACGCCGCCGCCGCGTTCGCGAAGGCCCTGCCGGAGCGCCGCACCGGCCTGCTGGAGCTGTGCGCCCGCAGGATGACGGTCGAGCAGACCGACTACCGCTACGCGCAGTTGGAGGACGCGCGGCTGGCCCGCGCGCTCACCCGTATCCTCCAGGCCCCCGGACTGACCGTCGAGGAGGCCACCGACTGGCTGACCGTCGTTCACAAGGCCCTGGAGGGCGGCGGACCCGGCGCGGTCCCGGTCTGGGCGTTCAACACCTTCGCCACCCTCCAGTCGCTCCATCTGCACCTGATACGCGGCATCGCCGACGAGGGCGTCCCGCCGCACGCGCGGGAGGTCGCCGCACGCGTCGCCGACCTCCTGCGCCTGCCGTACTACTGGCTGGCCTGAGGCTGCCGGCCGACCGTCGCCGAGCGGCCGGCCCGCGGGCGGGCCTCCGGCTGGTCGAGCCCGAGGCCGTTGAGGACGCCTTGCAGGTAGCCGATCGCGTGGGCCCGGCCGCGGCTGCAGTACGCCTCGGAGGAGATGTCGCCCCAGGTGTCGAGGTCGCCGATCATCGCCGGGACGTGGTCGTCGATGAGGAACCCGTCGAATCCGGAGTCCTCAAGACGGCGGATGACCCGCGCCGGGTTGAAGTTGCCCTCGCCGAGGAAGCACTCGCTGAAGCGGGGCACGGTGCCGCGGACGTCCCGGAAGTGGACGTAGAAGATGGACGGCCCCAGCAGGTCGATGACCTCGTTGACGCTCTCCTCGCCCGCCATCTCCGACACCGTGCCCAGGCAGAGGTTCAGGCCCCAGGACGGGCTGCCGCCCGCCTGGTCGCGGGCCCGTCCGATGGCGGCGGGCGAGGTGAAGATCCGGGCGATGCCGCCCAACGGCACGTCGACGGGCGGGTCGTCGGGGTGCAGGGCCAGCCGTACGCCGACCTCCTCGGCGACGGGCAGGACGGCGTCGAGGAAGTACTGGTGGTTGGCCCACATCCGGTCGGCCGTGGCCGGCTCGTCGACGGGGTGGTCGGGGGTGAGCCGGTATCCGGCGAGCGCGTTGCCGCGGGAGACGTCCGCCAGGTCGAAGGCGCTGACCTTGGCGCCGCCGCGGCCCGCCGCCGCCATGTCCGTGCGCCAGACGTACGTGGCGAGGAAGTTGTAGCCGAGCAGGTCGATGCCCACGGCGGCGAGGTTGCGGATGGTTCTGAGGTAGTTCTCGATCTGCTCGTCGCGGCCCGGCAGTCCGCGCTGGATCTTCCAGAAGTGCGCGAGCGGTACGTTCTCCAGGCCGTCGATCGCGAGGCCGTCGGCCTCGCAACGGTCCTTGAGGGCCCGCAGTTCGGACTCGCTCCAGAAGCCGTCCTCGCCGGGCAGCAGGTCGGGGGTGTGGAGCTGGACGCCGGTGAGGCCGAGTTGGCGCGCGAAGGTCGCCACCCGCGCGTCGTAGGTGTCGATGTGTCCGAGCGAGAGTCGTATGGTCATGCCCGGCCGACCCGCTGCCGCTGACGGCCCAGCCCGTCGATCTCCAACTCCATGGTGTCGCCCTCCTTGAGGTAGGGGAAGCGGCCCGACAGCGCGACGCCTTCGGGCGTGCCGGTGTTGATGACGTCGCCCGGTTCGAGGACGGTGAACTGGCTCAGCTCGTGGATCAGCGTGGCGACGTCGAAGATCATGTCCTTGGTGCCGGACGCCTGGCGGGGTTCGCCGTTGACCCAGGAGCGCAGGCCGAGGGCCTGGGGGGACGTGATCTCGTCCGGGGTGACCAGCCAGGGACCCAGCGGGTTGAACGTCTCGCAGCTCTTGCCCTTCGACCACTGGCCGCCGCTGGTCTCCAGTTGCAGGGCCCGCTCGGACACGTCGTTGGAGATCGTGTAACCCGCCACGTGGGCCAGGGCGTCGGCGGGCGAGTCGAGGTAGCGGGCCCGGCGTCCGATGACGATCGCGAGCTCGACCTCCCAGTCCGTCTTGGCGGAGCCGCGCGGCAGCAGGACGTCGTCGTCCGGTCCCACGACGCAGTGCGGTGACTTGTAGAACACGACCGGCGCCTGGGGCGGTGCGGCGCCCGATTCCGCCGCGTGCGCCGCGTAGTTCATGCCGACGCAGAGCACGACGCCGGGGCGGGCGACGGGCGGGCCGACGCGCTGCCCGGTGACGTCGACGGCCGGCAGGCCGCCCGCCTCGATCGAGTCGCGCAGCCGGCCGGGGCCGTCGCCCGCGAGGAAGGCGCCGTCGATGTCGTCGGTGAGCGCGGACAGGTCGAGGTGGCGGCCGTCGGGAAGCAGGGCGACGGGCCGTTCGGCCCCGGGTGGGCCGACACGCATGAGCTTCACGGTGATCCGTTCGGTGGTAGGGATGGTCAGCCGGCGAGCAGCCCGCCGTCGATGACCAGCTCGGTGCCGGTGATGAACGCGGCGGCGTCGGAGGCGAGGTAGAGGGCGGCGGCGGCGACCTCGGCCGGGGTGCCGAGGCGGCCCATCGGCTGCCGGGCGACGAGTTGGGCGCGGGCCTGCCCGGGGTCGTCGGCCGCGGCGAGCAGGCGGCCCACCCACGGGGAGTCGACGGTGCCGGGGCAGACGGAGTTGCAGCGCACGCCGGTGCCCGCGTACTGCGCGGCCACCTGGCGGCTGTAGGCGATCACGGCGCCTTTGCTGGCGCAGTACGCGGCGCGGTCCTTCAGTCCGACGAGTCCGGCGGCGGAGGCGGTGTTGACGATGGCGCCGTCGCCCTGGGCGAGCATGTGCGGCAGGGCCAGTTTGGTGCCGAGGAACACCCCGCGGGTGTTGACCGCGAAGGTCGCGTCCCACTCCTCGACGCTGCACGCCAGGGTGTCGGTGCTGGAGGCCAGGCCCGCGTTGTTGCAGAGCACGTGCAGCGCGCCGGTCTCCGACACCGCCCGGGAGACGGCCGCGGCGAAGGAGTCGGGGTCGGTGACGTCGGCGGTGAGCGGGATGCCGCCGTCGGGCACGTCGGCGGGGTCGAGGTCCGCCGCGTAGACGGTCGCCCCCTCCGCCACGAACTGGCGCGTCATCTCGCGGCCGATGCCGGAACCGGCGCCTGTGACGAGAACCGTCCGTCCGGTGAACCTGTTCACGTGGGGTTGTCCTTTCGTCGCGGTGATTCGGTGCACCTGGCTGTCGTGCGCGGTCGTGCGCGTTATTGGGCGTCGTACGACGCTGCCGCGCGTGGTCATACGCCGCCGCGCCCGGTCGTACGCCGCCGCCCGTGGTCACGCCGTGAAGTAGTGCGGATACTGCGCGCGCAGCCCTGGCACGCGTTCGAGCGCGCGTCTGGCGTGACGGCTGATCAGGGCGCGCCCGCCCGCGATGTCGCGGGACTCCAACGCGTCGACGATCAGCCGGTGTTCGTCGATCAGGTCACGCATCGTGGCGGTGTCGGGTTGGGCGAGCCGGCGCACTCTGTCGAGTTGCAGCTTCATCCGCTGGACGACCTGCCAGGCGCCGGGGTGGCCGCTGAGGGTGAAGATCGCACTGTGCAGGGCCTCGTCGGCCTGGAAGAACGTGTCGTAGTCGGCGGTGCGGTAAGCGTGCTCCTGCTGTTCGAGCAGGTCGCGGAGGATGCCGACGTCCAGTGCCGGATTGCCGCAGGCCGCCTCGAAGGCCGAGACCTCCAGGCTCTCGCGCACGAAGCGCGCTTCCTCGACGTCGCGTAGCCGGATCAGCCCGACCTGCGTGCCGACCTGCGGCACGACGTGGACGAGGCCGGTGTCGGCGAGCCGGGCGATGGCCTCCCGGACGGGCGTACGGCTGACGTGCAGCCGTTCCGCGATGTCCGTCTCCGACAGGGAGGAGCCGGGGGCGAGCCGCAGTCTGCGGATCGCGGAGACCAACTCGTCGTAGACGTGGTCGGAGGCGCGGTTCCGCGTGCGGTCCCGGGTGATCGGCGACAGCCCTCCGGCGGGGCCGGGGGGTGCCTGCTCCTGGATGCGTGCTGGTCGGGGAGGATTCACGTCCGAATCCTTGCATGCCAGTATTCTTGTATGCAAGTATCCCGGTCGCCTACCCGGTGTCGTCCGCGGCGGTATGTCCGCTCCCCCATCGCCCCCTCATCGCCCCCGCCAACGCCCCCCATCACCACGGCACGAAGACACGAACCGCGCTGTACAGCAGCAAACCGAGAGGTCGCCATGATCATGCGCAGGGCAAGACTCACCACCGCCGCGGTCCTCGCCGCGCTCAGCCTCGCGCTGACCGGATGCGGCGGCGGCAGCGGCAGCGGCAGCGCCAAGGCGGACACCGGCGGCCCGGCGGACATCACTTTCTGGGGCTGGGCCGCGGGCTACGAGAAGTCCGTCGCGCTCTGGAACAAGACGCACCCCGACGTCCACGTGAAGTACGAGGCCATCACCAACGGCGGCGCCGGCGGCTACGACAAGATGCTCACCGCCGCCAAGGCGGGCAAGGCGCCCTGTCTGGCCCAGGTCGGGTACGAGACGTTCTCCAGCTTCCTCGCGGCGGGCGTGCTCCAGGACGTCAGCACGTACGTCAAGGACGGCAGGAGCGAGTTCCCCGACTGGGTGTGGGGCAACGTCGGCGTCGACGGCAAGGCGTACGGCGTACCGGTGGACACCGCGCCGATGGCGATGTTCTACCGGGCCGACCTGTTCAAGAAGGCGCACATCGCGCTGCCCAGGACCTGGGACGAGTTCACGGCCGCCGCCGCCGCGGTGAAGGCCGCGGACCCGGCGTCGCGGATCATGAACCTGCCCACCGACCCCTACCTCTACGCCGGGTTCGCGTGGCAGGGCGGCGCCCCCTGGTTCGGGGTGAAGAACGACGCGTGGTCCGTGTCATTCGACAGCGCCGCCAACCGCAAGGTCGGCGACTACTGGCAGGGCCTGTACGACAAGGGGCTGCTCGCCTCGTACCCCGCCTTCGACGCGGCGCTGTACTCCGCGTGGAGCAAGGGGACGGTCTGGGCCGAGGTCGGTCCCGTCTGGTCGGCGTCCCTGATCCGGGACAACGCCTCGGGCTCCGCGGGCAAGTGGGCCGTCGCGCCGATGCCCCGATGGGCCGGTACGGACACGGTCGGGAACTCCGGCGGATCGGCCACGGCCGTGATGAAGGACTGCTCGCACCCGAAGGAGGCGACCGAATTCGCCACCTGGATGTCGACGGACAAGGAGTCGGTGTCGAACCTCATCGCCTCCGCGGCCATCCTGCCCGCGTCCAAGTCCGGGCTCACCAACCCCGCGCTGGACGCCCCGCAGAGCTACTACGGCGGCCAGCCCGTCTACCAGTTGTTCCGCACCGAGTCGGCCAAGGTCAACTCCGGCTGGATGTGGGGGCCGATCATGTCGATCTCGGCCACGACGCTCGGTGACGGCCTCGGCAAGGTGCACACGAAGAAGGCCACGTACGAGGACGCGCTCGGCAACGCCCAGAAGGACACGCTCAAGGCGCTGAAGTCCCAGGGCTTCTCGGTCAATTAGCCGGGGCCAGGAAGAAGGGCCGCGCGGGGGCCGCGAATCCGCCGCCCCCGCCCTGGCCCCGCCCCTGCCCTGCCCTCGCCCCCGCCCCCGACTCGCCCCCGCCCTCGCCCTCGCCGTCGCCCTCGCCCTCGCCCCGACAAGTCCCCCAGCACCCACGTTCCTTCAGAGAGAAGGTGACCGTGTCCTCCGTGACGACTCAACGGCGCCGACTACGCGAGCTCCGCCGGGCCGCGCCGTTCGTCCTGCCCTTCCTCCTGCTCTTCGTCGTCGTCTACCTGATCCCCACCGCGTACTCACTGGAGCAGAGCCTGTTCTCGGTGAAGCGCTCCGGCCTCGGGCTCGGCGGCTCGAAGACCGTCTTCGCGGGCTTCGACAACTACGTCGAGGTGTTCCACGACGCGGACTTCCTCGCCTCGCTGGGACGGGTGGCGTTCATCGGCGTGATCCAGGTGCCGGTGATGCTCGGCATCGCGCTCGTACTCGCCCTTCTCCTGGACTCCGCGGCGATCAAGGGCGGCCGGTTCTTCCGGCTCGCCTACTTCGTCCCGTACGGGCTACCCGGTGTGATCGCGGGACTGGTCTGGTCGTTCCTGTACGCGCCGTCGCTGAGCCCGATCACCCGCGCGCTCGACTCGATCGGCGTCCACGCCAGCTTCGTCACCGACGCCGCGCTGCCGTTCTCGATCGCGAACATCCTCACCTGGGCGTGGACCGGCTACAACACGATCCTGCTGTACGCGGCGCTCCAGGCGATCCCCGAGGAGACCATGGAGGCCGCCGCGATGGACGGCTGCACGGGGTGGCGGGCCGCGTGGCTGATCAAGGTCCCGCAGATCCGCCCCGCCCTGCTGATGACCCTGGTCTTCTCGATCATCGGCACGTTCCAGCTCTACAACGAGCCCGCGACCATGAAGTCCGTGGCGCCGAACCTGTCCTCCACCTACACGCCGATCATGGCCACGCTGCGGTCGGTCTCCTCCAACAACTTCAACTACGCGGCCACGCAGTCGGTGGTGCTCGGTGCGCTGATCTGTGTGCTCTCCGTCGCCGTCTTCCGCGCGTCGGCCAAGAGGACCGACTGATGACCGCCACCGTGGAATCACCCGCGCCCGCCACGCCGGCTCCCCCGAAGCCGCGACCGGGGCCCAAGCGCGCCTCGGGCAGCCCGCTGACGACCGTGAACCCGGCCTCGCGGATGTTCGTGCTGGCCGTCATGGGCCTGTTCGCCCTCTACTTCCTGCTCCCGGTGTGGTGGCTGATCGTCTCCGCCACCAAGGGCAGCGGGGAGCTCTTCTCCGGCAACGGCTTCTGGTTCGGCGCGCACTTCGCCCTCTGGGACAACGTCCAGACGCTGTTCGAGGCCCAAGGCGGCATCTACTCCCGCTGGTTGCTGAACTCGCTGCTGTACGCGGTCGGCGGCGGCGTCGTCTCCACGCTGCTGGCCACGATGTGCGGCTACGCGCTGGCGAAGTTCCCCTTCCCCGGTCGTGAGGCGGTCTTCGGCACGGTGCTCGCCGCCGTCCTGCTGCCCGCCCCCGTACTCGCCGTCCCGCTGTATCTGCTCTTCAGCCACACCGGCGTGATCAACACCTTCTGGTCGGTGTTCATCCCCAGCATCGTCAGCCCCTTCGGCGTGTATCTGAGCCGGATCTACGCCGCGTCGTCGATCCCGGACGCGCTGATCGAGGCCGGACGGATCGACGGGGCGGGCGAGTTCCGCATCTTCGTGATGGGGATGCGGATCATGGCGCCCGCGATGGTGACGATCTTCCTGTTCCAGTTCGTCGCGATCTGGACGAACTTCCTGCTCCCCTCGCTCATGCTCGCCGACAGATCGCTCCAGCCCGTGACCGTGGGGCTCGTCGGCTGGCGTGAGATGCAGGGTTATCCGATCGGTTACGCGACCGTCGTCACGGGCGCGCTGCTGTCGGTCGTGCCCGTCGTCGCCATGTTCGTGTCCTTGCAGTCCTTCTGGAGCAAGGGCCTGGTCGCGGGGTCGGTCAAGTAGCCGGTCGGTTCAACGGTCGGCAAGTCAGCCAGTGCCAACGAAAGGATGATCAATGAGAGTCCTGTACGGAGCCATGGCGTCCGCGTGCGTCATCGTGCTCCTCGCGGCACCGTCCCAAGGTGCCGTCGCCGCCGACGACCCACAGGTCAACCTGCTCGCGGCGGACATGGACACCACGATGGACAGCGGCACCAGTCCGCTGACCATGTCCACCGCCTCGGGCGGGGGCAGCCAGCAGATCGTGAGCGTCGGCGGGAACAACGCGCTCGAACTGCGCGACGCCTCCCAGGGGACCAACCTCGCCAGCTACTTCTACCACCGGTTCTCCACCGGCTCGCTGGTGAGCCGGGTCAACGCCGTCTACGGGGCGCCGGTCGGCAGCCCGGCCGAGCAGTTCGTCCTGAAGTTCGACCTCAAGCGCGCCGCGGCCAGCAGCAAGCCCGTCGCCAAGGACATCTACGCGGAGATCCAGTTCGGCAACGCCGACAACGTCCTGGTGCCGCGGTTCGCCGTACCGGCCGTGAGCCTGACCGGCACCGCCGCGTACAAGAGCACGTCGGGCGCCCTGGCGACGGTCGACGACAGCGACATCCCCGAGTACCGCTTCACCGTGGTGCCCAACGGCGGGCAGCGGCTGGTGACGACCGTCGAACTCGGCTTCCAGGTGCGCGTCGACACCGGCGGCACCGACGAGGCGATCGACGTCGACAACGTCGGTGTGTACGACGCCGGCGCGGTGTCCGACAGCGCGCCGCCCACCACGCCGACGTCCCTGCACGCCGGGACGGCCTCCTCGGACAGCGTCCCGCTGCTGTGGAACGCCTCGACCGACGACACCGGGGTCAGCGGCTACGACATCTACCGCGACGGCTACCTGGCCTCCTCGGTCAGCGGCTCCAGCACCTCCGCGGTCGTCACCGGCCTGATGCCGAGCACGGGTTACGACTTCGCGGTGCGCGCGAAGGACGCGTTCGGCCACGTCAGCGCGCTGAGCGCCCCCGTGCACGTCACGACCGCCACGTACGTACCCGCGGCTCCCGCCCCGTTCCCCGGCACCCAGCAGACCCGGACGCAGTGGCTGTGGGACCGGACGAAGGCCATGAAGGAGGAGGACGGCCCCATCAACGTGGCGCAGTACACCGCGCAGTTGGTGGACCACCAGAACGTGGCGGCCAACCTCGGCAAGCTGGACAAGCTCTACCAGGGCTACGACTACGAGCAGTACAAGATCATGGCGAAGATGTACACGTACCTGATGGCGGGTGACCAGTTCAGCCCCGCGATGCTCCAGGACGTGCGCGCGTACTTCGCCAAGTACGGCTACCAGAAGCTCCCGCAGACCGAGAACCTGCGGATGAGCACGTACGTCACCGGCTATCTGGTCGGGCAGTACTTCCCGGACGTGGCCGACCTCAACGGCAGCTCCGGGGCGGCGCTCAAGGCGAGCAGCAAGGCCAACATCGAGGAGATGGTCAAGGCCGGGGTGCGGCGCGGCTGGGCCGAGTACGAGAGCCCCGAGTACACGATCATGACGTATGTCGGTCTGAACGCGATCTACCAGTGGTCCGACGACCAGCAGTTGCGCTCCGAGGTCAAGATGGCCATGGACGTCATGTGGTTCGAGTGGGCGAACGACTGGGACAACGGCTACCTGATCTCGTCGGAGAGCCGCGCCAAGGGCGACCTGGCCTCCGCCAACGACCCGACCTGGCGGTCCGCGGACCACACGACGCTCGCCTGGACGTACTTCGGGGAGCACCGGGCGCAGCAGGGCGTGGGCGAGTCGGACAACACCGCGCCGTCGGCGTACCGGCCCGACCTGGAGTACGTGGGCATGCTGGCCTGGTCCGGCACGTCCTACACGCCGCCGGCGCTCGCGGTGAAGATCGGTCAGATGACCGACAAGTCGTACAGCGCGTACAAGTCGAATCTGCAGAACTCCAGCGGCAACGCGATGGACGTCTACCGCACCAGCTATGTGCGGCCCACCTGGGGACTGGCCACCGAGACGCAGTACCGCAGGGTCGACAACTGGATCGAGGACATGCCGATGGTGCTGCGCTGGCAGTCCAACGCGGCGAATCCGCTGTTCCGGATCTCGCTCGACCAGGGCACCGCGCAGATCGGGTCGTACGACCAGCCCGACAACCACCGGGTGATGCAGGACGGTCCGACGGCGCTGGGCATCTACAAGTCGTCGGGTGACCAGACGTCGAACTACATCAACGCGATGTTCCCCGACAACGGTTCGATCGTGGAGCGCGAGCAGGTGGACGGCTGGACGGTCGTCAGCACCGGGCCGATGTACTTCGCGTTCAAGCTGGCGAAGCCCGGCACCTGGTACCACCAGACGCCCAACGACCCGTCGAACAAGGTGAAGACGACGACGCAGATCCACCCGACCGCGACGCTCGGCTACACCTACGACATCCTGCGCAGCCAGGCCGACACCAACGCGTGGGTGCTGGAGACGGCCGACGCCTCCGCGTACGCCGACCTCGACGCCTTCGCGACGGCGCTGACCACGCAGACCAGCCTGGACACCAGCCACGTGAACGACGCCACCCCGCGCGTCGTCTACCACAGCCTGGCCGGGGACGACCTCGACCTCACCTACGACAAGGCGTCCCAGGCGCCCGGCGCGACCCACCTGGTCAACGGCCAGGCGATCGGTTACGACAGCTTCAAGCTGTTCGACACGCCGTGGCTCCAGCAGGACAAGCTCGGCTCGACGTTCACCGCGACCGTCGGCGACGAGTCGGTCGCGTACGACTTCGACCAGTGGACGGTGACGCCCGGCACGCAGAGCGCGAAGCGCTGACCGCCGCGTCGCGTCGATGAGACACACGGCCGGCCGGGTCGCGGGACCCGGCCGGCCGCGGTGTGCGCGGGACCCGCTGCCCGACGGACGAATCCCGATATCCTGACGAGGAGTTTGGCCCGAAAATCTTGCGAGGGTGGAACGATCGTTGAACAGCCCCTCAGCGGAAGCGCGCGGCGGCGGCTCCCCGCTGCGTCCGGTCGTCCGCGGTCGCGCCCGCACCTCCGACCGCGTCTACGAAGAGCTGGTCTCGGCGATCAGGACGTTGCGCATCGCGCCCGGCGCCTCGCTGTCCGAGACCGACCTGTCGGCCAGGCTCCAGGTGAGCAGGACCCCGGTGCGCGAGGCCATCGCCCGCCTGGTGGACAACGGACTGGTGACCGTCATCCCCCAAGTGGGCACCACCGTGGCGAAGATCAGCCTGCGCGACGTCGAGGAAGCGCGGTTCGTCCGCGAAAGCCTGGAGATCTCCGCCTTCGCCGTCGCGTGCGCCGCGCCGGACCGCCGCCTGGGCGTATGCCGCGCCCTGCTGGCGGAACAGGTCCGCTGCGAGGCGGAACAGGACCTCGCCGGATTCTTCGACGCCGACGAGGCCCTGCACGAGCAGATCTTCGTGATCAGCGGCTACCACGGCGTCTGGACCGTCATGCAGCCGATGAAGCTCCAGCTCGACCGGCTGCGCCGCCTCAGCCTCCCCGACCCCGACACCGTCCGCGCCCTGGTCGCCGAGCACACGGCCATCGTCGACGCCCTCGAAGCCGCCGACGTCACCGGCGGCAGGCGCCTGCTCAGCGACCACGTGAGCCGCGTCCGCCGCTACGGCGTCGCCCTGCGCGAGCAGTACCCCGACTACTTCACGGACTGACTGTCGGAGCGGGAGGGAGTCCTCGTTGACGCTGTGCATCGCCCAGGGGACCGGGCAGGGGCCCTCGTGGTCCGGGTCGGGGCAGGGCGCTTCGGACAGCCGGTCCATCAGCCGCTCGTGTTCGGCGGCCGTGGCGACCAGGGCGAGCCGGACGCCCCGCGCGTCATTCCGGCGTCAGGCGTCCTTCTTCTCCGGCTTCTCCGGCACGAGGATCGCCACGCACTCCACGTGGTGGGTGACCGGGAAGAGGTCGAAGGCCCGCAGGGTGGTGGGGCGGTAGCCGGCTTCGGCGAAGTAGGAGAGGTCGCGGGCGAGGGCGGCGGGGTCGCAGGCCACGTAGGCGATGCGGCGGGCGCCGAGGGCGGCGAGCCGGCGGACGGTCTGCTTGCCCGCGCCCGCGCGCGGCGGGTCGAGGACGATGAGGTCGGCCTCGTCGATCCGCGTCTTGGGCAGGACCTGCTCGACCTTGCCGTGCTCGATGCGGACGCGGTCGAAGTCCTGGAGATTGTGCCGGGCGTCCTCGACGGCGCGCTTGCCCGACTCGATGCCGAGGACGGCGCCCTGGTCGCCGACGCGTTCGGCCAGCGCGCCCGCGAAGAGGCCGACCCCGCAGTAGAGGTCGAGCGCCATGTCGCCCTTGCGCGGCATCAGGCCCTGCATGACGGCCTCCACCAGCAGGTCGGCGGCCTTCGGGTGGACCTGCCAGAAGCCGCCGTCGCCGACGCGCCAGGTGCGGCCCGCGGCGCGCTCACGGACGAAGGGGCGGCCGTGGACGCGGTGCACGGCGTGGTCGCGTTCGCCGATCCGCTGCACCGACACCGGCTGGTCCAGCTCGACGATCGGCAGCCGCCCGCCGGGGCGCGGGGTGAGGATCACCTGACGGTCGTTCGAACCGGTGGCGGCGATGGCCTCGACGGTGGCGATCTGCGGCCACGTACGGTCCTCGACGCCGAGGTCGCTGACGCCGGGGGCGGCGATCAGGCAGTGGTCGACCACCTCGACCTCGTGGGAGCGGTGCTTGCGCAGTCCGGCGCGGCCCTCGGCGTCCACCGCGTACTGCACGCGGGTCCGCCACGCGGGCACCTCTCCCTTGGCGACCTTGTCGCCGGGGGCGGGCATCACGGTGCCGTCCCAGCCGGCCTGCTCCGGGGTGAGCCCGGCGAGCCGTTCGAGCTGTTCCGCGACGACCGTCGCCTTGAGGCGGCGCTGCGCACCGGGCGCCGCGTGCTGCCAGTCGCACCCGCCGCAGCGGCCGGGCCCGGAGAAGGGGCACGGCGGCTCGACCCGGTCCTTGGACGCGGTCAGCACCTCCACGGCGTCGGCCCGGATGAACCGCGCGCCCTCCTCGCCCTCCGTGACCCGCGCGACGACCCGCTCGCCGGGCAGCGCGTGCCGGACGAAGAGCACCTGCCCGGCGTCGGTGCGCGCGACGCAGTGGCCGCCGTGCGCCACCTGGCCGACCTCGACCTCGTACTCCTGGCCGACCAGTGACGGTGCGGATTCGGTCTGCATGGGGGCGGTGCTCCTGAGCTTCAAGGTGGGGTGCGCGGGGACGGGCCCCGCGCGTGCCGGGGTGTCCGAGGGGACAAGCCCTCCAGTCTACGTGCCCGCGCCCGGCCGGAATCCCGGTCCCGGCCCGCGGCCCCGGTCCCGGCCGGGGCCGGGGCCGCGGGCCGGGCGTCACTTCTGGCGTCCGCCGTTGCCGGTGTGCTCCCTGTCGCGGCGCGGCGGACCGACCGGACCGCGGCGGATCGCACCGGGCGCGTTCCAGTCCGCGCGGCGCCTGGCACGCGCCTTGGCGACCTCGGAGGACTCCAGTTGCCAGGGCACCGAGGTGACCATCACACCGGGGGTGAACAGCAGCCGCCCCTTGAGCCGCAGCGCGCTCTGGTTGTGCAGCACGTGCTCGTACCAGTGGCCGACCACGTACTCCGGGATGTAGATGCTGACCACATCGCGCGGACTGCTGCGGCGCAGGCCCCGTACGTACTCGATGATCGGCCGGGTGATCTCGCGGTACGGCGAGTCGAGGACCTTCAGCGGTACGTCGATGCCGCGGCGCTGCCATTCGGTCTGGAGCGCCTTGGTGTCGTCGGGGTCGACGTTGATGCTGAGCGCCTCCAGGGTGTCGGAGCGCATCAGCTTGGCGTAGGACAGCGCCCGCAGGGTGGGCTTGTGCAGTTTGGAGACCAGCACGATGGAGTGCACGCGCGACGGGCGCACGTAGTCGTCGCCCGGCTCGTCCTCGGCGGCGATCTCGTCCGCGACCCGCGTGTAGTGGCCGCGGATCGCGGTCATCAGCGCGTAGAAGGCGATCATGCCGAGCACCGCGACCCAGGCGCCGTGGGTGAACTTCGTCAGCAGCACGATGACGAGCACCAGGCCGGTGAGGAAGGCGCCGAAGGTGTTGATGGCGCGGGAGCGGTGCATGTGGCGGCGCTTGGCCGGGTCGGTCTCGGTGCGCAGGTGCCGGTTCCAGTGCCGGACCATGCCGGTCTGGCTGAGCGTGAAGGAGACGAAGACGCCGACGATGTAGAGCTGGATCAGCCGGGTGGAGTCCGCGCCGTAGATGTAGACGAGGACGGCGGCGAAGCCCGCGAGCAGCACGATGCCGTTGGAGAAGGCGAGCCGGTCGCCGCGGGTGTGGAGCTGGCGCGGCAGGTAGCGGTCCTGGGCGAGGATCGAGCCGAGGACCGGGAAGCCGTTGTACGCGGTGTTCGCCGCGAGGAAGAGCACGAGCGCGGTGACGGCGGCCAGGAAGATGAACGGGATCGAATTGTGGCCGAAGACCGCCTCGGCGACCTGCGCGATCACCGGGTCCTGCGTATAGCCCGAGCCGACCGGGACGCCGTTGTTCAGCAGGTCGGTCGCCGGGTTGGAGGCCATGTGCACCTTGGTGTTCATGGCCAGCGCGATGATGCCGCAGAACATGGTGACGGCCAGCAGGCCCATCGCGGCGAGCGTGGTCGCGGCGTTCTTGGACTTGGGCTTCTTGAACGCCGGGACGCCGTTGCTGATCGCCTCGACGCCGGTGAGCGCGGCGCAGCCGGAGGAGAAGGCGCGCAGCAGCAGGAAGATCAGCGCGAAACCGCCGATGCCCGAGGTCTCGGCGTGGATGGTGTAGTGCGCGGTGGGCGCCTGCATGTCGTGTCCGGTGGCGATCTTGAAGGTGCCCCAGGCGATCATGCAGAAGACGCCGACGACGAACGCGTAGGTCGGGATGGCGAAGATGCTCCCGGACTCGCGCACCCCGCGAAGGTTCATGACCATCAGCAGGAAGATCATGCCGACCGCGCCGAGCACCTTGTGGTCGGCGAAGAAGGGGACGGCGGAACCGAGGTTCTCGATTCCGGAGGCGACGGAGACGGCGACGGTCAGGACGTAGTCGACGAGCAGCGCGCTGGCGACGGTGAGTCCGGCCTTGGGCCCCAGGTTGGTGGTGGCGACCTCGTAGTCGCCGCCGCCGGAGGGGTAGGCGTGGACGTTCTGCCGGTAGGAGGCCACCACTGTGAACATGAGCACGACGACCGCGACGGCGATCCACGGGCTGAAGTGGTAGGCCGAGGCCCCCGCGATGGACAGGACGAGCAGGACCTCGCCCGGCGCGTACGCGACGGAGGACAACGGGTCGGAGGCGAAGACGGGTAGCGCGAGCCGCTTGGGGAGGAGCGTTTCCCCCAGCTTGTCGCTGCGTAGCGCCCGGCCGATCAGGATCCGTTTCGGCAGGTCGGTCAGTTTGGACACCCCGCGATGTTAAGGGATCGTCAATACGGGCGCTCCCCCCACTGCCCTAAGGACTGTGGGGGACTTGGTGACGGGCGGGGTACGGCTTCGGTGGGGAAGTTGTGCGTCCGGTCGGCGCAACCTTCTCGCCCGCCGCACGCGTGTGTAGCTTTGGCCGCGGTCTGAGACGCTTGTGCTGACCAACAGTGCTCCGCGGGGCTCCACAAGAGCCCGGCCACAAACGTTTGACAGCCGGAAGGACGGTCGTGCACGTCGTGATTATGGGATGCGGGCGAGTGGGCTCCACTCTCGCGCACTCCCTCGAACAGCAAGGTCATACGGTCGCGGTGATCGACCAGGACCCGACGGCCTTCCGCCGCCTGGGCTCCGGGTTCGGCGGGCGCCGGGTGACCGGAGTCGGGTTCGACCAGGACACGCTGCGCGAAGCCGGAATCGAGGAGGCGGGAGCCTTCGCGGCGGTCAGCAGCGGCGACAACTCCAACATCATCGCGGCCCGGGTGGCCCGTGAGATGTTCGGCATCGAGAACGTGGCGGCCCGGATCTACGACCCGCGCCGTGCCGAGGTGTACCAGCGCCTGGGCATCCCCACCGTGGCCACCGTGCGATGGACGTCCGACCAGATGATGCGGCGGCTGCTGCCGTCCGGTGCCGAGCCGCTGTGGCGCGACCCGAGCGGCGGCGTACAGCTCGCCGAGGTGCACACGTCGGTCGCGTGGATCGGGCACAAGATCAGCACGCTCCAGGAGGAGACCGGCGTCCGTGTGGCGTTCCTCACCAGGCTGGGCGAGGCGATGGTGCCGACGTCCCAGACCGTCCTCCAGGAGGGCGACCTGGTGCACGTGATGATGCGGACCGACGGGGTCGCCGAGGTCGAGGCGGCATTCGCCAAGGGTCCCGAGGAGGCGCGCTGATGAGGGTCGCCATTGCCGGGGCGGGGGCCGTCGGCCGGTCCATCGCCGGCGAACTGCTGGAGAACGGGCACGAGGTGCTGCTCGTCGACAAGAACCCCACCTCCATCTCCGTGGAGCGGGTCCCGCAGGCGGAGTGGCTGCTGGCCGACGCCTGCGAGATCACCTCGCTGGACGAGGCCGCGCTCCAGCGCTGCAACGTGGTCATCGCCGCCACCGGTGACGACAAGGTCAATCTGGTGGTCTCGCTGCTGGCGAAGACCGAGTACGGGGTCCCCCGGGTGGTCGCCCGGGTCAACAACCCCAAGAACGAATGGCTGTTCAACGAGTCGTGGGGCGTGGACGTCGCCGTCTCCACCCCGCGGCTGATGTCGGCGCTGGTCGAGGAGGCCGTGAGCGTCGGCGATCTCGTACGGCTGCTGCGCTTCAGCCAGGGCGACGCGAATCTGGTGGAGCTGACGCTGCCGGAGGAGGCCGCGCTGGTCGGCACCAGGGTCGGCGACGTGGAGTGGCCGCAGGACACCTCACTGGTCACGATCATCCGCGGCAACCGGGTGCTGACGCCGTCCAAGGACGACGCGTTGGAGGCCGGTGACGAGCTGCTGTTCGTGGCCGCGCCGCACCGGGAGGAGCAGTTGGAGGATCTGCTGTCGCTCCAGGGCGACGGCGGCACCGCCACGGAGTAGTCGCTCCTTGACGACCCGCGAAAAGGGGGCGGCCCCGGACCTCACCGAGGTCCGGGGCCGCCCCCTTTCGCATGCCGTACGGACGCGCGGGTCAGGGCCTGGCGTGCTTGGCGGACTTCCCCGTCGTGCCCGTCTGCCCGGCCTTTTCCGTGCTTTCCGCCGTTCCGGTCGTTCCGGCCTTTTCGGCTTTTTCGGCCTTCTCCGCGGCCTCGGCCGCCTCCATCTCCGCGATCACGTCGATCGGCGGCGGCGCCTTCACCAGGAAGATCCAGGTCAGGTACACCGACAGCAGGAACGGCGGGATGCCGAGCGCGACCTTGACCCAGCCGAGCTGCGTCGCGTTGCCCCACCAGTACAGCGGGAAGAGGATCGCCGACTTGGCCAGCAGGATCAGGCCCCAGGCCCAGCTCGCCTTGGTGTACGCGCGCAGCCGTCCGGGATTCCGCTTCCGCCAGGACAGGTTCTCCTTGAAGATCGGCCCGAGGATCAGGCCGAGCAGCGGGAAGCCCGCGGCGGCGGAGACCAGATACGCGACGGCCAGGCCGAGCGTGTAGAGCATGCCGGGCAGATAGAAGTTCTTCGCGTTGCCCGACATCATGGCGAAGACCGCGCCGAAGGCGACGCCGAAGACCCCGCTGAAGGCGTGCTTGAGGGTGTCCTTGCGGGCCAGCCGCGCCACGCCCATCAGCACCGACAGCGCGAGGGCGGCGATGGCCGAGCTCTTGAGGTCCTTGTTGACCGTGTAGATCGCGACGAAGACCAGGCCGGGCACGGTGGTCTCCACCATGCCGCGCAGCCCGCCGAAGGCGTCGAAGAGCGCGGCCTCGGTGACCGCCCGCGACTCGTCGGTGATCCCGCCCGCGGCCTCGCCGGTGACCTCGTCGGTCCCTGTACCGTCCGTGCTCCCGCCGGGCGGCCGGGAATCCGCGCGGACCGTCTGATCCGTGTTGTCGATCGACGCCACCTGTTACTCCTGTCCGACCGGACGCAGTTCGTACTTGGGGTTGAACAGCACCGGACGACCCCGGTTCATGGAGATCCGGCCGGAGGCGATGATCCGACGGCCGGGTTCGATACCGCTGATACTGCGGCGGCCGAGCCAGACCACGTCCAGCGCGGCGGACCCGTCGAAGAGTTCCGCCTCCAGCGCGGGCACACCGGCCCGGGGACGGAGGGTGACCGTACGCAGCGTACCGGTGACGGACACTATCTGGCGGTCGGAGCAGTCGCAGATCCTCGTGCAGCCGACGGCCAGGGCGTCCTTCTGCAGCTCCTCGGAGTGCAGCTCCTCCTGCGAGGAGGACAGGCGGTCGAGCATGCGGCGGAAACGTCCCGCGGGTCGGTCCGAACGGATGGCACCACTCATATTCCCCAGGGTACCGGCCAGTCAGAGCCCGGTCATTGCCCCGAAGGGGCGGCTCCGGGAGAGCCGGGTCACTGCCGGACCGGGTCGCCACCGGAAGCCCGGTCACTGCTCGAAGCGGTACCCCATGCCCGGTTCGGTGATGAAGTGCCGGGGGCGGGCCGGGTCGGCCTCCAGCTTGCGGCGCAGCTGCGCCATGTAGACCCGCAGGTAGTTGCTCTCGGTGCCGTAGGCGGGCCCCCAGACCTCCTGGAGGAGCTGCTTCTGGCTGACCAGCCGGCCGGGGCTGCGTACCAGCACCTCCAGCAGGTGCCACTCGGTCGGGGTGAGGCGTACGTCCGCGCCGTCCCTGTTGACCTTCTTCGCCGCCAGGTCGACGGTGAAGGACTCGGTCTCGATGACGGCGGCGTCGTCGTCGGGTCCGGTGGGCGTGGCGCGGCGGACCGCGGCGCGCAGCCGGGCCAGCAGCTCGTCCATGCCGAACGGCTTGGTGACGTAGTCGTCGGCGCCCGCGTCCAGCGCCTCCACCTTCTCGTCGGACGCCTGCCGGGCGGACAGCACGATGATCGGCACGCGGGTCCAGCCGCGCAGGCCGCGGATCACCTCGACGCCGTCCATGTCGGGCAGCCCGAGGTCGAGGACGACCACGTCGGGATGGCGGGCGGCGGCGACCCGCAGCGCGGTGGCGCCGTCGTGCGCGGCGTCGACCTCGTAGGCGCGGGCCCGCAGATTGATGACGAGGGCGCGGACGATCTGCGGCTCGTCGTCCACCACGAGCACCCGGTACATGTGCGTCCTCTTCTGTTCGCTCTTCTGTTCGATCTTCTGTGCGCTCTTCTGTTCGGTCATGAGACGGCCGTGGCGGGCCGGTCGGGAACGCCGGGCGCTGCGGGGGCCCCGTGCGCGGCGGGCAGCGTCAGCACCATCGTGAGGCCGCCGCCGGGTGTGTCCTCGGCGACCAGTGTCCCGCCCATCGCCTCGACGAAGCCGCGCGCCACCGCGAGGCCGAGGCCGACGCCGTTGCCGCGCGGCGCGTCCCCGTACCGCTGGAACGGCTCGAAGATGTGGTCCCTGGCGCTCTCGGGGACGCCGGGGCCGCGGTCGACCACGCGCAGTTCGACGCGGTGGCCGAGCGCGCTGGCGGCGACCAGCACCTTCTCGTTCTCCGGGCTGTACTTGACGGCGTTCTCGACGACGTTGGCGACGCTGCGCTCCAGCAGGCCGGGGTCGACGGCGACCATCGGGAGCGTTTCGGGGATGTCGAGGGCGACGCTCTGCTCGGGGACGCCGCCGAGCGCCATCGGCACCACCTCGTCCAGGTCGAGTTCGCGGATCAGCGGGGAGACGGTGCCGGTCTGGAGCCGTGACATGTCCAGGAGGTTGCCCACCAGGTGGTCCAGGCGGTCGGCGCCGTCCTCGATCCCGGCCAGCAGTTCCGCCTCGTCCTCCGGCGACCAGGCGACGTCCGCGGAGCGCAGCGAGGACACCGACGCCTTGATCCCGGCGAGCGGGGTGCGCAGGTCGTGCGAGACGGCGGCCAGCAGGGCCGTACGTATCCGGTTGCCCTCGGCCAGCTCCCTGGCTTTGGCCGCCTCGTCGGTCAACCGCTTGCGGTCCAGCACCACGGCGGCCTGCGCGGCGAACGCGGACAGCACGCGGCGGTCGGAGGCGGGCAGGACGCGGCCGGTGAGCGCGAGGGTGAGCCGGTCGTTGACGGGCACCTCCACGTCGGCGTCCTCGGGCCGTACGCAGGGGGTGCTGCCGACGCTCGCGGCGCAGTGCCAGGCCGCGTGCTCGTCGTCCCGTTCCAGCAGCACCACGGCGTCCATGCCGAAGGTCTCCCTGACCCGTTCCAGCAGCGCTTCGAGCGAGCTCTCGCCGCGCAGGACGCTGCCCGCCAGGTACGACAGGATCTCGGCCTCCGCGCGCAGCCGCGCGGCCTGCTGGGTGCGGCGGGCGGCCAGGTCCACCACGGAGGCGACGGCGGCGCCGACGACGATGAAGATCGCGATGGCGATGATGTTCTCTGGCTGGGCGATGGTGAAGGAGTGCGTCGGCGGCGTGAAGTAGTAGTTGAGCAGCAGCGAGCCGACCAGGGCCGCGGCCAGCGCGGGCAGCAGTCCGCCGATCAGGGCCGCGGCGACCGTCATGGTCAGGAAGACCAGCATCTCGGTGGCCTGGCTCATGCCGGGGTGCCAGCGGGTGAGCAGCACCGCGAGCAGTACGGGGCCCGCGACGCCGGTCAGCCAGCCCGCCACAACCCTGGAGCGGCCGAGTTTCGCGCCCCGCGCGGAGGGCAGCCCGCGGCCCTTGGCGGCGTGCTCGTGGGTGACGATGTGGACGTCGATGTCGCCGGAGTCGCGGGCCACGGTGCTGCCGACGCCCGGCCCGAACACGTACTGCCACGCCTTGCGGCGGCTCGTGCCGAGCACGATCTGGGTGGCGTCGACGCCGCGCGCGAAGTCCAGCAGCGCGTCCGGCACGTCGTCGCCGATGACGTGGTGGAAGGATCCGCCCAGGTCCTCGACCAGGGCCCGCTGGACGGCCAGTTCCTTGGCCGAGCCGGACACCAGGCCGTCGCTGCGCACGATGTGCACGGCCAGGATCTCGCTGCCCGAGCCCTTGGCGGCCATCCTGGCCGCCCGCCGCAGCAGCGTGCGGCCCTCGGGGCCGCCGGTCAGGCCGACCACGATCCGCTCCCTGGCCTGCCACGCGGCCGATATCCGGTGGTCGGCCCGGTACTGCTGGAGGTATTCGTCGACCCGGTCCGCGGTCCACAGCAGCGCCAGCTCGCGCAGCGCGGTCAGATTGCCGGGGCGGAAGTAGTTGGACAGCGCCGCGTCGACCCGGTCGGGGGCGTAGATGTTGCCGTGCGCCATCCGGCGGCGCAGCGCCTGGGGCGACATGTCGACCAGCTCTATCTGGTCGGCCCTGCGCACCACCTCGTCCGGCACCGTCTCGCGCTGCTTCACCCCGGTGATGGACTCCACCACGTCACCGAGTGACTCCAGGTGCTGGATGTTGACGTTCGAGACGACGTGGATCCCGGCCTTCAGCAGCTCCTCGACGTCCTGCCACCGCTTCGCGTTCCGCGACCCCGGCACATTGGTGTGCGCCAGCTCGTCGACCAGCACCACCTCGGGCGCCCGCTCCAGCACCGCGTCCACGTCCATCTCCGTGAACACGGTCCCCCGGTAGTCGATCTCCTTGCGCCGGATCTCCTCCAGGCCCGCCAGCATCACCTCGGTCCGCGGCCTCCTGTGGTGCTCCACGTACCCGACCACCACGTCCGTACCGCGCTCCGCACGCCGATGCGCCTCCGACAACATGGCGTAGGTCTTCCCCACACCAGGTGCCGCCCCCAGATAAATGCGCAGCTTCCCGCGTGCCATGTCTCCATCGTCCCGCTCCGCCGCCCCCTTCGCCCGGACGGCCCGGCAGGCGCACCCTCCGACTCTAGAACCGCGCAACGGGATATTCCGGGCGCGCGGCCACCGCCGGGGCGACCTTGACGGCGTCTTGACGCCCCGAGCGGGACCGGGCCGTTGCCGCGAGCGTGACCCGGAGAACGCTGCGCCGGGCGCGGACTTCGCGCCGTCGCGGCCCGTTCGCTCCCCCCGGGTCCCAAGACCGCCCGTCCCCCGGCCTGCCGGGCAAGGTTTCGGCAAGGGTTTGGCAAGCCTTCCGCCAGACGCCCCGGGCAAGCCGCTTCCTGCGGCCGGGCACCGGTCGCAGGAGAGAAGACTCACTTCGGGGGGTTTCACCCATGTCAGCGGTAGACGGGCTTACCGGCCCGGCCATACGCGATCCCGGACGGTGGTCCACACTGTCCGACTGCAAGCGAGTCCTGGTCGTGGTGCACACCGTGGTGTACGGGCAGCGGCTCAAGGACGTGTTCGAACTGCTCCGCTCCGATCTGCGGATCCACGTACGCTTCACCATCGCCCCGCACGCCTTCAACCCGGGTGTCGGCGCCTTCCTGACGGCGCTGGACGCCCAGGTGCTGCCCTGGTCCGAGGCGGTGACCGAGGAGTACGACCTGGTGCTGGCCGCGGGCTCCCAGGGCCTTGAACAGTTGCGCGGCCCCCTGCTGCGGATCCCGCACGGCGCGGGTCACATGAAGCTGTCCGGGCCGTCCGGCGCGGCTCGGCGCGGCGTCAGCGGTCTGGCCAGGGACTTCCTGATGATCGGCGACCGCGTGGTCCCGGCCGCGTACGCGCTCGCCCACCGCGACGACCTGGCGCTGCTGTCGCGGTCCTGCCCCGAGGCGCTGCCCATCGCCGAGGTGGTCGGGGACGCCTCGTACGACCGGATCGCGCGCAGCCTGGGGCGCCGGGACGAGTACCGCAGGGCGCTGGGCCTGCGGGACGGGGAGAAGCTGGTGCTGGTCTGTTCCACCTGGGGCCTCGGGTCGAGCTTCAACCGGCTGGAGGCACTGCTGCCGCGGGTGCTCGCCGACCTGGACCCGGCGGACGGCTTCCGTACGTATCTGCTGCTGCACCCCAACGCCTGGGCGGGCCACGGCGGATGGCAGGTGCGCGCGTGGCTGGCGGGCGACGGCCGGCAGGCCGTTCAGCCGATCGCGCCCGATGTCGACTGGCGTCCGCTGCTGGTCGCGGCGGACGCGGTGATCGGCGACCACGGCTCGCTGACGCTGTACGCGGCGATGTGCGACGTCCCGATCGTGATGGCCCGCTTTCCCGGTCAGGACGTCAATCCGCACTCGCCGGGAGCGGCGCTGGCGGCCCTCGCGCCGGCGATCTCCCTGACGCATTCGCTGTCGCGGCAGCTCCGTTACGCGCGCGACCACTACGACCGGCGCGCGTACCGCAGGATCGCCGCGCGGATCTCCTCGGAGCCGGGCCGCTTCAACGGCCGGATGCGGCGGTTGATGTACCGGCTGCTGGAGCTGGGCGAGCCCGCCCACGAGCCGGAGACGCGGGAACTGGATCTCCCCGACCCGCTGCCGCCGCCCGTGGCATCGGCCGAGGGCGGCGGGTCACCGTGAGCCGGGATTCCGGGCACGCCGTGCCGGGGTGCCGCGAGGTCCGGGTGGAGCTGCTGGTGGGCGGTGACGGGGCGCCGTTCGGGGGCGCCTTCGCCGACGAGCACCTGAGCGTCCGCTGGGACGACGCCCGTTGCGTGCCCTGGCGGGACAGCGCCGACGTGCTGTGGCACGGTCTGCCGCTGCCTTCCCGGGCCGTCGCGCTCGCCTGGACGCGGCGGGTGTTCCGCCGTCATCCCGGCGTCCTGGCGGTCTGCGCGGGATACGGCGGCGGGGGCTCCGCGTGGCTCGCCGCCGTCACCGGCGCTCCCCCGCTGACGGTGTACGCGTCCGGGCCCCCGGGCGGGTGCGGGACGGTCGGCGGGGGCGCCGCCACGGCCGCCGTCGGGTCGCTCCTGCACGCGTGCGCCGCTGCCCGGCTGCCGCTGAACCGTCCACTGCTGGTCGCGGCGGCCTCACGAGAGCCCGGCGGGGCCGGCCGGTGGGCCGTTCACCTCGTGCCGGAGCCGACGGGCGGATCCGGCTCGGGTGCCGTACCCGGTCCGGCGTCCAGCTCCGCGATCCGGGCCGTGACCCGGTCCGTGTCGGAGGCCCCGACGCTCTCGTAGAGCGCGACCGACCGCTCGTACGCACGCCTCGCGTCGTCCGGGCGGTCGGCCCGCTGGAGGACCACACCGAGCATGTCCAGGCTGTACGCCTCCCAGTGCACCGAACCGCGCGCCTCGAATTCCGCGGCTGCCTGCCGCAGACAGGTCTCGGCCTCACCGGTCCTGCCCGCCTCCCCGAGCGCGCGGCCGAGCAGCGCCAGCGCCCGGTTCGCCTCGTACGCGTCGGGCAGTGCCAGCAGGTCGGCCCGCGCCTGGCGCAGCGCCGCGACGGCGGCTTCCGGACGGCCGGCCAGCCGGGCGGTGTCGCCGAGGGACATCCGGGAGAGCGCGGCGCCGCGGACGTAGCCGATCTCCTCGCGCAGCCGCAGGGCCCGGCCGAACCAGTCCGCCGCTTCGTCGAGCCGCCGGGCGTAGTGGTGGGACTGGCCGAGGCCGTGGAGTGCCTGGGCCTCGCCGAGCCGGTCCCCCGCCGACCGCGCCAGGTCGAGCGCCTGGCCGAACCACACGATCGCCTCGTCCGTGGCGCCGCAGTCGCACAGACCGGTGGCACCGGAGGTCAGCATCCGCAGTTCGCCCGGCGTGTGCCCGGCGCGGCGGGCCGCCTCCAGGCCGAGGCGGTGCGCCTCGACCCACAGCGCGTAGGGTCTGAGCCGCAGCCACAGCGGCCACAGCGCGTCCACCAGTTGCCAGCACAGGCCGTCCCAGCCGCGCGCGGCGGACAGCCGCACCGCCGTCATGAGGTGGTGCTGCTCGGCCGCCAGCCAGGCGAGCGCCCGCTTCTCCTCTGTGAAAGTGTGGGCCCGGTCGGGGGACAGTGCCGGGTAGTCGCGGTCCAAGGTGCGGTGGGACGGGCTGATCAGCTCCTCCGCGGCCGTCGCCGTTGCCAGGTACCACTCCAGCGCCCGGCGTACGGCGGCCGTACGGACCGGCTCCGCGTCGCGCGCCTCCGCGAGGCCGCGGGCGTGCAGGCGGACCAGGTCGTGGAAGCGGTGCCGTCCGCCCGCCGCCTCCTCCAACAGGCTGGCCTCGGCCAGCGTTTCCAGCAGCCGGTCGGCGACGGCCTCGGCGCGGCCGGTCGCGGCGGCGGCCAGCGGCAGGCCCACGTCGGCGAAGGGCAGTACGCCCAGCAGCCGGTACAACGCGGCGGCGTCCTCCGGCAGCAGGCGGTAGGACGCGTCGAGGGCGCTCTGCACGGCGGCTTCTTCTCCGATCCGCAGTTCCGCGAGGCTCTGCTCCCCGCGGTCGAGGGCTTCGGCCGTCGCCGCCAGCGGCTGGCCGGGGCGGGCCGCCATCCGCGCGGCGGCGACGCAGACGGCCAGGGCCAGGCCGCCGCAGGAGTCGATCACCCGGCGCACGGCCGCGGGCTCCGCCTCGGTCCGCAGGACGCCCACCCGCTGGGCGAGGATGTCCGCGGACGCCTCGGCGTCCAGCACCCCGACCGGGTGGAAGACCGCGCCCTCCAGGCCGAGACCGGTCAGCCTCCGCCTGCTGGTCACGACCACGACGCTCTGCTCGGAGCCCGGCAGCAGCGGCCTGACCTGGGCGGCGGAGATGGCGTTGTCGAGCATGAGGAGCAGGCGGCGGCTCGCGGTGACGGACCGCCACAGGGAGGCGAGTTCGGCCGGGTCGCCGGGGATCGCCGTCATCCCGAAGGCGCGCAGGAACATGCCCAGTGCCTCGGGAGGCGCCGCCGGGCCCTCGGGGGCGTGCCCGCGCAGGTCGACGTAGATCTGCCCGTCGGGGAAGTCCGCGGCGACGCTGCGCAGCCAGTACGCGGCCAGGGCCGTCTTGCCCACTCCCGCAGGCCCGTTGACGACGGCGACCAGGGGACCCGCGCGGAATTCGCCGCGCAGCATGGCGTCGAGATCCGCCAACTCCCGTGTCCTGCCGGACAGACGGCGAGGGGCGGGGATCAACTGCCGCGGAGTCGGCAACGCCACGGGCGCCGGAGCGGCGTGCCAGTGGACGTCGCCGATGGTGTGTCCCTGGACGACGCCTCCCCGGTGGTCGCCGCCGGTGACAGTGTTGACCAGGCGGTCGGCGGGCGGGGCGTGCGGCGCGTCGACCGCTGGGGGACCGGGGTGCCGGGGGCCGGCGGTGCCGGTGCTGTCGGCGGCCGTCGACGCGATCCACCGCGCCAGGCGTCGGCGGAGCGTGTCGCTGACGGCCGCGGCGGCGCTCAGCGTCCGCGCCGGATCGGCGGGGTCGGCCGGGGACGTCCCGTCGAGCGCGGTGGCGCTCTCCGCCGCGAGCAGGTCGACGGCCTCCCGCAGCAGTTCCTCCGCCGTCGTCCGCCCCGCCGCGTCCGCCCGCCGCAGCGCGGCCTCGACGTCCCCGCGACCGATCGCCTCCACAGCCGCTCTCCCCCGCTCTGCCGTCGGGCCGCGCGCAAACGCGGCCCTGCTGTCCCGCCGTCCGATGCCCGTGCTCGGTACTCCGTGCGCCTACGCCTCCTTCGGCCACCAGCCGGAGCCGTCCTGGTCGTCGCGGGCCAGGGAGCGCCTGATCCGGTCCGCCTCCAGCGGATTCAGCGGTTCGAAAAGGGCCAGGGCGTGCCGCCACAACGCGCGGGCCTCCTCCGCCCGTCCCTCGTCCCACAGCAGCCGGGCCAGTACGTCGGTGGCCAGCGCCTCCTCCTCGGGTGCCTGAATGCGCCGGGCGAGGGCCGCCGCGGCCTCCAAATGCATCCGGGCCTCGGGGAATTCACCGAGGGCGCGCTCCACGGTTCCGGTGCCGCGCAGAGCCGCGGCCTCTTCGTGACTGGCGCCGATCCCCCGGGCCAGACGCAGCGCGTCCTCGTGGTGGGCCTTCGCCTCCTGCCACAGGCCCGCGCCCAGCAGCACCTTGCCGAGCACATTGAGGGCGTGCGCCTCGTGCCGTACGCCCCCGGTGCGGCGGAAGGTGGTGAGGGCCGTCCTGCCCAGTTCCAGGGCCGCTTCCGGGTCGCCCAACTCCCCCAATGCGACGGCCAGATTGGTCCTGATCACCGCCCGGTCGGTCTCGCTGAGCACGACCGCCCCGATCGCCAGGGCCTCCTTGAAGCAGGCACGGGCCGAGTCCGTGTCCCCGGTCCTGAGGTGGAATTCGGCCAGGTTGTTCACGAAGGTCGCCTGGAGTTCGACGTCACCGGCCTCGCGCACCGCCGCCAGCGCGGCGGTGAAGTTCTCCAGAGCGCCGCGATAGTCACCCATGGAGAGGTGCACGATGCCGACGTTGTTCAGACTCCTGCCGCAGCCGCGGATGTCACCGGAGCGGCGCCGCAGCTCCAGGCACTCCTGGTGCAGCACCAGGCCCGCGTCGTATTCGCCGACATGCCATTGCAGGACGCCGAGTTGCCCGAGCGCCTCCGCCGTCACGACGTCGTCCTCGCAGCCGCGGGCCAGGGCGAGGGCGCGCTCGACGGCCTCGGCCGACTGCGGGTAGCGGCTCACGCGGGCGTGGGCGGTGGCCAGGTCGAGCAGCGCGCGGGCCTCCGCCCGCGGCTGGTCGGCGGCCCGCCAGTGCGCGGCGGCGGCCTCGTGCATGGTCACGCCTTCCCGCCAGTAGCCCTCGGAGTCCGCCAGTTCGCCCAACGCGTGGGCCAGTTGAGCCGCCTGCCGGACGTGTCCCTGCTGGCGGAGGCCGCGTTCGACCGTCAGCGCGCCTTCGAGTTCGGCGCCGAGCCAGGTGCGGGCCGCGGCGGCGTCCGCCATACGGGGGACGCTCACCCGTCCCTGCGGTGCGAGTTGTCCCAGCCGGTTGCGGTGCGGGTGCAGCAGCCGGTCGGCGCGGTCGGCGGCCCGTAGCGCGTAGCCGCCCAACCGCCGCAGGGCCGCGTCACGTTCCTCCGCCGGCTCCTCCAGCCCCGCCAGCGTGGCGGCGAATTCGCCGAGCAGGTCGTGGAAGCGGTACCGCTCCGTCCGGGGCTCCTGGAGCAGGCAGTATTCGAGCAGGTCCTCGATGAGGCGTTCGGTGCGGTCCAGCGGTTCGCCGATGACCGCGGCGGCGGCGTACAGGCCGAAGTCGGGCCCGGGGTGCAGACTGAGCCTGCGGAAGGCGGAGCGCTGCTCGGGGGTGAGCGCGTGGTACGACATCTCGAAGGCGACGGCCACTTCGCGGTATCCGTCGCGCAGTTCCTGGAGTCTGCCGGGGCTGCGGGACAGCCGCTCCATCAGATGGTCCAGGTCCCAGGAGGGTCTGGCCTTGAATCTGCTGGCCGTGATCTCGACGGCCAGCGGGAGCAGACCGCAGCGGGTCACGATGTCGGCGATCCGGTCGGTGTCCGTGGCGCGCTCCGGCCCGACCAGCCGCTGGAAGAGGCCGACGGCGTCGTCGAGCGGCAGCACGTCCACGAACAGCGGGTGGGCGGCGGGCAGTTCGACCAGCCGGTGCCTGCTGGTGATCAGCACGAGCGAGGGTGAGCCGTCGGGCAGCAGCGGGAGCACCTGCCGTGTGCCGGCGGCGTCGTCCAGCACGATGACCGCGCGCTTTCCCGCCACGAGCGTCTGCCACTGCGCGGTGCGCGCCTGGAGGTCGGGGCGGATCTCCTGCGGCGGTACCTCGAAGCCCCGCAGCAGTGCGGCCAGCGCCTCCTCGGTGGTCAACGGCGACTGGGCGACGGAGTGTCCGCGAAGGTCCACGAAGACCGAGCCGTCGGGGAAGCTGTCGCCGAGCCGGTGGGCCGCGTGCAGGGCGAGGGTGCTCTTGCCGACGCCCGCCATGCCGGAGATGGCCTCGATGGCGATGACCCAGCCCGAGCCGCCCGACCGGTTCCCGGCTCGTAAGAGACGGCTGATCTCCTGTTCCCGGCCGACCAACTCCTGCCTTCGGCTGGGCAGATGGCGCGGCGCGGCCCGTACCGGCGGCGCGGTCACCTCGACGGGCTCGGCCGTCGGCGGCGCCGAGGGCCGCGGCGCGGGCGGCCGCAGGCCGGGGATGAGGTCGGGGAGCGCGGCCCGGCGCAGGATCTGTCCGTGCACCCGTGCCAGGGGCTCGCCCGGCTCGCTGCCGAGCTGGGCGCGGAAGAGGGTGCGGGCCCGCTGGTAGACGGCCAGCGACTCGGCATGCCGCCCGACCGCGTAGAGGGCGACCATCAACTGCCGTGCCAGGGTCTCGTCCAGCGGATGACGGCCCGTCAGCTCCGATGCCTCGGAGACGACATCGGCGAAGTGCCCGAGCCGTAAGCGCAGCGCCAGCCGGGTGTGCACCGTGGCGAGCCGCCGCTCGGCCATCATGTCCCGCGCCGACTGCGGCCAGATTCCCGGCAGTCCCGCCAGCGCCTCACCGATCCACAGCCCCTCGGCCGCGTCCAGGCCGTCCAGCGCCCGTGTGTCCTCCCCCGCTCGCGCGGCGACCGCCGCCTCCCGCGACAGCCGCACGAACCGGTGCCAGTCGACGCTCTCCGACTCCGCTTCCAGCGTGTACGTGTGCGCCCGCAGGGTGATCACCGCGGGCGGCTTGGAGCGCTGGGCCGTCGCCGCGCCGACCGTGCGCAGGGCGTGCCGCAGCCGCGAGATGTACGTGTGGAGGTTGGCGCGGGCCGTCTTGGGCGGTTCGTCGTCCCACAGCCGCCCGACGAGGACGTCCTGACTGACCGGGCGGCCGACGTCGAGAGCGAGCGACGCGAGCAGACAGCGTTCTCTGTCCGAACCGAGCCGTACGACCGAGCCTCGCGCCGATAACTCGACCGCGCCAAGAAGATGAACCTCCATCGTTGCCCCTCCGGCCGATGGGCACGCTCTGAAGAGTGAGCATGACACGACGGTGCGTCACGGGGCCATACCACCTCCGCGCTCGGGCACGCGGGAAATCCCCGAAGGTTCGCTCGCGCGACGGTGCCTTCTGCTAAGTGCGGCCGGGCCGCGACGGGTTCACGCATCGCGTGCAGCTTTGCATATGCCTGAAGCAGGTGCCAGTGGAATATGTCCAAGATCAGCGCATTGGCCCTAGCTTGCGCGGTTGATGATCGTTCGGGCAGTCTCTCCCGCTGTACCTCAGCACCCTCATTTCTTCAACAGAACGAGGAACAAAGAGACATGAAGCAGTCACTTGCCGCCAAGGTCGTCGGCGTTGTGTGCGGTGTGGTCGCCTTCGCGGCCTTCGCCTCCATTTGCATCCCGTCCGTCATAGGCGGTTCGTCGGCCATGTTCTGACGGTCGACGCGCCCTCACGGCGCACACAGCGCGGCCCGCCCCGGCAGGTGCAGGGGCGGGCCGCGGCGCGTGGCGAGGGGGACGGGGGCTACGGCGGGCTCTGGAGGGCGAAGGGGGCGCCTTCGGGGTCGGTGAGGGTGGCGGTGCGGCCGTGGGGGGACGGGTGGGCGGGGTGGATGACGTGGCCGCCGAGGGCCGTGACGCGGGCGGCGGCGTCATCGACGTCCGCCACGGCGAAGTGGGTCGTCCAGTGGGCCCCTCGGTCGCGCGGGACGCGGGAGCCGACGCCGTGGATCGCGGCGACGGGGTGGCCGCCGACGCGGAGCAGGACGTCGTCGGAGTCGGAAGCGGCGTCTTCGGCCTCAAGACCGAAGACGGCCTCATAGAACTTGCCGACGAGCGAGGCGTCCCGCGTCACCAACTCGCTCCAGGCGAGGGTGCCGGGCTCGCCGGTGGCCTCGGCGCCGCCGAGGAGTCCGCCCTGCCAGACGCCGAAGACGGCGCCCGAGGGGTCGACGGCGAGGGCGAGCCGTCCTTCGTCGTTGACCTGGAGGGGGCCGATGCCGACGGTGCCCCCGCATTCGCGGACCAGTTCCGCGGTCTCGTCGACGTCGTCTGAGGCGAGCATCGTGGTCCAGGCGACCGGCCGGTGCGGCTCCGGCGCCCCCTCGCCGATACCCGCGATGCGGCGGCCGTCCAGCTCGGCGAGGGCGTACGTGCCCAGTTGGGGCGGTCCCGGTACGAACTCCCAGCCGAACAGCGCGCCGTAGAAACTCCGCGCAAGGTCGGCCCGGTGCGCCATGAGGCTGACCCAGCAAGGGGTGCCAGGTGGGCGACGGTTCGGTACCTCGGTCATGGCTACGGTCTCCTGGCGGGCAGCCGGCACGGCGTGCCCCGCCGGTCGGGAATGGTGTGGCACAGCCGATCGTCGCACCACCCGGAGCGGCGCGCGCCGTGACCGCGCCGCATTCATCACCCTGGTGCCGCGCGGCAACCGAAATGTCATGTCGCTTCCGTTTCGCGGCCGTTGCCGTACGGTGTCCCGCCGTACGGCGGCTACGACCGGTCGACCACAATGTGCGTATGGAACCCCTCATCTCCGTGACCGAACTCGCTTCCGCCGCAGAGCGGGACGGCGTCACCGTCCTCGATGTGCGCTGGCAGCTCGGCGGCCCTCCCGGCCACCCCGCCTACCTCGAAGGCCACGTACCCGGCGCAAGGTACGTCGACCTGGACGCCGAACTGGCCGGGCCCGCCGGGGCCCGCGGACGGCACCCGCTGCCCGACCCCGAGGAGTTCGGCGCCGCCATGCGCCGGGCCGGGGTGAGCGGCGACCGGGACGTCGTCGTGTACGACAACTGGCAGGGCTGGGGCGCGGCCCGCGCCTGGTGGCTGCTGCGCTGGGCCGGGCACACCCGCGTACGCGTCCTCGACGGCGGTCTCGCTGCCTGGACCGCGGCCGGACACCCGCTGAGCCGGGACGAACCCGCGGGGGGCGCGGGGGACTTCGTGCCCGCGACCGGCGCCCTGCCGCTGCTCGACGCGGCCGGGGCGGCCGACCTCGCCCGCCGCGGGGTGCTCCTCGACGCCCGCGCACCCGAGCGCTACCGCGGCGACTCGGAGCCGATCGACCGCGTCGGCGGGCACATCCCCGGCGCCGTCAACGCACCCACCACGCAGAACACCGGCGCCGACGGCCGGTTCCTGCCCGCCGCCGAACTCACCGACCGCTTCACCGGGTTGGGCGCAGGGCCGGACGCCGAAGTGGGCGTCTACTGCGGCTCGGGGGTCTCCGGCGCCCACGAAGTCCTCGCCCTCGCCGCGGCCGGGATCCCGGCCGCGCTCTACGTCGGCTCCTGGAGCGAATGGTCCGCCGACCCGGCCAACCCGGTCGCCACCGGCCCCCAGCGGGGCTGACCCCAGCGACACCCCCTACCAGGCCCGGGCAGGGCCCCGTACCGGCCGCACGCGAACCCGGTAACGCGCGAGCCACCGCACAACGCGTCAGGGGCAGCCACCAAGGTGGCTGCCCCTGACGGCCGTCGGCTCCCGGTCTGTCCAAGCCGCGCGCCACACGCGCTACTCCTGCTTCTTGCGCCTGCTCCCGAACACGATCTCGTCCCAACTCGGCACCGTGGCCCGGCGTCCGGGGCGGACCCCGTCGGCCTCGGCCTGGCGGTCGGTGGTGCCGACCAGACGGTCGCGGTGACCGGCGACGGCGCGCGGCATCAGGACGTCGGCGTAGGCGGACCCGGCGCTGGCGGCCGGAGCCGCCTCTTCCTCGGTCTCCTCCTCCGGCTCCACGGCGGGCACGACGTCCGGAGGACCCGGCGGGCCCGGCGGAGGCGCGGGCACGACCATGTCGCCGCGGAAGTTGGGCACCGCTTCGAGCAGGCTGGTCAGCGAGTCGCGCTCCTCCGGCTCCGGCCGGTCCTCGGCGCGGGCCTCGCGGTCGGCGCGGTCCGGCCGGTCGGGCCGTTCCAACTGCCGGTCGAGGGCGCGGTCGAGAGGCCGGTCACGCGGCAGGCGGGCGATCCTGGGCACGAAGGGGAAGCTCGGTTCCTTCGTGCTCTCCTGCTGCGCGGCGTTCTCACCGATCAGCGCCCTGGCCTCGTCGTCGACGGCCGCGACCAGGCGGCGCGGCGGGTCGTAGGTCCAGCTCGCGGAGTGCGGTTCACCGGCCACCCGGTAGACCAGGAGGACTTCCCACGTGCCGTCGTCGCGGCGCCAGGAGTCCCACAGGACGGTGTCCTTCTCCGCGCCGCGCAGCAACAGCCGCTCGGCGACGGCCTCGCCGAGCTGGGGGCCGGTGCTCTCGCCCTGGCGGCGTACGGGCGTCTTCCTGGCCCGCTCGGCCATGAAGGCGCGCTCGGCCAGGACGGGACCCTCGAAGCGCCGTACGCGCTCGACCGGGATGCCGGCCATCGACGCGACCTCTTCCGCCGACGCACCCGCACGTATACGTGCCTGGATGTCGCGGGGCCGCAGATGGCTCTCGACCTCGATCTCGATCTGTCCGAGACGGGCCCGGTCGTTGCGGACGGCGGCGCGCAGCCGTTCGTCGATGGGGAGTGTGTATTCCGTGCTGTCGGCAGCCTTGAGCACCAGTCGTGTGCCGTCATTGCTGACGGCCACAACCCGCAGTTCGGGCACGGTTACCTCCCGGGTGGTGCCTGCCGACGTCACGTGCGTCGCTGCTCCCGTTGGACGAGTGTGGCCTGCCCGGGTGCAGCGTGCCACAACCTTGCAGAGTTACCCGGCGTGTCGGGGTGACACGGTGACACGCCGTTATGGGACGGTGGTCGATTGGCCACTCAGCGTGACCGATCGCGGCACCCCGGGACGAGTGCCGTCGGGCTCCCCTCCCGCCGTTCCGGACCAGCTACCGACCACCCGGACGGGCAACCGGGAGCCAGGATTCGCCACGGTACTCCATTTGGGCCAGCGGGGTGGGCTGCCGCGCCGTCGAATCTGGGCCAGGAGCGCGGGAGTTGAGTGGCACGGCTCACACGAAAGGGTTGCACGCCGAGTGCAAATGCGGACTTTCCCGCATGAAGCGACTACGAGCCCAGCACCCGCCGGAGGTAGTCGTTCGTGAACCGCCGGTCCGGGTCCAACCGGTCCCGCAGCGCCGTGAATTCGCCGAAGCGCGGATAGGCCGAGGCGAGGTATTCCGCGTCGCGGGTGTGCATCTTGCCCCAGTGCGGACGCCCGCCGCGCGCGGTCATGATCCTCTCGACCGCGGTGAAGTACTCCTGGTAGCGGCTGCCCCGGTACATGTGCACCGCGATGTACGCGCTGTCCCGGCCGGACGCCGTCGACAGCGCGATGTCGTCCGCGGGCGCGACCCGTACCTCCACCGGGAAACTGATCCGCAAGTCGGACCGCTCGACCATCGCCTTCAGCTCGCGGATCGCGTCGACCGCCGCCTCGCGCGGCACCGCGTACTCCATCTCCACGAAGCGCACGCGGCGCGGGCTGGTGAAGACCTTGTACGGGATGTCGGTGTACGAACGGGCCGACAGGGCGCGGCTGGAGAGCTTGGCGATGCCGGGGATGACGGCGGGCGCGGCCCTGCCGACCACGCAGGCGGCCTGGAAGACGCCGTTGGACAGCAGCTCGTCGTCGATCCAGCCGCGTACGGCGGGGACGGGCGCGGCCGGGCCCTGGCTGCGGTTGTTCCGCTTGGTGTTGCAACTGTCGGTGTGCGGGAACCAGTAGAACTCGAAGTGCTCGTTCTCCGTGGCGTGCTGCTCGAACTCCGCCATCACCCGGTCGAACGCCATCGGCTCCTCGCGCGCGGTCAGCAGGAAGACCGGCTCGACGGCGAAGGTGACGGCGCTGACCACGCCGAGCGCGCCGAGCCCGATCCGGGCGGCGGCGAAGACGTCTGGGTTCTCCTCGGCCGAACAGGTCAGCACCGAGCCGTCGGCGGTGACCAGTTCGAGCGCGGTGATCTGGGCGGCGATCGAACCGGAGTCACGGCCGGTGCCGTGCGTGCCGGTGCTGGTGGCGCCCGCCACCGTCTGCTCCATGATGTCGCCCATGTTCGTGAGCGACAGGCCCTCGGCGGCCAGCGCCGCGTTCAACTGCTTGAGCTGGACGCCCGACTCGACGGTGACGGTGCCCGCCGCGCGGTCGATGGCGCGGATCGCGGTCAGCCCCTCGGGGCGGATCAGCACCCCGTCGGTGGCCGCCGCGGCGGTGAAGGAGTGCCCGGAGCCGACCGCCTTCACCGGCAGGCCGTCCTCGGCGGCCCGCCGCAGCACGGCCGCCAGTTCGCCCACGGAGGCGGGCGCCACGGCCCGCGCCGGCCGGGCGGAGACGTTCCCCGCCCAGTTACGCCACGCCTTCTGTTCGGCCCTGCTTGTCGTGCGTGCCGTACTGCCCGTCGTGCTCATCGCGCGGCCCCTCCCGCTCCGGCGCCGGCTTGAGCCGGCGATACCCGAGAAACGCCACCGCCACGGCGAGGACCGCCGAGGCGGCGGGCACCGCGAAAGCCGCCGACGCCCCGTGCGAGTCGATCACCCGACCCGCCACCGAGGCCCCTGCGGCGACCCCGACCGCCATCCCCGTGGAGGTCCACGTGATGCCCTCGGTCAGTTTCGTCCGCGGTACCAACCCTTCGATCAGGCCCATCGCGGTCACCATCGTCGGAGCGATGGTCAGGCCCGAGAAGAACAGCGCCACGGCCAGAAACGGCAAGTTTCCGACCAGTAGTGGCGGGATCATACTCACAGTCATCAACGCGATGCCCAGCAGGAACCTCCCGGTGGGCGTCCCGCGCGGGGTCATCAGCCCGAAGACCAGCCCGGCCAGACACGATCCCAGGGCGTACGTCGCCAGCACCAGACTGGCCAGCGCCTTGTGCCCGCGCTCGTCCGCGAAGGCCACGGTGGCCACGTCGACCGCGCCGAACAGCGCCCCGGTGCCGACGAAGACGCCGGTGACCACCAGCAGCCCCGGCTCGCGCAGCACCGACCGGTCCGAGAGGCGGTCGCGCGGATGCGGCGGCGGCTCGGTGGCGTGCTGCGCGGTCAGCAGCAGTACGCCGGTGCCCAGGAAGACCGCGGCCAGCAGCGGGCCCGCCTCCGCGAACCAGGCCGTGCACAGCCCGATCGACAGGATCGGCCCGAGGATGAAGACGATCTCGTCCACCACCGACTCGAAGGAGTAGGCGGTGTGCAGGAGTTCGGGAGAGCCGCGGTGGATCCGCGACCAGCGGGCGCGCACCATGGCGCCCATGCTCGGCGTGCAGCCCGCGCCGACCGCGCACACGAAGTACACCCAGTCCGGCGAACCGGCCCGCACCGCGATCAGCAGGGCCGCCACCGACAGCACCGTCACGGCGCTCGCGGGACGCAGCACCCGCCGCTGTCCGTACCGGTCGACCAGCCGGGAGATCTGCGGTCCGATCGCCGCCCCCGACAGGGCCAGCGCGGCGGCGAGCGCGCCCGCGAGCCCGTACCTCCCGGTGACCTGGGAGATCATCGTCACGATGCCGATGCCCAGCATGGACAGTGGCATCCGCCCGATCAGCCCGGCGGCGGAGAACGCCTTGGTGCCGGGGGCGGTGAAGATCGCGCGATAGGGGCTGGGCAAGGGCGCTCCCGGCGGCGTCGCCGAATTCTCGGTAAGGAACGTAGCTGGCGCGTACAGCTTACGAGTCCGCGCAACCGAATTGTGCCGCGCGGCGCCCCGGATTCCACCGCGCGGATTCCACCGCGCGGAGGGCGCCCGCGGCGGCCACCGCGCGACCGTGTGAGCTCGTCCGGGGAGGCGGAGCGCGGCGGGATCGTCGCGGGGTGGCAGGATCGATGACATGTCCGATCAGCCGCCTCAGCGCGACCCCCACGACGCCGGGCCGTACGACGCCCTGCTGCTGCTCTCCTTCGGCGGCCCCGAGGGACCCGACGACGTCGTGCCCTTCCTGGAGAACGTCACCCACGGCCGGGGCATCCCCAAAGAGCGGCTGAAGGAGGTCGGGCGGCACTACTTCCTCTTCGACGGCGTCAGCCCGATCAACGCGCAGAACCGCGAACTGCTCGACGCGCTCCGCAAGGACTTCGCCGGGCACGGCCTCGACCTGCCGGTCTACTGGGGCAACCGCAACTGGGCGCCGTATCTGACCGACGCCCTGCGGGAGATCGCGCGGGCGGGCCACCGCCGGGTCCTGGTGCTGGCCACCAGCGCCTACGCCTCGTACTCCGGCTGCCGGCAGTACCGCGAGAATCTGGCCGCCTCGCTGGCCGTGCTGGCCCAAGAGGGCCACCCGGTGCCGCGGGTGGACAAGCTGCGGCACTACTTCAACCACCCCGGCTTCGTCGAGCCGATGACCGAGGCGACGCTGGCCGCGCTGGACGCGCTGCCCGCTGACGTACGCGACGGCGCCCGGCTCGCCTTCACCACGCACTCGATCCCCACCTCGGCCGCCGACACCTCGGGACCCGTCGAGGGCCACGGCGACGGCGGCGCGTACGTCGCGCAGCACCTGGACACCGCCCGGGTGATCGCCGATGCGGTACGCGCCGCGACCGGCGTCGACCGGCCGTGGCAGCTCGTCTACCAGTCGCGCAGCGGCTCCCCGCAGATCCCGTGGCTGGAGCCGGACATCTGCGACCACCTCGAGCAGGCGCACGCGCAGGGCGCGCCCGCGGTCGTCATGGTGCCGATCGGCTTCGTCTCCGACCACATGGAGGTGAAGTACGACCTGGACACCGAGGCCGTCGCGAAGGCCGCGGAGCTGGGGCTGCCGGTCAGCCGCGCCGCGACCGTCGGCGCCGACCCGCGCTTCGCCGCCGCGGTGCGCGACCTGGTGCTGGAGCGGGCCGCGACCGAGCGGGGAGCGGCCCCGGCGCGCTGCGCGCTGGGCGCGCTCGGTCCCAGCCACGACATCTGTCCCGCGGGCTGCTGCCCGGCCAGGACCCCGCTGCCCGCCGCCGCCGGAACCGACTGACCGGTACCGACCGGAGCCGGGCGGCGGGACACGACCGACAGGTACCGACCCCGCCCGGAGACCGGCTGTGACCGGAACCGACTAAGGAGCCCCCCGTTGAGCCCCACCCCCGACGCGTCGTCGACCGAGCCCGCCGCGCTGCTGGAGATCGCCCTGGAAGCCGCGCGCAGGGCCGGTGAGCTGCTGCGCGACGGCCGCCCCGCCGACCTGGGCGTGGCCGCCACCAAGTCCAGCCCGATCGACGTCGTCACCGAGATGGACATCGCGGCCGAGAAGCTGATCACGTCCTACATCAGCGGTCTGCGCCCCGACGACGGCGTCCTCGGCGAGGAGGGCGCGAGCAGCGAGGGCACCAGCGGGGTGCGCTGGGTGATCGACCCGCTCGACGGCACGGTGAACTACCTCTACGGCCTGCCGTCCTGGGCGGTGAGCATCGCCGCGGAGGTGGACGGCGAGGCGGTGGCCGGTGTGGTGGCCGCCCCGATGCGCGGCGAGACGTACCAGGCGGTACGCGGCGGCGGCGCGTTCGTCAACGGCGAGCGGGCCCGCTGCCGTCCGGCCCCGGCCTTCTCGCACGCGCTGGTCGGCACCGGCTTCGGCTACCTGTCCGAGCGCCGGGCGGCGCAGGCGACGGTGGTGAGCGCCCTGCTGCCGCGGGTCCGGGACATCCGGCGCGGCGGCTCGGCCGCCATCGACCTCGCGGACGTGGGCTGCGGGCGGCTGGACGCGTACTTCGAGCGCGGCCTGAACCCCTGGGACTTCGCGGCCGGGGCGCTCTTCGCCCGCGAGGCGGGCGCGCTGACCGGTGGACGGCCGGGAGAGGCCGCCTCGGGCGAGCTGACGGTCGCGGCCCCCGGCGGCCTCTTCGAACCGCTCCAGGAGCTGCTGGACGGCTTGGGCGCCTGGCACGACTAGAGCGTCGGCACGGCGGCGGGGGCGGCGGGGGCGGCGGGGGCGGCGGGCCGGATCGTGGCGCTCGCCGCGTTCGTAGGACCCCGCGGGGCTCGCAGCGCTCCCAGCGCGTGTCACGCCGACCGTCCGATGAGCGGCTGATATTCGCGCGTAGACATGCGAACGCCCCGGCACCTGTGAGGTGTCCGGGGCGTGCGGCTCGGGGTCAGCCGGTGTGGATCAGGCGACCTTCGGCCGTACGTCCACGCCGTTCTCCGACGCGAGTCGGCGGAGGTCTTCCAGTTCCGCCTGCTCGACGTCGGCGAGGAAGTCGTCGCCTGTCTCCCGGGCCCGGCGCAAATCGGTCTCCGTGCTGTGTATGCGCTGGAGGATTCCGGTGGTGAACGCGTCCATTAGGCGCCCCCTCGTCGTCGTCGTTGACACGGGGTGTGTCAAGCCAGGTACCACGCGAGGGAAACGCGTGGCGAGGCGTGGTGGGTGGGTGTGCAGTCGTCTTGCCCACCCGCTTCGGAGCGGAAACCTCCGTCGGCCGGAGGAATATTCCGTCGTCGGTCCCTTACCGCCGATTTACGGTCCTCAGGTGCAGGATGGTGGAGCATTCGCACAGCTCATGCCGTTCCGGCCGCGGCTCCGCGCCGCCGCAGGACCGCTCATGTCCCCCCGCTCTGGAAGGAACAGCGCCTTGCGCGTACTGGTCGTCGAGGACGAGCAACTGCTCGCCGATGCGGTTGCCACCGGGCTGCGCCGCGAGGCGATGGCCGTCGACGTGGTCTACGACGGCGGCGCCGCCCTGGAGCGGATCGGGGTCAACGACTACGACGTGGTCGTCCTCGACCGCGACCTCCCGGTCGTCCACGGCGACCAGGTGTGCCGCGAGATCGTCGATCTCGGCCTGCCCACCCGGGTGCTGATGCTCACCGCCGCCGGTGACGTCAGCGACCGGGTGGAGGGTCTTGAACTGGGCGCGGACGACTATCTGCCCAAGCCCTTCGCCTTCACCGAGCTGACCGCGCGGGTCCGCGCGCTGGGCCGTCGTACGACCGCGGCCCTGCCGCCGGTCCTGGAGCGCTCCGGCATCAAGCTCGACCCCAACCGCCGCGAGGTCTTCAGGGACGGCGCGGAGGTGCATCTGGCGCCCAAGGAGTTCGCGGTCCTCGAAGTGCTGATGCGCAGCGAGGGCTCGGTGGTCTCCGCCGAGCAGTTGCTGGAGAAGGCGTGGGACGAGAACACCGACCCGTTCACCAATGTGGTGCGGGTGACCGTCATGACACTGCGCCGCAAACTCGGTGAGCCTCCGGTGATCGTGACGGTCCCCGGTTCCGGTTACCGGATCTGATCCGCGTGGCGTCCCCCTCCGCCGGCTCCCCCGCGCCCGCACCGCCCTCGGCCCCGCCGACCCCGCCCAGGCCCCCCTGGGACCCGCTGCCGGGCGAGAGCCCGCTGCCCTGGCTGCGCCCGACCATCCGGATACGGCTGACCGTGCTGTACGGCGGCATGTTCCTGATCGCCGGTGTGCTGCTGCTGTGGATCATCTACCTGCTGGCGGCCCAGGCCCTGCACCAGGGCAGCGAGCCGCTGTTCACCGTCAACAGCGGCCGGGTCAACATCGTCAGCAACACCTGCCCGAGCCTGATCAACGAGACGGATTCGGGGCGCTTCAACTCCGCCCTGGCGCAGTGCATGGCCGTCCAGCGCGAGGCGGCGCTCAATGTGCTGCTCAAGCGCTCGCTGCTGGCGCTGATCGGCCTGGCCGTGGTCGCGCTGGTCTTCGGCTACGTGATGGCCGGGCGGGTGCTCGCGCCGCTCGGGCGGATCACCAGGACCGCGCGGGTCGTGGTCGGCTCCGACCTCAAGCGCCGGATCGAGCTGGACGGCCCGGACGACGAGCTGAAGGAGCTGGCCGACACCTTCGACGAGATGCTCGACCGGCTGGAGAGATCCTTCGACGCCCAGCGCCGCTTCGTGGCCAACGCCTCGCACGAGCTGCGCACACCGCTGGCGATCAACCGGACGCTGCTGGAGGTCCAGCTCTCCGATCCGGACGCCTCGGCCGACCTGTTGCAGCTCGGCAAGACCCTGCTGTCCACCAACGAGCGCAGTGAGCAGCTGGTCGAGGGCCTGCTGCTGCTCGCCCGCAGTGACAACGAGATCGTGGACCGCAAGCCGGTGGACCTGGCGGAGGCCGCCTCCCGGGCGCTCGACCAGACCCGCGCCGAGGCGCAGGGCAAGGGCGTGGAGCTGCGCTCCCGGCTCGACGGCGCGGTCGTCCAGGGAAACGGCGTGCTGCTGGAAAGGATCGCCCTGAACCTGGTACAGAACGCGGTGCGGTACAACGTGGCGGAGAACGGCTGGGTCGACGTCTCCACGGCCGTGGAGGGCGGTCAGGGGCTGCTCGTGGTCGCGAACACCGGACCGGTCGTTCCGGCGTACGAGATCGACAACCTTTTCGAGCCGTTCCGGCGTCTGCGTACCGAGCGGACGGGAAGTGACAAGGGGGTGGGACTGGGACTGTCCATCGCGCGGTCGGTGGCACGGGCGCACGGAGGCGTCATCGTGGCCGAGCCGCGCGAGGGAGGCGGCCTGGTCATGCGGGTCGCGATCCCGTTGTGAACCGCGTCACGCCCAGGACGGCCACCGGCGACGACAGCACCGACGAGTGTTCGCTATGCGAGAAATTTCGCGGTCTGTTCCCCGCCGGGAACCGTTGTGATCGACAGCACATGCTATCGGAGGGACACCTACACACAGTGATCAAGACATTGGGGAAAAAGACCGGAAAATCCATGTTTCCCCAGGTCATGATCACGGGAAGTACACGTGATGGCACCCGCGACATACGACTTTCAGACTGTCGCGAGTGACGATCGGCCACCCGTGCGATCACCCCTTCGGGGGCGACCTTGGGTGTCGATTGAGTAACAGGCCTTGATGTGAGGCAAAATCTCCGCCTCGGGTCGGGCACAAGTCCGGCCTCCCGCGCGTTACGTGCGCTGGAGACACCGCAGACACCCACAGGGGGAGAGCGAAAAATGGCTACGGATTACGACACCCCACGCAAGACCGACGATGACGTCAACGAGGACAGCATCGAGGAACTGAAGGCCCGGCGGAACGAGAAGTCCACCTCCGCGGTGGACGTCGACGAGTTCGACCAGGCGGAGTCCCTGGAGCTGCCGGGCGCCGACCTCTCCAATGAGGAACTGTCGGTTCGCGTACTGCCCAGGCAGGCCGACGAGTTCACCTGCATGAGCTGCTTCCTGGTCCACCACAGGAGCCAGCTCGCGGCGGAGAAGAACGGCAACCCGATCTGCCGCGACTGCGCGGCCTGATCCGCGGGCGCGGTGACGGGCTCACGGCGGGACGGCCGGGCGGACGACGCCGGCCGGGCGCAGGACCAGGACCGGGACCGGGCACAAGGCCCGGTGGAGGGTCCGACGGAAGGCCGGGTGGAAGGCCGAGAAGGCGACGAGCGGGGCCGCAGGGCCTCGCTCGCGGCCACGACCGCGCGCGGGGCGCGCGGAATACGCAGCGGGGCGCGCTACGGCGGCAGGAAGGCGATGGCGGGCATGGGCTCGGTCGCCGAGCGGCTGATCGAGGTCGCCCCGCGCATCCCGGTGCGTGACCTGGCGACGCTGCGGGGGCAGTTTCCCGGTCTCGGCCCCGAGGACATCGCGGACCGGCTGATCGCCACCGCGGTGAAGGGCACCATGACCGTCGGCGCCGGTGTGGGCGCCGCCGCGATGCTGCCCACCCCGCCGGCGATGCCGGCCGAACTGACCGCCGAGACGCTCGGCGTCGCCGCGGTCGAGTTCAAACTCATCGCGGAACTGCACGAGGTCTACGGACTGCGTGTCCCGGGCAACTCCCGGGAGCGCGCGACCGCGTATCTGTGGTCCTGGACCGAACAGCGCGGTATCGATGTGCTGAAACTCTCCACGGTCAACGTGGCCCTGGGCAGCAGCATGAAGAAGGAGATGCGCCAGCGGCTGCTGCGCCGCACTCTGCGCAATATGCCGACGCTGACGCCGTTCATGATCGGCGCGGCCGTCGGCGCGGTGATGAACCGCCGCGACACCCGCAAGCTCGCCCAGCGGATCCGCCACGACCTGCGTGCCGCGCAGCTCCCGTGGCCCGAGCTGCCCGCCGTCGGCGCACCGGCCGACGCGGCCCTGACCGGCACGCTGTGGCAGCCGCCCGCCATCGAGCCCTGACCGGCCGCGGGCGCCCCCGCGGGGGCCGCCCGGCACCGTGCGGCCCGGCCGGTCCTACTGGGGCGCCTTCACGGCTTTCAGCGCCTCCGCGAGCCGCTTCGGCGAACGCGTCGACAGATAGACGTACGGCGTCGGGTCGTCCGGATCGGTCACGTCGACCTTCAGCGCCGTCGGCACGTACGAGCGCAGCAGCATGTACGCCCGCGGGTCGGCCTTGTGGGAGCGCCAGGCCACCGTCTCCGCCGCGTCGAGCACGGTCGCCTCGCCCAGTGCCGCCAGCGGGATCCGGGCCTTGCCCGCCACCAGCGAACCCGCCACCACGCGGATCCGCGCGGACCCGTACGAGCTGACCGCCATCATGGCGACGGCCGCGCCGGCCGCGAGCCCGGCCAGCATCGGCAGCGGGCCGAACGGGAAGAGGATCAGCGCCATCGCCACACCCACCCCGGCGGCCAGGAACCACCAGGAGCGCGGCACGGTGAGACGTTCGTCGTAAGGCTGCATGGCACCAGACTGCCATGCGGTCCTGTGCTATCTGCCGCGAAGGCGCGCCAGCGCACGGGTGACCCTGGGCGGTGCCTGCCGCAGCCCGGTGGCGAGCTGCTTCGCCCAGTCGGAGGCCGCCGTCGGCGCCACCGCGTCCAGCACCGCGGTCGAGCGGGCGCCGCCGCCCACCAGATAGCGCGGCAGCGGGTGCCGGGCGGTCAGCGCCTTGCGCACCGCGAGCGCCACCGGGCGCGGCCCCGGCAGGTCGCGGCTGCCGCGCAGCACGTCCCCGGCCGCCGCGTACTGCTCCTGGTACGCCGACGCCCGCTCGTCGGGCAGCAGCCCGGCACCGGTCTCCCAGATGCCGGTGCCGTAGGAGCCCGGCTCGATCAGCGAGACCTGCACGCCGAACGGCGCGGTCTCCATCCGCAGCGCGTCCGTCACCGACTCCAGGCCGCGCTTGCTCGCGCAGTACCAGCCGAGCATCGGCAGCGACACCCGCCCGGCGATCGACGACACGTTGACGATCCGGCCCGCCCGCCGGTCCCGCATCGCGGGCAGCACCAGGCGGGCGATCCGCGCGGGCGCCACCAGATTGGTCTCCAGCTGGCGCCGTACCTGCTCGTCGTCCACGTCCTCCACCGCGCCCGGCTGCGCGAACCCCGCGTTGTTGACCACCGCCCACGGCCCGCCGTCGGTCATCGTGGCGATCTCGGTGAACGCCCGGACGCAGGACGTCGCGTCGGCCACGTCGAGCACCGCGGTGCGCACCGCCGCGCCCGTACGGTCGACCGCCGCGCGCAGGGCCCGCGCGTCCCGGTCGTTGCGGACCGTGCCGATCACGTCGAAGCCGCAGTGCGCCAGCTCCAGCGTGATGGCACGGCCGATGCCGCGTCCGGCTCCGGTGACGACGACGGACTGGCCTACTCCTGGGGACATGCGCGCGCTCCGGTGCTACCAGATGACAACGGGGGGACTGCGGGGGCGGTACGAGGGTGGTACAGGGGGCGGTTTCCGCCGGCCGCCGGGCGGCTCCCCCGGGACCAACGGACACCGGCAGGGAAAGGATCCCGCGGAAGGGTAGGGTCTCGGGCGTGAGTGGAGCGAACACACCCAGAAGCGCCGGACGGTCGTCGTTGACGCCGCCGCCCGACGCCACCGCGCCCACGCGGCACCCGGACGCCCCGGCGCCGGGCGAGCTGCTCGGGGCGCACTACGACCAGTGCTTCGGCTGCGGCGAGGGGCTGCCGCACGGGCTGCACCTGGCGGCGCGGGCGGGCGAGGGCGTCAGCGTCACCGCCGAGTTCACCGTCAAGCCCGCCCACCAGGGCGCGCCGGGCCTCGCCCACGGCGGGGTCCTGGCCACCGCGCTGGACGAGACGCTGGGCTCGGTCAACTGGATGCTGCGCGCCATCGCCGTCACCGGACGGCTGGAGTCGGACTTCCTGCTCCCGGTCCCGGTCGGCGCCACGCTGTACCTGTCGGCGCGCTGCACCGCGGTCGCCGGACGCAAGATCTACAGCTCGGCCGAGGGCCGGATCGGCGGCCACGACGGGCCGGTCGCGGTCCGCGCGGAGGCGCTGTTCGTCGAGGTCAAGCTCGACCACTTCACGCAGAACGGCCGCGCGGAGGAGATCCGCGCGGCGATGTCGGACCCCGACCAGGTGAAGGTCGCCCGCGCCTTCGAGGTGAACCCATGAGCCGTGAGCCGCTGCGCCTCGTCAGCGAGGTGAACCCGTGAGCACAGAGCGACAGCCGGTGGACGTACTGCTGCACCGGCTCGACGAGTCCGTGCCCGTACCGTCCTACGGGCATCCCGGTGACGCGGGCGCGGACCTGACGACCACGCTGGCGGCGGACCTCGCGCCCGGTGAGCGCGCGGTCCTGCCCACCGGGGTGTCGATCGCCCTGCCCGACGGGTACGCGGCCTTCGTGCATCCCCGCTCGGGGCTGGCAGCGCGCTGCGGTGTGGCCCTGGTGAATGCCCCGGGAACGGTGGATGCCGGGTACCGTGGAGAGATCAAGGTGATCGTCGTCAACCTCGATCCGCGCGAGACCGTGCGGTTCGAAAAGGGTGACCGGATCGCCCAACTGGTCGTCCAGCAGGTCGAGCGGGTCCGTTTCCATGAGGTGGCGGAGCTGCCCGGCTCTGCCAGGGCCGCGGGGGGCTTCGGCTCCACGGGGGGTCATGCCGCGGTGGAGACGCCGTCGGCCGACACGTCCAGAGTCGGATTCGCATCGGTCGTTGCAGACCGGGAAGGACAGTGACCGTGTTCCGTCGTCGCAAGGAGCGCGAAGACGACCTCGACGAGCTCGACGAGGCCGCAGGCCCTGACGAGCAGGTCGAGGACGCCGAGGAGTCGGACGACTCCGGTGAGTCCCTCCGGTACAACCTTCCGCCCGCCCCGAGGCCCGACGGCCCGTGGGACCTGAGCGAGGTCAGTGAGCCCGGCGAGGGCCGCGTCGACCTCGGCGGACTGTTCGTGCCCGGAGTCGAGGGCATGGAGCTGCGGGTCGAGGTCGCGGGCGAGTCCATCGTCGCCGCGACCGTGGTGCTGCGGGACAGCGCCGTGCAGCTCCAGGCGTTCGCCGCCCCCAAGTCCGAGGGCATCTGGGGCGAGGTCCGCGAGGAGATCGCCGCCGGTATCACCCAGCAGGGCGGCATCGTCGACGAGCTGGAGGGCCCGCTCGGCTGGGAGCTGCGGGCCCAGGTGCCCGTCCAGCTCCCCGACGGCACCAATGGCGTGCAGCTCGTGCGGTTCATCGGCTGCGACGGCCCGCGCTGGTTCCTGCGCGGGGTGATCTCCGGCCAGGGCGCGGTGCAGCCCGCCGCCGCCGGTGTGCTGGAGTCCGTCTTCCGCGACACCGTGGTGCTGCGCGGCGACACCCCGATGGCGCCGCGCGACCCGATCGTGCTGAAGCTGCCGAACGACGCGCAGATGGTGCCGGACGGCGCCGCGCCGACCGAGCAGGGCGAGCCGTCGAAGTTCGGCGACGGCATCGACCCGCTGCGCCGCGGCCCGGAGATCACCGAGCTGCACTGAGGCGTCGCTCCGCGTACGCGCCGTTCGCGGCCTTCGTGGCCCCTCGTGGCCCGGATCCGTTCCCACGGGTCCGGGCCACGGCGTTTGCGCGTACCGTCCACGGCGTTTGCGCGTACCGTACGGATACGCGACGGCCGTACGGTGGCCGGCGCGCCGCGGGCGGGGGCCGGCAGGGGATGCGGCCAGGACGGGGAGGACGCATGAGCGAGGGGTCCACGGGACGTGCGGCGACGGCGGTCGCGGACGGTCCGCCGTCCGGGGACATGGTCGTCGTCGAGGATCTGCGCCGCACCTACGGCAGCGGCGACACCGCCGTGCACGCCCTGCGCGGTGTCTCGTTCTCCGTCCCGCGCGGCGAACTCGTCGCGCTCAAGGGCCGTTCGGGCTCGGGCAAGACCACCATCCTCAACCTCGTGGGCGGTCTCGACAGCCCCGACGGCGGCCGGATCATGCTCGACGGCACCGATCTGGCCTCGCTCGGCGACGACGAACTGCTCGCCCTGCGCCGGGACCGTATCGGCTTCGTCTTCCAGTCCTTCGGGCTGCTCCCCATCCTCAGCGCCGCCGAGAACGTGGGGGTCCCCATGCGGCTGCGCAAGACCCCGCCGCGTGAGCGCGAGGAGCGCGTCGAACTCCTCCTGGCCCTCGTCGGCCTCGCCGACCACGCCGCCCAGCGCCCCGGCGAACTCTCCGGCGGCCAGCAGCAACGCGTGGCCATCGCCCGCGCCCTCGCCAACCGCCCCGTCCTGCTCATCGCGGACGAGCCCACCGGGCAGCTCGACGCCGACACGGGCCTGGCCGTCATGGAGTTGCTGCGCGCGGTCGTCCGCAGCGAGTCCGTCACCGCCCTCGTCGCCACCCACGACACGCAGCTCCTCGCGCTGGCCGACCGCGTCCTGGAACTGCGCGACGGGCAGATCGTCCAGACCACGGACTGAGCGGCCTGACGCGGGTCAGGCCGGTACGGATCAGGCCGCTTTCCGGGTCAGGCCGCTTTCCGGGTGAGACAGCTCCGGGGCAGGCCGCTTTCCGGTCAGGCCGCTCCGGCGAGCAGTGAGGCGGCGTCGGCGAGGACGAGACCGGCCGCCCCGCGGACCTCGGCGCCGTCCCCGAGGCCGCCGGTGACGATCTCCAGGCCCTCCGCGGCGGAGGGAAGGGTGTGGCGGCGGACACCGGCCCGCATGGGTTCGAGGATGTCGGCGCCCGCGGCGGCGAGGTCGCCGCCGACCACGATCAGGCGCGGGTTGAGGAGGGTGACGAGCGTGGCGAGCGCGCGGCCGACGGCGTCTCCCGCGTCGCGGACGGCGCGCAGGGCGCCGGTGTTGCGGTCCCGGATGAGGGCGGGGAGGTCGCGGGGTGCGACGGTCTCGCCCCAACTGTCGGACAGCAGGCGGGCGATGGCGACCGGACTGGCGACGGTCTCCAGGCAACCGCGGTTGCCGCAGCGGCAGATGAGGCCGTCGGTGATGAGCGGGAGATGGCCGATCTCCCCGGCGAGGCCCCGTGAGCCGAGCAGGAGGCGGCCGTCGCTGACGATGCCCGCGCCGATACCGGCGGAGAGCCGGACGTAGACCATGTCGCCCGCCTGCCGTCCGGCGCCGTACATGCGCTCGGCGAGGGCGCCGGCGTTGGCGTCGTTGGTGACGCGGACCGGCAGCGAGGTGCGGTGGCGCAGTTCGTCGGTGAGGCGCAGGCCGACCCAGCCGGGCATGATGCCCTCGGCGCCGAGGGCGCCGCTGCCCTTCTCGACCGGGGAGGCGATTCCGGCGCCGATGCCGAGGACGCGCTCGCGGGCGACGCCGGTCTCCTGGAGAGCGCGGCCGACGAGGACGGCGACCAGGTCGAGGGTCTCCTGCGGGGCGCGGTCCACGTCCTTGGCGACCCAGTGCTCCCACAGGACGGCGCCGAACAGGTCGCAGAGGATGACGCGTACGTGCTGGTGGCCGATGTCCGCGCCGATGGCGTAGCCCGAGCTGGGGACCAGCGAGAGGGACTGGGCGGGCCGTCCGGTGCGGCGGGGCTCCGGCTCCTCGGGGCCCTCGTCCTCGGTGACCAGGCCGACGGTGATGAGGTCGGCGATCAGCGAGGAGACGGTGGCCCTGGACAGGCCGGTGACGCGCACGAGTTCGGGCCTGCTGCTGCGTGCGGTGGTGTGCAGGGCCTCGAGGACCCGGAGCCTGCCGACCTCGCGGAGATTGACTGGAGTGTCGATCACTGCCCCCCGGATGTGTGACGTCTCGGCAACCGCACGGTGCCCTGTTGCCGTCACCGACGTCAAGAGCCTTGACTTATGCCGAAGTTCAGGCAGAAACTGCCGAACTGTTCTATCCGGTGCCGTGAGTTTCAGTCGATGCCGGATGAATAACGATTCACGGCCCGTACCAGGAGCGGCATTCCGCCAGGAGGACGTACGTGACGACGACACCACCCCCGGTCCCCGCGCTGCGGATCGGCATGGTCGGCCATGCCTTCATGGGCGCGGCGCACTCCCACGCCTGGCGCACCGCGGGCCGCTTCTTCGACCTGCCGGTACGGCTCGAACTCACCGCCGTCTGCGGCCGGTCGGCCCAGCGGGCGGCGTCGGCCGCCGAGCGGTACGGCTGGGGGTCGTACGAGACCGACTGGCGGGCGCTGGTGGCGCGGCCGGACATCGACGTGGTGGACATCTGCACGCCGGGCGACAGCCACGCGCGGATCGCGGAGGCGGCGCTCGCGGCGGGCAAGCACGTGATGTGCGAGAAGCCGCTGGCCAATTCGGTGGCGGAGGCCGAGGCGATGGTCGACGCGGCGCACAAGGCCCGGCAGGCCGGGGTGCGTTCGATGGTGGCCTTCAACTACCGCCGGGTGCCCGCGCTGGTGCTGGCGCGGCGGCTGATCGAGGAGGGCAGGCTGGGCACGATCCACCAGGTGCGGGCGCAGTACCTCCAGGACTGGCTGGTCGACCCGGAGTTCCCGCTGGCCTGGCGGCTGCGCAAGGACCGCGCCGGGTCAGGGGCGTTGGGCGATCTCGGCGCGCACAGCATCGACGCGGCGCAGTATCTGACGGGTCAGCGGATCAGCTCGGTCGGCGCGCTGCTGGAGACCTTCGTGACCGAACGGCCGCTGCCGGAGTCGGCGAGCGGCCTGTCGGGCAAGGGCGGTTCCGAGCGCGGCCGGGTCACGGTGGACGACGCGGCGCTGTTCACCGCGCGGTTCGACGGCGGCGCGATCGGCGTGTTCGAGGCGACCCGTTTCGCCACCGGGCACAAGAACGCCATGCGGATCGAGGTCAGCGGCTCGCGCGGCACGCTCGCCTTCGACGCCGAGTCGATGAACGAGCTGGCCTTCCACGACCGTTCCGAGGACCCGGACACCGCCGGTTTCCGCCGCGTCCTGGTCACCGAGCCCACCCACCCCTACCTTGACGCGTGGTGGCCGCCAGGCCATCTGATCGGCTACGAGCACTCCTTCACGCACCAGGTGCGCGATTTCGCCGAGGCGGTGGCGGGCGGTACGGATCCGCGGCCGTCGTTCGCCGACGGGCTCCAGGTGCAGCGGGTGCTGGCGGCCGTGGAGACCAGTGCGGCGGCCCTCGGCGTGCACATCCCGGTGCCCGCCCCTCAGTCCTGAAGCCCCGATCCCTGGAGGACGCACATGGCCCGACCCGTCACGCTCTTCACCGGCCAGTTCGCCGACCTGCCCTTCACCGAGGTGTGCGCGCTCGCCTCGCGGTGGGGGTACGACGGCCTGGAGATCGCCTGCTGGGGTGACCACTTCGACGTGGAGGCGGCGCTCAGCGACGACGCGTATCTGCCGCGGCTGCGCGACACCCTGGACAAGCACGGGCTCAAGAGCTGGACCATCTCCTGCCATCTGACCAGCCAGGCGGTCTGCGACCATCCGATCGACGAGCGGCACCGCGGCATCCTGCCCGCCCGTATCTGGGGCGACGGCTCGCCCGAGGGGGTGCGGGAGCGGGCGGCGGAGGAGATCAAGAACACCGCGCGGGCCGCCGCGGCCTTCGGCGTGGACACCGTGGTCGGCTTCACCGGTTCGTCGATCTGGCACACGGTGGCGATGTTCCCGCCGGTGCCGGAGGAGATGGTCGACCGCGGATTCGCGGACTTCGCCGACCGCTGGAATCCGATCCTGGACGTCTTCGACGAGGTCGGGGTCCGGTACGCGCACGAGGTGCACCCGGGCGAGATCGCGTACGACTACTGGACGACGGTGAGGACCCTGGAGGCGATCGGCCACCGCCCGGCCTTCGGGCTCAACTTCGACCCCAGCCACTTCGTGTGGCAGGACCTGGACCCGGTCGGCTTCCTGTACGACTTCCGCGACCGTATCTACCACGTGGACTGCAAGGAGTCGGTCAAGCAGTTCAACGGCCGCAACGGGCGGCTCGGTTCGCATCTGCCGTGGGGCGACCCGCGGCGTGGCTGGGACTTCGTGTCGACCGGGCACGGCGACGTGCCGTGGGAGCCGGTCTTCCGGATGCTCAACAGCATCGGGTACGAGGGGCCGATCTCGGTGGAGTGGGAGGACGCGGGGATGGACCGGATGACGGGCGCGCCCGCCGCGCTCGCGCACGTACGGGCGCTGGCCGCGATCGAGCCGCCCGCGGCCTCCTTCGACTCGGCGTTCAGCTCGTCCTCATGAACGTCTGGGATCGTCGCTGACGTCCTGCGGCTCCTCCCGGCGGGCCCGGTCCTGACAGGCTGGCCTGCCGGGCGGCGCTCGGCGCGCCGTCCCCCCGCAGCGGGGGGACGGCGCGCCGCTGCGTGTCAGCCGCCGATCGCGATCGAGAACAGGTGCATGGCGACCTGGTGGTCGACCTGCGTCTTGCTCACGTTGGGCAGGGTGATCGCCTGGACGGTCTTTCCGGGCAGCAGGTCCACGGTGGCCGCGGAGATGTGCACGGTCTGCTGCTGCTGTCCGCCGCCGTTGTTGAGGTAGGGCGTGCTGGCGGCGAAGTCGCTGCCCTGCGACGGTGATCCGGCCCACCAGTCGGACAGGGCCAGCGCGTAGGTCTGCGTGGTCCCGTCGGTGTAGACGATGGTGCCGGTGCCGGAGGTGGCGCCGAAGGCGCTGGTGCCGACAAAGCCCAGCTTGGTTCCGGTGCCGGTGATCTCGACGGCCTGGCCGCCCGCCACGGCGTTGTCGGGGTCCCCGGTGCCCGCGGTGGCGGGCCAGGGGAAGGACACCCCGTCGTGGTCGGTGTTCTGGCCCGCGTGCCAGCCCAGGGCGGCCAGCGCCTGGAGCGAGAAGCTGGCGCCCTCGCCGTCCAGGCTGCCGGTCGTGGTGTGGGCGTCGTCGCTGATGCCGGAGTTGTTGTAGGCGGCGGTCAGTGACGCGTACGGCACGGTGACGGGGGCCTGGGCGCTCTCCTCCCCGGAGGGGGTGATGACGGTGGCGTCCAGGGTGAAGCTGTCGGGGTCCGCTCCGGCCGGGACGGTCACCTGCCAGGTGGTGGTGGCCTTCTGGCCCGCGCCGACGGTGTCGAAGGTCGCCGGGCTGGTGGCCGTGGCCGTCCAGCCCGCCGGGGTGGCGAGCGTGACCGACACGTTCCGCACCGCGGACGCGGCGCCGTTGGTGTAGGTGGTGGTCGCGGTCAGGGTGCTGCCCGCCTTGGCGATCGGCAGCGCCTTGAGCGTGAGGGTGCCGCGGACCACGACCGGGGTGGAGCCGGTGACGCCGCCCACGGTCGCCGAGACGGTGGCGACGCCGTCGGCCACGGCGTGCACCAGGCCGTTCTTGTCGACGGTGGCGACCGCCGGGTCACTGCTGCGGTACGTGACCTTGGCGGTGGACAGGTCGACGAAGGACTGGTCGTTGTTGACGGCCTCCACGACGTCGTCCGCGGTGACGGACAGGTCGCGCTGTTCCTTCGCCGGGTTGGTGTCGTCCTTGATCCACTTGTTCTTGCCGGTGAGCGAGAAGGTCTGGCCCGCGTCGTGGACGACGCTCTCGGGCTGCACGGTGACGTAGCGCACCTTGGGCGTCAGAGTGCCGCTGATCCTCACGTTCGCGGTGCCCGCCGGGTGCGCGGAGTCCGGGCCGAGCCGGAACGCGTAGGTGCCGTTGTAGACGGTCTGCCGGGAGCTCTTGGCGTCCCAGAAGGACAGGTCGGCGGCCTTGACGGTGATGGTCAGGTGCTGGCTCTTGCCGGGCCCCAGCACCTTGGTCTTGGCGAAGCCCGCCAGCCGCTTGGCGGGCAGTTCCACGCCGGGGACGGTGAAGGGGGTCGCCGCGTAGAGCTGCGCGACCGTGGCGCCCGCCGTCTTGCCGGTGTTGGTGACGTCCACGCCGATCTTCACGGTGCCGTCCGGCGTGATCTGCGTCTTGTTGGCGCTGACCGAGGTGAAGGAGAAGGAGCTGTAGCTGAGTCCGTAGCCGAAGGGGTACGTGGGGGCGCCGGTGAAGTACTGGTACGTACGGCCGAGGCCGCCGGTGGCGCTCGGGGTCAGCCCGTAGTTCTGCTTGTCGGGGAGCTGTGAATCGTCCTTGTACCAGGTGAAGTTGAGGTGCCCGGACGGGTTGACGTCGCCGAAGAGCACATGGGCGAGCGCGGTGCCCTGCGACTGGCCGTTGTAGCCGCTGAAGACGATCGAGGAGACCGGTGAGCCGGCGGCGGCCTCCTTCTGGATGTCGACCGGGCCGTCGGACTGGATGACCAGGGCGAGCTTGTCGGTGCCGAGCGCCGACGTCTGGTCGATCAGCGACTGGTAGTTGCCGGGCATGTTCAGGTTGTCGCGGTCGTTGCCCTCGTCGCCGTTGGCCTGGGTGGTGCCGACGAACAGCACCACGAGGTCGGCGGCCTTGATGTCGGCCTTGGTCTTGTCGGAGAGCACCGCGGCGCCGGTGCCGGTGGACGAGGTGCCCGCCGCGTCGTAGACCACGGACGCCGTGGGGTCGATCGCGTGGATCTCGTTCTGGATGCCGCGCAGCGGGCTGGTCCGGTAGGTCGGGTCACCCGAGTACAGGCCGAGCGTCGCGGTGTTGGCGAGGTCGCCGAGGACGACGACCTTCTTGGTGGTGGCGGGGTCGGCGGGCAGCAGTTTGCCGCCGCCCGAGGCCCGCTTGTCGTTCTTCAGCAGCACCAGGGAGTTGTCGGCGACCGTGGTGGCGAGCGCCTGGTGGGCCGGGCTCTCGATCTGGTCCTTGGTGATGTTCGTGTACGACACCGCGCTCGCCGGGTCGAACTCGCCGGTCTCCATGCGGATGGTGAAGACCTTCACCAGGGCGGTGTCGACCACGCCCTCGCTGAGCGCGCCCGCCTCGATGGCCTCCTGGATGTTGGCGGTGGTCGCCTCGTCACCCGTGCAGTTGAGGTCGGTACCGGCCCGCAGCGCGTACGCCTGGCCGCCGGCCTGCCCGGACATCGTCGTGCCGGTGGCGGTCTCGGTCCACGTCGGGTTGTCCTTGTGGTCGGTGGTCCAGCCGGGCGGCGCCCAGTCGTGACCGCCGGGGAACTGCCGCCAGTTGGTGCTGACCGCGCCGCAGTCGGAGGTGATGTACCCGTTGAACCCGTAGGTGCGCTGGGCGAGTTGGTTGGTGGTGTAGGTGTCGGAGACCGACGGGGTGCCGTTGATCGCGTTGTACGACGTCATGAGCCCGGACACGTGCGCGTCCTCGATCAGCGAGCGGAACTGCGCGGTGTAGTAGTCGCGCAGGTCGGTGTCGTTGACGTCGGAGCTGATGCCGGTGCGGTTGTCCTCGACGTTGTTGAGCGCGTAGTGCTTGGCGGTGGAGGCGACTTTCAGATAGCCGGTCTTCGAGGTGCCGTCGGGGTTGTTGCCCTGGTAGCCGTCGACGAACTGGCCGGCCATCTGCCCGACGAAGTACGGGTCCTCGCCGAACGCCTCGTCGGTCCTGCCCCAGCGCGGGTCGCGGTCGAGGTTGACCGTCGGCGCCCAGTAGGTCAGCGAGCCGTAGTCGTCGGCGGACGGGCCGAGGTTGTTCTGGCCGGTGCCGAAGAGCGACTTGTCGACGAAGCCGCGCACCTCGTCGGAGATCGCGGTGCTCTCCTGGTAGAGCAGCGCCGGGTCCCAGGACATGGACGAGGCGAAGTTGGTCGGGAAGCTGGTGGCGTGGACGCCGCCCTGCGCCCCGCCGTTGTTCTGGTTGGCCCCGAGGGTGTTGACGCCGTGCTGGCCCTCGCTCCAGTACGTGTACTGCTGGACGCCCAGCCGGGGGATGGCGGGGCCGCTGTTGGTGCTGAGCTGCTGGACCTTCTCCTGCAAGGTCATCCTCGACACCAGGTCGGCGGCCCGCTCCTGGAAGGAGTAGTGGGTGTCGAGGTAGACCGGGGTGGCGGCGACCGCCTCCTGTGGGGTGTTCGCGGCCGCGCTCGGGCCGAAGCCCGCCGTCAGACCGATCGCACACGCCATGGCGCAGACCGCGGCCAGTCCCGCGCGTCGGCGCTTTCGCTCGTCCATCCTGCCTCCGTCGTCATCGAGCAGCATCGAGCAGATGCCGGTACCGACTTCGGTGCAAGTCCGAAGGAAGTCCGGGTCTCGCGTCATCAGTTGGGCAGTGTGTTGCCATCTTTGACGCAGCGTCAAGACAAAGAACGCGATCGGACCGGCATTTTTTGACTTCTCGATGCAAAAAGCTGGAAGCGGGCTGCTCACCGGCCTGTGCCCGGAGCCGGTCCGGGCTCGGGTCGCGGTCAGGGCCGCTCGCGCCCGCGCAGCCGGGGGGTGAACGTGGCGTGGAAGATGGTCGACGCGGCGCCGACGGCGGCGGCCTCGGCGCTCAGCACCGAGCGCTCCACCTCGACCCGGCGCAGCCTGCGGGCGGTGGGGAATTCGTTGACGGCGCGGCCGATCTCGTCCAGGTAGAAGTCGGCGACGTCGTCGGTGAAGAACGGGCCGCCGAGCACGATGAGGTCGATGTCCAGCAGGTCGACCAGGCCGAGCGCGCCGCGTCCGACGGCGCCCGCCACCTCGCGCAGCGCGGCCGTCGCGGCCGGGTCACCGGCCGCCGCGGCCCGGCCGACCTCCCGGTAGGCGGCGGTGCTGCCGCGGGCGGCGTCGGCGGCGGGCAGGCCGCGGCGGACCGCGAAGTCGGTCACGGAGACCGGCGGATTGCACTCGGGCAGCAGTTCGGGCCGCCCGTCGGCGTCCACCCGGCCCAGCGCGATGGCGCAGAGCTGCCCGAACTCACCGGCGTTGGCGCTGACGCCCCGGTAGAGGTCGCCGTTGAGGTAGAGCCCGGAGCCGACGCCCGTACCGAGGTAGAGGTACGCGAAATCGCGGGCCCTGCGGTCGCGGCCGATCCACCGCTCCCCCGCCGCCGCGGCCAGCGAGTCCTTCTCGATGATCACCGGGCACGGGAAGTGGTCCTTGAGGAGGTAGAGCAGCGGCAGGTCGTTCCAGGCCGACAGCAGCGGCGGGCCGAGCACCGTACCGGAGGCGATGTCGACCGGGCCCGGCACCGCGACGCCGATGCCGAGGAAGCCGTCCTCGCGGACCGCGCCGCCCGCCTTTTGCAGCGTCTCGCGGCCCAACTCAACCACCTGCGCGACGAATTCGGCCGGGTCGATGTCGGCGCTCACCGGCCGGGTGCGGGTGCAGACGATCGCGCCGTCGAGGTCGATGACGACGGCGGTCAGCACCTCGGGGTCGATGTGCAGGCCGAGCGCGTGCGCGGCGGTGCCGCTGAGCCGCACCGGGGTGCGGGGCTTGCCCGAGGTGGCGCGCCGCTGCGCGTCCTCGACGAGGATGCCGCGGTCGAGCAGCGAGCGGGCGATCCGGGAGACCGACTGCTGGGTGAGTCCGGTGCGGTGGGCGATCTCGCCGCGGGTGATGGTGCCGGACAGCCGGACGGTCTCGATCACCACGCACTCGTTGAAGGAGCCGAGGTCAATCTGGTTGACGCCGCTGAACGAGGGCGGGTGCGCGACGGCCTCGGGGGTGTGCGGGGCGCGCAGGTGGCCCGCGACGTTCTCGCGCAGCCAGCGGACCGGGCCCGGCGCGCCCGCGGTCTGCCGTTCCAGCGCGGCGACCAGGTCGAGGTAGACCCGCCGGGAGGACTCGGGGTGGCTGGTGCTGTCCAGGGCGATCATGGCGCGCAGGAAGCCGCGCCAGGTGGAGCGGGCCGGGAGCTGGTGGAAGGTCACCGGCGTGGTGCCGGGCGGGGGCGCGGAGATCCGGCCGGTCTCCCAGAGGGTGATCGCGTGCAGGGCGATGTCCGGGTGGTGTTCGGCCGCCGCCGCGAGGTAGCCGGTGAGCCCGAGCGGCGGCGGGCCGCCGGGGTCCGGGGCCACGGCCAGGCGCATCCCGTCGAGGGCCCGGCCGAGTCCGGCCAGGACGTCCTCGCCGATGACGGTGGCCGCGGGTCCCGGCGCCGGGGTCGCGGCGCGGGTGCCGGCGAGCAGGACGGCGCCGCGCGCGTCGGCGTACAGGCCCATCACCCACACGTCGGTGCCGGGCAGCGGCGGTCTGGTCGGTACGTGCGGGGCGGGTGTCGTCTCGTCCGCGGTGAGCTGCCAGCGGCGTCTGATCGCGGCCACCGTGGCGTGGGACAGGCCCAGTTCGCGGGCGATGGCCCGGCTGGCGCCGCTGCCGCCGGGCGCGAGCAGTGCCCGGGTGACCACCTCGGCCTCGTCCACGGTGGCGGGTCTGCCGGTACGGGGCCGCTGTTCGAGGCCGCGCAGCCCCGCGCTCTGCCAGCGGTGCCGCCAACTGCCCACGGTCTGCCGGGAGACGCCGAGCCGCCGGGAGATCTCGGCGTCCCGCAGTCCTTCGGCGGCGAGCAGGACGACCCGGGCGCGGGTGGCCAGCGGACCGTCGCCCGCGGCCCACTGGCGCAGCAGGTCCCGCGTCCGCGCGTCCGGCGGTCCCGGCGGGCGCCGCTCGTCGGGGAAGGTGGGCAACGCCCTGTCCTGCGACGGCACTTCGGGGAGCGGCGAGTGGGGTGTTTCAGGCAACGCGGCCCTCCTGGCCTTCGCGGGGGCGGATCAGCCGCAGGGTGAGGACCTGGAACGGGCGGAGCGTCAGCGGGGTGCGTCCGTCGTCGTGCGGGTGGTCGGCGAGCCGTTCCTCCAGCAGATCCGTCTCCTGGACGGCCGTCGCGGGGAAGCCCGCGGTCAGGACGGTGCGGGCCCGCCCGCCGCGCGACTCGTACAGCCGGACCACGACGTCGCCGCTGCGGTCGTCGGCGAGTTTGACCGTCTCGACCACGACGTCGGGGTGGTCGACGGCGACCAGCGGGGGCGGTGACGCCGCGTCAGAAGCGTTGCCGGGAGGGGAATCGGATCGGGTGACGGCGCCGGTGTCCGGGCCGGGGCGCAGCGGCAGGTGCAGCGCGTAGCCCTCGGAGACGGCGTCGTCCACGTCGGCGCCGGGCCGCAGCCGGTGCCGGAAGCGCTGGAGTCCGCGGTCGGCGTGCGGGTCGGGGCTGCGCGGGGCGCGCAGCAGCGTGCTGCGCACGACGGTGGTGGTGCCGCCGTCCTCGCGGGTGTGCCGTGTCACGTCGTAGCCGTACGTCGAGTCCCCGGCGAGCGCGACGCCCCAGCCGTGCTCGCCGACGTGGATCCAGCGGTGCGCGACCGACTCGCGGCGGGCCGCGTCCCCGTCGGTGTTCCCGTGGGTGGGGCGCGCGACGTGGCCGAACTGCGTTTCCGCGCGGCTGTGTTCCGCGTGCACGTCCAGCGGCCAGGCGGCCTTGAGCACGGTGTCCTGCTCGCGCCAGTCGACCTCGGTGTCGACGGTCAGCGCGTGGCTGCCCGCGGTGAGCGTCAGCTCCTGTACGACGGTGGAGCGTCCGGTGCCGCGCAGTATCCGCAGCCGGGCCAGCAGCGGTCCCGCGGCGGTGACCTCCACCCGGTCGGCCCGGTCCAGATCGCGGGACCCGGCCGCCGGGGCGTAGTGCGCCGCGCTCCAGCCGCCGGGCTCGTCGCGGTGCAGCTGGAGCAGATTGCCCGCCGCGCCGGGCGCGATGGCCTCGCGTCCGGTGCCGAGGTCGGCGGCGGACCGCACCAGACCGGCCGCGTCGACCCGTATTCGCAGCAGCCCGTTGTCCAGGACGTGGCCGCCGTCCGCGCCCGCCGTCACGGTGACCGGGGCGAGGTCGCCGAGCGCGATGCCCGCGGGTCCTGAGCCGTGCGCCGGGGCCTGCGCGAGGACCGCGAACCGGCCGTCGGACAGCGGCTGTACGGTGCCGGGCCGCGCCGCACGAGGCTGTACGGTGCCGGGTCGGGCGGTGCCGGGCTGTGCGGTGCCAGGCTGTGCGGCGTCGAGGGGAAGAGTGCCGGTCAGGAGCGTGCCGGGGGCCGGGCCGTCCTCCGGTTCGAGGACGACGACCTCGCGGCGGGCCCGCGGCCCCGCGTTGAGCACGGTCGCGCCGTCCGGGTCACCGACCGCTCGCCGGATCAGCCGTTCCAGCCTGCGCCGTACGTCCCGGTGGGTCTGCTCGGCCTCCTCGTGCACCCAGGCGATCGACGTGCCGGGCAGGATGTCGTGGCACTGCTGGAGCAGCACCTTCTTCCACAGCCGCTCCAACTCGTCGTAGGGGTACGGGATTCCGTGCCGTACGGCGGCGGTCGCCGACCACAGCTCGGCCTCGTGCAGCAGCGCCTCGCTGCGCCGGTTGCCGCGCTTGGTGCGCGCCTGGCTGGTGTACGTGCCCAGGTGCGGCGCGAGGTCGAGTTCGCCGCGCCACACGGGGGCGGCCGGATGCTCGGCCTGGGCGTCGCGGAAGAAGCGGGCCGGGGCGCCGAGGGTGACGCGCGGCGCGCCGTCGAGGTCGGCCAGGCGGCGGGCGCGCTCCAGCATCGACCGGTCGGGGCCGCCGTCGCCGCGGCCGAAGGGCAGCAGGGAGCGGGTCGCGTCACCCTTGTCGGCGAAGTCGTCCACGGACCGTACGAGGTCGCCGCCGGTCAGCGCCGGGTCCTCGGCTCCGCGTTCGCCGTCGGTCCCGACCGGAGCGAGGTGCGCGAAGAGCCTGGTGCCGTCCAGGCCCTCCCAGCGGAAGGTGTGGTGCGGCAGCGCGGAGCCGCGGCCGGGCTCCGGGCGGCGGCCGAGGAACCAACGGGCGCCCGCGAGCGCGGCGAGCTGCGGGAAGGCCGCGGACGCGCCGGAGGCGCCGGGCAGCCACACGCCGTCGGTCTCGGTGCCCAACTCGTCGCGGAAGAAGCGCCGTCCGTGCACGAGCTGGCGCACCAGCGCCTCGCCGCCGGGCAGTTCGGTGTCGGCCTCCACCCACATGCCGCCGACCGGAGCCCAGTTGCCGTCCGCGACCGCCTTGCGTATCCGCTCGAAGACATGCGGCTGGTGGTCCTTCATCCAGGCGTAGTGCTGCGCGCTGGAGGCGGCGACGACCAGTTCGGGGTACTCGTCGGCGAGCGCGGCCATCGTGCTGAAGGCGCGGGCGCGTTCGCGGACCGTCTCGCGCACCGGCCACAGCCGGGCGGAGTCGAGGTGCGCGTGGCCGACGGCGGTCACGGTGTGCGCGGACTCGTGGGCGCGCCGGGCGAGCACGTCGGTCAGCAGCGTACGGGCGTATCCGGCGGTGCGGCCGACGGCCCGCGGGTCGACGGCGTCCAGGGCGCGTTCCAGCGCGAGCCGGATCTCGTGCCTGCGCGGCTGCTGTTCGGGCAGCGCGCGCATCAGCCCTTCGAGGGTCTGCACGTCGTGGACGAGCTGCCAGACGTCCTCGTCGCGCACGGCGAGGTCGGCGCGGCGCAGCCGGTACAGGAGGGTGTCGCCCGCGGTGGCCGGGTCGCCGTACCGGGTGCCCGCGCCGTTGCCCGCCGCGATCCGCGGGTTGGCGGCGGCCTCGACCAGCAGCCGTACGGACGAGCCGGCGGTGGCGGAGCCGGCGATCAGGACGGCGCCGAGGCCGGGGTGCAGGCCCTGGAGCGGGATGCCGTGCGCGTCGTGCACCAGGCCCTCGGCCGGGCCGCCGGAGGCCCCGGTCCAGGCCCCGGTTCCCTCTCCCGTCCCGTCGTCGGGTCCCGAGCCGAGGTCGAACAGCGCCTCGACACGCCGCCCGGCCCAGCGCTCCGGCACGGTGGCGTGGACGCTGAACCAGGTGGTCGCCCAGGGGCGCCCCCACGCCTCGCCGACGGCGAACGGCGTGTAGTCGGCGCGCAGCGCGACCTCGGCGGGGACGGGCTCGCCCGCGATGTGCCAGGCGCCGACGTCCATGGGCAGCTTCTGCGGGTAGAGCGCGGGGCGCAGCCGTTCGGCGAGGAATGCGGCTATGCGCTCTTCGCCGGACTTCATCCGGTCATGCATCGGCAGCCCTTCCTGTCCAGCCAGTAACCGCCATGTAAAACCATGTGTGTTATCAAGTCAACGCCTCGCGCGAATTCCTTCTTCTCGCAGGTCGTGACCTGCAACTATCAAATTGTCAGGCTAATTTGGAACCGAAAAGGGAGTCAGCCGTCAGTTAATTCGCCTGACACCGGGAACGGCAAAAGGCGGCAGGAAGGGCCGTGGCCCTTCCTGCCGCCCTCGGTGGAATTACGGTGTCACGGAATCCACCCGCGCGGGCCGCTCGCAGCCGCTGGTGACCGGCAGCGCCGTCCCGTCGTGCGCGGCGTCCAGCAGTGTCAGCATCACGTCCAGTACGTGCTGGGCGAGTTCGGCCGACGCCAGGTGCGGGCGTCCGGCGGCGACGGCGGCGGCGAGGTCCGCGAGACCGGTGCCGCGCCCCGCGCCGCGGTATCCGGCCGAGACCGGCAGCGGCTGCCACGTACCGTCGGTGAACAACTCGACCTGGCCGTCGAAGCCGTTGGGGTCGGGGACGGACAGCGAGCCCTCGGTGCCGTACACCTCGATCCGCGGCAGCCGGGCGGCGTGGATGTCGAAGCTCATGATCAGCGTGGTGAGGGCGCCGCCCTCGTGCTGGAGGACGCCGGTGACGTGGGTGTCGACCTCGACGGGGAAGCGCGCCCCGGCGCGCGGGCCGCTGCCGATGGCGCGTTCGGCGCGCGGGGTGGCGACGGCGCCGGTGACCTTGACGACCGGGCCCAGCAGGTGGACCAGCGCGGACAGGTAGTACGGGCCCATGTCGAGCAGCGGGCCGCCGCCGGGCCGGTAGTAGAACTCCGGGTCCGGGTGCCAGGCTTCGTGGCCCGCGGTGGTCATGAAGGCGGTCGCGGCGACGGGCGTGCCGATCAGCCCGTCGTCCACGGCCTTGCGGGCGGTCTGGGTGCCGGTGCCGAGTACGGTGTCGGGCGCGCTGCCGACCCGGACGCCCGCGGCGCGCGCGGCGGCGAGCACGGCGGCGGCCTCCTCGCGGGTGGCGGCGAGCGGCTTCTCGCCGTAGACGTGCTTGCCCGCGGCGACCGCGGCCAGCGCCACTTCGGCGTGCACGGCGGGGACGGTGAGGTTCAGGACGGCGTCCACGTCGTCGCGCGCCACCAACTCCGCGACGCTCGACGCCACTTCGGCGCCCGCGCGCTCGGCGGCCTCCTTGGCCCGGCCGGGGTCGAGGTCGGTGACGGCGGTCAGCCGCAGCCCTTCGAGCCCGGCGATGGTGTCCAGGTACTGGCCGCTGATCTTGCCCGCGCCGACCATGCCGATCCTCAACGGCTCGCCCACAGCAGTCCCCTCTCGGTCAGCGCCCGCACCTCGGGCACGTCGAAGTCGTCGGCCTTGTGCCCGATGGCGGACACGAACACCCGTCCCGCGCCCTGCCTCCTGGTCCACACCGCGGGCATCACGACCGGGTGCGCGCGCTCGCCGTCCGGCGGGAAGGTCGTGGTGGCGAGCACGTCGATGTCGGGGTCGGTGGCCAGCCAGTACTGCTCGGTGTGCACGTCGAAGTCGCCGATCCCGGCGATCACCGGGTGGTCGGCGCGCTCGGGCCGCACATGGACCCGGTAGTCGAGGAATCCCGCCGGGTGCATGAGGAACTGACCGCCGGTCAGGAACTGGTAGTCGACGTCGCCGCGGAAGGAGTCGACGATCCCGCCGTGCCAGCCCGCGAAGCCGGTGCCCGCCCTGACCGCCTCGGCCAGGCCCCTGGTCTGCTCGCCGCTGATCTCGCCCATCGTCCAGCACTGGACGACGAGGTCGGTGGCGGCCATCAAGTCCCGGTCGGCGTAGACGTCGAGGGACTGCGCGGTCTCGACGGTGAAGCCCTCGTCCTTGAGGAAGGGCAGGAAGAGGTCGGTGATCGCGATCGGCGCGTGGCCCTCCCAGCCGCCGCGTACCACCAACGCCCGTCGTGCGGACCGCTCCCGGCCGGCCCCGTCCTGGTCGGCTCCGGCTCCGGGTTCACCGGCTCTGATCGGATTCGTCACGGGCGTTGCACGCTCCCATCGGTGTTGCGCAGCAGGGCCCAGCGGTCGTGGGCCAGGGGTTCGGGCACGGGGTGACGGCGGGCGGCGGCCTCGTCGAAGTCCACTCCGTGGCCCGGGGTGTCATGGGGTACGAGGCCGCCCGCGGTCGCGGTGACCGTGCCGGGGAACACCTCGTGGACGGGCGGCCTGAAGACCGCGGCCTCCTGGACGCCGAAGGCGTGGCTGGAGATGTCCATGGCCAAGGTGGCGGCCTGGGCGACCGGGCTGACGTCGGCGGGGCCGTGCGGCGCGAGCCGGACACCGCGCAGTTCGCAGAAGGCCGCGATCTTGCGGGCGGGGGTGAGGCCGCCGAGGGTGGGGACGCGGATCCGCGCGAAGTCGATGTCGGGGCCGTCCAGCAGGGCGGTGAACTGGGCGGTGTCGTGGAAGAGTTCGCCGACCGCGAGCGGTACGGGCGAGGCGTCGTGCAGCCGCTTGAAGTGCCGGGTGTCCTCGGGCGCGAGCAGGTCCTCCACGAAGTACAGTCCGGCGTCCTCGACCCTGCGCAGGAAGTCCCTGGCCTGCCGGGGGTCGAGCCGTTCGTGCACGTCGTGCAGCAACTCGACGTCGTCGCCGACGAGTTCGCGCACACGGGTGAGAACGCCCGGCACGTGCCGCAGATAGCCCGCGCTGTCCCAGGGCGCGCGCCGCTCGCGTACCGCGTCGGCGTCCGCGGTGCCGCCGCCGGAGGCGCCGTAGGTGTCGGCGCCCGGCACGGCGGCCTGGATCCGGACGTGCCGGTAGCCGTGTTCCCTCGCGGCCTGGACCTTGTCGGCGATCTCGGCGGCGTCGCGGCCGTCGACGTGCGTGTACGCCTCGGCGAAGGCGCGGACCTTGCCGCCGAACAGCGAGTGCAGGGGCGCGCCGAGGCGCTTGGCCTTGAGGTCCCACAAGGCGACGTCGATGCCGCCGAGCGCGTTGCCGGTGACCGAACCGCCGCGCCAGTAGGCGCTGTTGAGGATCAGCCGGTGGATGTCCTCGATGTCGTCGGGGTCCCGCCCGGTGAGCAGCGGGGCGAGGTAGTCGTCGAGCACCGAGCGGACGGCCAGCGTGCGCTGGGGGTCGCTGGCGCAGCCGAGGCCGTAGAGGCCCGGTTCGCCGGTCTCGACGCGGACGATGAGATGGGGGCACCCGTGGGGGGCGGTCAGAAAGGTGCGAACGGCCGTGATGCGGATCTTGGCGCCGCGCTCGTCGACCCAGGGGGCCGGGGCGAGCGGTGCGGGGCCGGCATCAGGCAATGCCATACGAACTCCCACGTACAGGTAACGGAATGACGTACCGGTATCCGAACGTAGAGAGGGCATTCCGAGTTTGTCAATCACTTTGACAAACTCGGAACGACCGTAACCCCCGCCACGCGGGACACACAAGGGGTCGGCACGCCCCGGTCGGCCGGACGGCCCGTCAGGCCGGGCCCGACAGCGCGTCAGGCCCGGCGGCAGGCGGGCGGCGGGCCGGTGGCGAGCCGGCGGGCGGCCCGTGCCGGTTCAGCGGCCGGCCCGCGGCCGGTCGGCGCGGTGGCGGCGGCCGGTCAGTGCTGGCCCAGCCGTTTGAGCAGGGTGCTCAGCGACTGCGCGGCCTCGGTGACCGCCTGCGCGACCTCCTCGACCCGCGCGTCGTCCATCCGGCTCTTGGGCGCCGAGCAACTGATCGCGTCCTCGCCCTGGCCGCCGCCGAGCGCGACCGCGACGCAGCGGATGTCGACGGAATTCTCGCCGTCGTCCGCCGCCCAGCCGCGCAGCCGCGCCTCGGCCAACTGGGCCAGGAACGCGTCGGGATCGACCACCGTGGTCGGGGTCATCCGCTCCAGCGGCCAGTCCAGCCGCCGCTGCACCTCGGCGTGGTCGTACTGCGAGAGCACCGCCTTGCCGAGCGCCGTGGCGTGCGCGGGGAGCCTGCGGCCGACCGCGGAGTACATCCGCAGCGCGTGCCGCGACTCGCGTTTGGCCAGGTAGACGACGTGCGTGCCGTCGAGCCTGCCCAGGTGCACGGCCTCGCCGGTCTCCTCGGCCAGCGCGTCGAGCACCGGCCCCGCCAGGCTGGTGACGTCGTCGCCCTCCAGGTAGGCGGTGCCCGTCAACAGCGCCTTGAGACCGAGGCTGTAGCGCGTCCCTGACGGGTCGAGATCCACCCACCGGCGCGCCTGCATCGTGCGCAGGATGGCGTGCAGGCTGCTCTTCGGCACCGCCATCGCCGTCGCCATCTCCGCCAGCGAGAGCCGGGCGCCGTCCGCGCCGAGCAGTTCGAGCACTTCCAGTACCCGAGCTGCGGACTTCACCTCTTCGGGCTTCCGCCCGCGCGCCGCTTCTGCCACCGATTCCACCGATCCTCCGCTCCCCGCCGCCGATGCACGACGCATAAGAGTGCCCACTCCCATCGCGGCGTGCGTCTTGACGCTATATCAAACACGACCCTAAGTTCAGTCACTCCAACGTCATTCGGTCTTCTGAACGGTCGAATCCTAGGTAGGGGCCCATGAACACACCATTCGCACGTTTTACCCCGAAGACGAGACTCGCCGCAGCCGCTGTGGCCACCGTCCTCTCGCTGAGCCCGCTGGCCGCCTGCGGCGGCGGCTCCTCCGGATCGGGGGACAGCAAGTCGCTGGAGATGTGGACCTTCAAGCAGTCGCACGTCGCCGGACTGCGCAACGCGGCGGCCGAGTTCAAGAAGCAGACCGGCATCACCGTCAAGATCGAGGCGTACGGACCGGACGACGCGTACAGCACCAAGCTCCAGGCCGCCGCCAAGACCCACGACCTGCCCGATGTGCTGGAGACGCACTCCGACGGCGAGGACCTGGTGCTCGGCGCCACCGGCATAGCCAAGGACATCGCGGGCGACGTCGACGCCGCCTGGAGCGGCCTGTACCAGAAGGGCGTCCAGGTCTCGGGCACCGTCACGGACGCGAAGTACACCGAGTCCAAGCCCGCCGACTCCAAGACGCACGGCGTGAGCAAGGGCCAGCGCTTCAGCGTGCCCTTCACCTCCGGGACCTTCGGCATCGTCATGGCCAACAAGAAGATGCTGGCCGCCGCCGGGATCACCAAGGCCCCCGCGAACTGGGACGAGTTCCTGGCCGACCTGAAGGCCACCACCACCAAGGACCCGAAGAACGGCGGGGTCAGCCTCGGTCTGAAGGTCAAGGCGACCGGTCTGACCTGGGTCCTCCAGCCGCTGGCCTTCGCCCAGTTGGGCAAGGAGAAGTACCAGGCGCTGTTCGGCAAGGACGCAGGCGCGGACTTCTCCTCCGCCGACGGCACCAAGGTCCTCACGCAGTACGCGCAGCTCCAGCCGTACTGGATGCCGGGCACCCAGACCCTCGACATCGACGCGGCCGACCAGGCGTTCGCCCAGGGCAAGTCGGCCTTCGACATCGGCGGCACCTTCACGCTGGCCTTCCTCCAGCAGAACGGCATGAACCCCGACGACGTGATGGCCTTCGGCCTGCCCTCGCCGGGCGACGGCGCGGTGCCCCACCGGGCGCTCGGCCCGCTGGCGCTCACCGGTCTGACGGTCACCTCCACCAGCAAGCACCCGGACAACGCCGAGAAGTGGATGAAGTTCCTGGCGCGGCCCGACATCGCCTCGAAGTTCGCCAAGGACGCCACCGACGTGCCCGCCACCGAACTCGGCGCGGACGCCGCCTCGGTGATGGGCCCGACCCTCGCCGACATGCTGAAGACCTTCGTCGGCACGCCGGAGACCACCTACGACCCGAGCGACAACACCTTCCGGCCGCCGACGTACGACCAGGACTCGATGGGTGAGGTGCTGGCCGACCTGACGCCGCTGAAGCAGAAGAGCGTGGACCAGACCGGCAAGGCGATGGCCAAGCTCAACAACTCCTTCTGGGCGACGTCCAAGTGACCACCGCACCCCGTCCCACGCTCACGGAGACGGCCGGCGCCGGCCGGGGAGGCGATCCCCGGCCGGCCGCGCGCGCCGCCGCCGGCCGCGGTACGCGTCCCCCGCGCCGCCGCGGCTACGAGGCCGTCTCCGGTTACCTGTTCGTCGCCCCCGCCGTCGTGCTCTTCGCGGTCATGGGCCTGTACACCGTCGGCTACGGCTTCCTGCTGAGCTTCGCCCGCTGGAACGGCTTCGCGCCGCACTGGGACTGGGTCGGCCTCCAGAACTACAAGGACCTGCTCTGGCAGAATCCGGCCTACGCGCCCCGGCTGCACCACGCGGCGCTCCACACCCTGTACGTGATGATCGCCGTCCCGCTGCTGACCGTCGCGGTGTCCTTCCCGCTGGCGATCCTGCTCAACTCCGCCAAGCGGATGCAGGGCGTGCTGCGTTCGGTGTACTTCGTGCCGTACGTCACCAGCGGCATCGCCGTCTTCTTCGCCTGGCAGTACATCCTCCAGCCGGACGGCGCGGTCAACACCCTGCTCAGCAGCGTCGGCATGGGGTCGCTCGCGCAGCCGCAGGGCTGGCTCGGCAACCCGCACACCGCGCTGCCCACGATGATCGTGGTCACCGTGTGGGGGGCGGTGCCGGTCGCGATGCTGATGTACCTCACCGGTCTTCAGACCATCGACCGCAGCGTGATGGAAGCCGCGCAGCTCGACGGCGCCGGATGGTGGCGGACGAACATGTCGGTGGTGTGGCCGCTGGTCCGGCCGATCACCTCGATCGTCGTGCTGCTCAATCTCCGCGACTCCCTCCAGGGCTTCCAGACCTTCCTGGTGATGACCAACGGCGGTCCCGGAGACCACACCAACGTCCTCGGCCTCGAGGCGTACCGGCTGGCCTTCCTCAAGGACCTGGCGCCGACGCTCGGCCTGGCGAGCGCCCTCGGCTGGCTGCTGTTCGCCGCCGCCGTGGTGCTCGCCCTGATCAACCTGCGAGTCATGCGGAGCAGAACATGACGACGAACATCTCCGGCGCGGGCCCCTCGCGCACCACAGGACCCGCCTCGCCGGCCAGGGCCGCCGTCTCGCGCGCCGCCGCGCGCTGGACCGTCGGCATCCTGCTGACGCTCTACGGCCTGGTCAGCGTCTACCCCTTCCTGTGGATGATCTCGGCCGCCTTCAAGGACCAGGTCGAGGTGGTACGCGGCGGCCATCTGATCCCGCACCACCCGACGCTGGACACGCTGACCCACACCTGGAACCAACTGCACTTCTTCCACTACTTCCTGAACAGCCTTCAGGTCACCGCGCTCACCGTGGTGCTGACGCTCGGGGTGTACGCGGCGGCCGGATACGCCTTCGCGGTGCTGGACTTCCCCGGCCGCGGCCTGCTCCAGAAGCTCTTCGTCGCGCTGCTGTTCGTGCCCGGCATCACGGTGATGCTGCCGATCGTGCTGCTGGAGAACAAGATGGGCATCCTGGGCACGCACATCGGTCTGGTGCTGCCCTTCGTCAACGGCGGCGCGCCGCTGTCGGTGCTGCTGATGACCGGCGCCTTCAGCGCCGTGCCACAGGAGTTGCGGGAGTCGGCGCGGGTCGACGGCGCCAACGAGTTCCACATCTTCACCCGGATCTATCTGCCGCTGGCCCGGCCCGCGCTGATCACGGTGGCGCTGCTCACCGCGATCCCCACCTGGAACGAGTACCTGCTGACGCGGGTGTCGCTCAACGACGAGAGCACGTACACGCTGCCGCTCGGGCTCCAGACGCTCGCCTCGTCGAACGTGCCGCACTACAACAACCTCATGGCGGGCGCGCTGATCGTCGTCATCCCGGTGGCGCTGCTGTTCCTGAGCCTCCAGCGCTACTTCGTCAACGGCCTGGTCGGGGCGGTGAAGGGCTGATGCGCGTCCTGATCACGGGGGCCGCCGGACACATCGGCGGCCATGTCACCGCGGCGCTGCTGGCCGCCGGGCACGACCTGGTGCTCACCGACCTGCTGCCGGTGACCGAGCCGCGCGCCGCGCGCGTGCACACCGGCGACCTCCAGGACCCGGAACTGGTCCGCGAGGCCATGGCGGGCGCGGAGGCGGTGGTGCACCTCGGGGCGATCCCGCACCCGAACGACACCGACCCGAGCACGCTGTTCGCGCACAACTGCCTGACGGCGCACCGGGTGTTCGAGGAGGCGGGCCGGGCCGGGGTGCGCCGGGTGGTGGCCGCCTCCAGCATGGCCGCGGTGGGCCTGGCCTGGTCACCGGTGCCGGTCTCGCCGTCCTACGTCCCGCTGGACGAGGCCCATCCGAGCGTGCTGCGCGACCCGTACGGCCTGTCGAAGGCCGCGCTGGAGGAGGTGGCACGCACCGCACACCGGCGCTGGGGCCTGGACGCGGTCTGTCTGCGGCTGCCCTTCACCGGGACCGGCGACCGGCTCGGCCACTTCCTGGACGCCTGCGCCGCCGACCCGGCCGGTCAGCGGCACGACCTGTGGGGCTGGCTGCACACCCTGGACGCGGCCGAGGCGGTACGGCGCGCGCTGGAGACCGAGCTGACCGGCTGTCACGTCGTCAACGTCACGGCCGCCGACACGACATCCGCGCTGCCGTCCGCGGAACTGATGGCCCGTCACCATCCGGGGGTGCCGCTGCGCAGCGGCCTCCCGGACCACGCCTCGCTCTTCGACACGGCCGCCTGCACGGAGCTGCTGGGCTTCACGCCCCGGCGCACCTGGCGTACGGCCGGAGCGGAGCGCCGCACCTGACCCCTCCCCCACGTCCCCCACGTCCCCCACGGCTTTTCCGCGAGCACTCGCCCTCCCGCATCCGCCCGCCCTTCCGGCACCCGCCCGCCCACGGCAGAAGGAAACGCAACTGTGCATGACGACCGGCACATCGTCGAAGAGCGGATCACCAAATTCCTCGCTCAGGTGGTCCGTCCCGCCCTCTACAGTGACGCGCTGACCCTCGATCTCGCCGCCTGGCAGGCGCCGGGCGAACCCGTACCGGTGGCCGACGCGCTGGCCGCGACGTACGCGCCCGCCGCGATCGGCGACACCTGGGGCGGTCCGTGGTCGACGACCTGGCTGCGGGCGACCGGCCGGATACCGGCGGCCTGGGCGGGCCGCCGGGTGGAGGCCGTCTTCGACCTGGGCTTCGACCCGACGAAGGGCCCCGGCGGCCAGGCCGAGGGCTTCGTCCACGACGCGGCGGGCGCACCCGTGCAGGGCCTGCACCCGCACCACCGCTCGGTGCTGCTCGCGGAGCCCGCCGCGGGCGGCGAACCGGTCGAGCTGCTGGTGGAGTTGGCCGCGAACCCGATGATCGAGGGCGCGCTCGCGGTCGGCACGCACTACGGCTCGCGGGACACCGCGGGCGAGGAACACCTGTACCGGCTGCGCGCCGCCGAGATCGCGGTGCGCGAGGACGCGGTGTGGCACCTGCTGCACGACATGGAGGTGCTGGACGAGCTGATGCGCGAGCTGCCGACAGACGGGTCGCGGCGGCACGAGATCCTGCGGGCGCTCCAGCGGGCGGTCGACGCGGTCGACGTGCGCGCGGTCGCGGGCACCGCGCAGGCCGCCCGCGACCGGCTGACGGACGTGCTGTCCCGGCCCGCGCACGCCTCCGCGCACACCGTCACCGCGGTCGGGCACGCCCATATCGACTCGGCGTGGCTGTGGCCGGTCCGCGAGACGGTCCGCAAGTGCGCCCGGACCTTCACCAATATGACGACGCTGGCGCAGGAGTACCCGGAGCTGGTCTTCGCCTGCTCCTCCGCGCAGCAGTACGCGTGGATGAAGGAGCGCCGCCCCGAGATCTTCGAGCGGATCAAGAAGGCGGTGTCCGACGGCAATTGGGCGCCGGTCGGCGGCATGTGGGTGGAGGCGGACGGCAATCTGCCCGGCGGTGAGGCGCTGGCCCGCCAACTCGTCTACGGGCGGCGGTTCTTCGCCGAGGAGTTCGGCATCCCGCAGGACGGCGTGTGGCTGCCCGACTCCTTCGGCTACACCGCCGCGTACCCGCAGCTCGCCGCGCTGGCCGGGGCCCGCTGGTTCCTCACCCAGAAGCTCTCGTGGAACGAGACCAACCGGCTGCCGCACCACACCTTCCACTGGGAGGGCATCGACGGCACCCGGATCTTCACCCACTTCCCGCCGGTCGACACCTACAACGCCTCCCTGACCGGCGCCGAACTGGCCCACGCCGAGCACAACTTCGCCGACAAGGGCGCCGCCACCCGCTCGCTCGCCCCCTTCGGCTTCGGCGACGGCGGCGGCGGGCCGACCCGCGAGATGCTGGAGAAGGCGCGGCGGCTGCGCGACCTGGAGGGCTCCACCCGCGTGGAAGTCGGCGACCCCTCGGCCTTCTTCGACGAGGCGCGCGAGGAGTACGAGCGGCTGCCGGTCTGGCGCGGCGAGCTGTACCTGGAGAATCACCGCGGCACCTACACCAGCCAGGCCCGTACCAAGCGCGGCAACCGGCGCGCGGAGGCGCTGCTGCGCGAGGCCGAGCTGTGGTCGGCGGCGGCCACGGTCCGCGGCGGCGCCCCCTACCCGTACGAGCGGCTGGAGTCGATCTGGCGGCGGGTGCTGCTGCACCAGTTCCACGACATCCTGCCGGGCTCCTCGATCGCCTGGGTGCACCGGGAGGCGGAGGCCGTACACCGGGAGTTGCAGGCCGAGTTGGCCGAGGTGATCGAGGCAGCGGTGGGTGCGGGGACGGGCGCGGGACCCGCCGGTTCGGGGCCCGGCGGTTCGGGACCCGCCGACTCAGGACCCGCCGACTCAGGACCCGCCGACTCGGGACCCGTCTTCTACAACGCCGGGCCCTACGCGCGCCGCGAGGTGGCCGTCCTGCCCGCGGGCACCCCCGCCGCCGACGGCCAGCCGCTGTCCGACGGACGTACCGCCGTCCTCGTCGAGGCCCCCGCCTTCGGCACCGGCCGGGCCGTGCGCTCCGCGCTGCCCCCGGTCTCGGTCACCGAGGACACCACCGGGATCACCCTCGACAACGGGGTGCTGCGGATACGGATCGACGCCGACGGCCTCGTGCGGTCCGCGTACGACCTGCGCGCCGGACGCGAGGCGATCGCCCCCGGCGCGGCGGGCAATCTGCTGCAACTCCACCCGGACGACCCCAACCGGTGGAGCGCCTGGAACATCGACGGCTACTACCGGGACACCGTCCGCGACCTCACCGCCGTCGACGCCGTCGAGGTCACCGAGGCCGGGCCGCTGCTCGCGTCGGTGCGCGTCACGCGCTCCTTCGGCGGCTCGCACCTCACGCAGGACCTGCAACTCACCGCCGGAAGCGCCCGGTTGACCGTCCGGACCGACATCGACTGGCAGGAGCGGGACACCCTCCTCAAGGCCGCGTGGCCGCTGAACGTGCACGCGGAGCGCGAGAGCGCCGAGATCCAGTTCGGGCACGTCCAGCGCCCCACCCACGAGAACACGAGCTGGGACGCCGCCCGCTTCGAACTCTGGGCCCACCGCTGGGTGCACGTGGGCGAGCACGGCTGGGGAGCCGCCGTCGTCAACGACTCCACCTACGGCCACGACGTCTCGCGCCTGACCCGCGACGACGGCGGTACGACCACCACGCTGCGGCTGTCGCTGCTGCGCGCGCCGCACAGCCCCGACCCGCAGGCCGACCGGGGGCGGCACTCCTTCGCCTACGGCCTGGTGGTCGGCGCCGGGGTCGGCGACGCCGTCGCCTCCGGCTACTCCTTCAACCTGCCGCTGCGGCCAGGCAGTTCGGCGTCGACCGGCGGGGCCGCCGCCGGGCCGTCGTTCGTCACCGTCGACAACCCCGACATCGTCGTGGAGACGGTGAAGCTCGCCGACGACCGCGGCGGCGACGTGGTCGTCCGGCTCTACGAGTCGCGCGGCGGCGGCGCGCGCGGGGCGCTGCACACCGGCTTCCCCGTCGCCGCGGCGCACGTCACCGACCTCCTGGAGAGCCCCACCGCTCCCCTCCCCCGGGCCGGGGACGGCTCCTTCCCGCTGGACCTGCGCCCGTTCCAGATCCTGACGCTCCGCCTGGCGCGTCCTTAGTGTCCGCCCGACGCGGGCCGGTTGCCCCCGCAGGCCCGTCGTGGCTGATCGCACCATTCCCCGCGCCCCTCAAGACCTGGCGTACCGCCCTTCCCCCTGGAAACCGACCCTCCGTAGGAGAAGCCACATGAGACCCACCCTCGCACGATGGCTGCGGCCCCCCGCCGCGTTAGCACTGCTGCTGCTCGCGGCCCTCCTGCTCCCTCCGTCGTCGCGGGCCGCCGCGGCGGCGCTGTATCCGCTGGGCGTCGGCGCCGACCTCGGCCCGAAACCGGTCACGCTGGGCCTGACGGCGAGTGCGGGCGACTCCGCCGACGGCCTGCGCACCGGTGAGAAGAACGGAAAGCCGTACTGGCAGACCGATGTGGCGGCCGGCACGGACTACATCAAGCTGGCGCTGGACCGGGAGTGGACCGACACCGTCGGCGGCGCCGGCCAGGTCACCGTGGCGGTGACGTACGACGACGCGCCCGACGGGACGACGCTTCGGCTGACGCGCGGCGCGAGCGACCTCGTGGGCAGCGTGCCGCTCACCGGAGCGGCCGGATGGACGACGGAAGCCTTCACCGTACCGGCGGACTTCGGGACGGAGGCGGGCCGTGAGCTGCGGCTGTCGGGGACGAAGGACGGGGCGCCCGCCGACGTGACGGTGGCGTCGGTGAGGGTCGCCGCGGGCCAGTCCGTGGACCTCGGCACCGCGGTCGACGCGCACGGCATCTCGCCGCGGGCGGGCGACAACGACACGCACCTGGTGACCGGCACGGAGGCGGGCCGCGGCTACTGGGGCACCGACCAGAGCCACCCGGGCGCCGAGACCGGCTTCTTCTACATGAACGTGGACGACACCGCGCTGTACGACAACCGCGACCCGGTCGCGGTCACCGTCGACTACCTCGACCGGGGCAACGGAGCGATCCAGCTCCAGTACGACTCCCCCGGCGACACGATCCCGGAGATGTTCAAGAACTCGCCGGTCTTCACCTACGGCGACTCGGGGACCTGGAAGACCCACACCTTCCTGCTGGACGACGCGATCCTCACCAACCGCTCCAACGGCTCGGACTTCCGCATCACCACCGGCGGCAGCCCGGCCGAACTGAAGGTCGCCCGCGTCTCGGTGACCGCGCTGCCGCGCGTGCTCGACCCGACGACCGGCCTCAAGCAGCTTGTGGCGCAGGCCGATCTGGCCTACCTCGCGGCCCGCGAGGGCACCCGCGACGGGCAGTACCCGGTCGGCGCGAAGGCCGCGCTCCAGCAGGCCGCCGACGCGGCCCGCGCGGTCGCGAACGGCACCGGCGTCACCGACGAGCAGGCCCGTACCGCCTTCCACGCGCTGGCCGCCGCGCTCGACGTCTTCCACGCCGCCGCCGTGAACACCGACCTGGCGCACCTGGGCACCGCCACCGCCTCGTCCACCGCCGCCGGGTCCGCCCCGGCCGCGGCGATCGACGGGAACGGCGGCAGCGCCTGGGTCAGCGGGGACGGCGGGACGGGCGAGACCTTCACCGTGGACCTGGGCGCGGCCAAGCGCTTCAACCAGGTCAAGGCCGGCTGGACCGGCGCCTTCTCCTCCGACTACACCGTCCAGGTGTCCACGGACGGGACGCGTTTCACGGACGTGGGCCGCACCGGGGCCGTCGGCGGCTCGGTGTTCACCACCGCCTTCGCTCCGACGACCGCCCGGTACGTCCGGCTGGCGATCCACGGGTACAGCGCGGGCCAGACCAAGGTGGGTCTCGCCGTCCTCGAGGTCCGCGACCAGCGGGTCGTCACACCGCACCCGAAGCTGGTCACCACCCGCTACTCGACCGGCGCTCCGGTCGTCGCCGACTTCGACATCCGCGACTACGGCGTCGACACCTCGGGGAAGAGGGACGCGACCGCCGCCGTGCAGTCCGCGCTGTACGACTGCCAGGACGCGGGCGGCGGCACGGTGTGGCTGGGCGCGGGCACCTACCGCCTCACCACCACCGTCGAGGTCCCGGCCTTCTGCTCGCTGATCGGCGACCGGCGCGACCCGGACCGCGGGTCCGGCGGCTACGGCACGGTGATCCGCGCCGACCTGCCGCCGGGCGCCGACGGGCCGGTGCTCTTCCGGGTCGGCGGCAGCGCCTCCGTCCAGGGCCTGACCACCTACTACCCGCGGCAGAACGCGGCCCACCCGGTGCCGTACAACAACACCTTCGAGATTCCGGGTTCGGCCTGGCAGAGCGACGCGAATTTCATGATGAGCACGGTCGCGCACGTCACGATGCTCAACTCGTACAAGGGTGTCGGGGTCTCCACGAAGACCGACGACCGCGGCAGGCCCGCGGTGCAGGGTCAGGTGCACGAGTCGGCGACGCTCGCCGACATCAAGGGGACGGTGCTGTTCACCGGGGCCACCGGTTACAACGGCTCGGACGTCGGCACCTGGAGCGACATCACCTTCTCCAACTCCTACTGGGCGCACGCGCCTTCGGCGTACGACCCGCCCGCGCGGTCGGCGCTCGACCGGTGGACGCGGGCCAACGGCACGGGACTCGTCCTCGGTGACCTGGAGTGGGACCAGTTCTCCCGGATCTCGCTGTCCGACTACCGCACCGGCATCCAGGTCGTGAAGGGCCAACGGGCGGCTTTCGTCGGCGCGTTCCAGCAGACCCGGGTGGTGCGCACCGATGTGGCCCTCCAGGTGGACGACATCGACACCCGTTGGGGCATGACGGTGGCCGGGGGCACGCTCCAGGGCAGCGTCGCGTCGATCCGCAACGCCACCAAGGGATTTGTGAAGGTCACCGGCACGGCGCTGGACGGCGCGACCTCCGGCACGGTCGTGACGATGCCCGGTCCCGTACCGGTCCAGGCCGCCGCACCCGACCTGCCCGCGCCTCGCGGGCACGCGCTGTACGCGGCGGGCGCCGTCCCGCACGGCGTGGGCTACCAGCCCGCCGCCGACGCCACCGCGGGCATCCAGCGGCTGCTGGACCGGGCGGGCGCGCGGGGCGGCGGCACCGTGTACCTGCCCGCGGGCTGGTACCGGGTCGAGGGCCGGCTGCGGGTACCGGCCGGGGTCGAACTGCGGGGTGCCTCGTCCTCGCCGAACCGCGACGAGGACGGCGCCAGCGGCGGCACCGTGCTGTTCGCCTACGCGGGCCGGAACACCGCGAACGCCGACACCGACGCCGCCTTCGTCACGCTCGCCGGAAACGGCTCGGGCGTGCGCGGTCTGCGGGTCTTCCACCCGGAGAACAACCCCGCGACCGGCTACGTCCCCTACCCGTACGACATCCGGGGCACCGGCCGCGGCACGTATGTGGTCGACGTCGGTCTGACCAACGCGTGGAACGCCGTGGACGAGGGCAACGACGGCTTCGTGGTGCACAAGGTGACCGGGGTCTTCCTCAACCGGGGCGTCACGGCGCGCGCGGGCCGCGGCGGTCTGGTCGACGGTGTGCTCAGCAACGGCAACGCGGTGAACCGCACCGGCTTCGGCATTCCCGGCTGGGGCCTCGGCAGCGATCTGTTCGCGCAGACCATCGACGGGTTCACCCGCAAGAACACCGACCTGGTGCATGTCGACGGCGCCCGCGGCCTGACGGTCTCGGACGTCTTCGGCTACGGCATGCACAACGGTCTGGTGGTCACCTCCGGTGACGTCCGCGCCTTCAACCTGGGCACGGACAACCTCGGCGACGGCGGTTACACCGTGAAGGCGGGCGCCTCGGCCGACGTCACGGCGGTCAACGTGCTGCGCTACAACGGCGCGACGTCCACCGGTCCCGCGAAGCTGCTGGGCATCATGGCGATCAACATGGTGCAGCAGTCGGTGACGGCCACGGCCGAGCCCGCGAGCGGCGGGAAGGTCACCGTCGGCGGGAACCAGACGGAGCCGGGCCGCTTCGAGCGCGGCGACACCGCGACCGTGACGGCCGTACCGGCGCCCGGCTTCCAACTGCTGGGCTGGACGCTCGACGGCGCCCAACTGCCCGACAGCGGGCCGACGGTCACCGTGCCGGTGACCGGGGACCGTACGGTCGTGGCGCGTTTCGGTCCGGTCGGCGTCAACTGACCGGCGGGCGGGCCCGGTCGACCGCCGTCGTGCGGCCGGCCGGGCCCGTCGTCATGAGCGGGTGACCGCCGCGGTCAGGAGTGGGTGACCGGCAGCACGTCGGGCGAGAGCGTGCCCGCGCCCGCGGTCGCGCTGGTCATCCGGCGGCGGTGGTGACGGCGGCACAGCACCTCGTAGCCGACCTCGCCGGACCGGTCGACGTCGCCGATCACCACCTGCGCGCCCTCGACGACCATCACGCCGTCGACCGTACGGGCGTTGTGGGTGGCGCGCTCGCCGCACCAGCACAGCGCCTCGACCTGAAGGGCCTCGACCCGGTCGGCGAGTTCGATCAGCCGCTGCGAGCCGGGGAAGAGCCGGGTGCGGAAGTCGGTGGTGATGCCGAACGCGTGGACGTCCAGGTCGAGTTCGTCGACCACCCGCGCCAACTGGTCGATCTGCTCGGGCGCGAGGAACTGCGCCTCGTCCACGATCACGTAGTCCACCCGGCCGCCGCGGCTGAGCACGCCGACCACGTGGCCGTACAGGTCCATGCCGTCCGCGACCTCGACGGCGTCGGTGACCAGGCCGAGCCGCGAGGAGAGCTTGCCCTCGCCCGCGCGGTCGTCCCTGGTGAAGATCACCGACTGGAGGCCGCGAGCGGTGCGGTTGTGGACGATCTGGAGGGCGAGGGTGCTTTTGCCGCAGTCCATCGTTCCGGAGAAGAAGACCAGCTCGGGCATGGGAAGGACGACGGCCTTTCGATGGGGGCGGGAGAGCGCGGGGCGGGAGAGCGCGGGGCGGGAGAGCGCGGGGGCGGGCGGGCCTCAGGAGCGTACTTCGAGCAGCGGTACGAGCTGCTCGGCGGCGGCCATCGAGCCGTGCAGGCCGACCATCTTCGACTCCCCCGATTCCGTGCGGTGGGCGACGACCGCGATGTCGTCGCGGGCGACGGCCACGACGTCGCCGATCCGGCCGAACACCCGCTCGTCCGGCGGCGGTCCGAACCAGCCCGCCTCGATCGCCTCGGCCCTGGTCGCCACCCACATCTGCTCGCCGAGGACCTCGCTCCACACCGCGTGCACGTCGGCGGCGGCGCCGGGCACCGCGTAGACGTGCCGGGCGCGGGCCTCGCCGCCGAGCACCGCGACCCCGGCGCGCAGTTCCCAGTCCTCGTCGAAGTCGATCCGGGACCGCTCGTCGAAGGGGATGTCGATCATGCCGTGGTCGGCGGTGACGTACAGGGCGCAGCGCGGCGGCAGTTGCTCGGCGAGCCGCTGCGCCAGCCGGTCGACCATCATGAGCTGGCCGCGCCAGGCGTCGGAGTCGACGCCGTGCCGGTGCCCCATTCCGTCCAGCTCGCTGTAGTACGTGTAGACCAGCGTGCGGTCGGCGGCGCCGAGCCGGTCGGCGGCCAGGTCCATCCGCTCCTCGCCGGTGAGGCGCCCGTGGAAGGTGCCGCCGGACAGCGCGACCTTGGTCAGCGGGGTGTTGACGAAGGTCGGCGAGGAGACCTGGCAGGTGGCGATCCCGGCGGCGTCGGCGAGCTGGAAGACGGTGGGGTGCGGCTGCCAGACGTGCGGCGCGGTCCAGGGCTGCCAGCGCAGCTGGTTCATCAGCTCGCCGGTGGCCGGATTGAGCGTGGTGTAGCCCGCCAGGCCGTGCGCGGACGGCGGCAGCCCGGTGCCGACCGAGCCGAGCGAGGTCGCGGTCGTCGCCGGGAATCCGGCGGTCAGCGGGCGGCCGGTGCCGCCGCGCGAGGTCGGCAGCAGCGAGGTGAGGTACGGCGCCTCGTCGGGGTGGGCGAGGATCAGCTCCCAGCCGAGGCCGTCCACGAGGAAGACGCAGACCCGGTCGGCGGGCGCCAGTTCCAGGCCGGTGGCCGGCATGCCGGGGACGGCGAATCCGGCGACGGCGGCCGGGATGACGTCACAGAGCGCGCCGGTGCCGTAGTCGGGTACGGGAGCGGTACGCGGATCGAGCGGCGCGGAACCGTACCCGCCGTGCAGCGGCTGGACCATCAGTCAGTGGCCGCTGTCGCCTCGGAGAGCGCCTGCGCGAAGGCCAGGGTCTGGCGGACGGTGTCCGGGCCGTCGCCCGCCTCGCTGACCCGCAGCGACAGGTCGTCGGCGGTCGAGGAGCCGGTGTAGCCGTGGTCGGCCTCGCAGTTGGGGTCGCCGCAGGCGGCGGGCTCCAGGTCGAGCCGCGAGACCGCGCCCCAGCCGATGGTGAGCACCACTTCGCGGGGCAGCGTGCCGGGCGTGTACGACTCCGGGTTCGCGACCACCCGGCTGACCACGACCGAGGAGATCCGGCCGATCTTCACCGATTCGGTGGACGTGGTGGCGTACGGCGTCGGCGAGGTGTCGTCGGCGGCCTGCTCGTCGGTGTGGCTGACGATGAAGCGGCTGTCGGTGAGCACCAGCACGGTCACATGACGACGGACCTCGTTGGCGTCGAAGCTGGTCTCCTGGTGGACCAGGTAGGAGGAGACCGGCTCGCGTCCCACCGCCGCCTCGACGGCCTCGGCCACGAGGGTGGGGTAGTAGCCGCTGCGCTCGATGGCCGTGCGCAGGCCCTGAGTCGTAGTACCGGTCTTCGCCATGCCGACCATCCTAAGGGCCAGGTACGACCGCGACGTGCTCGGAGCGCGACCCGGCGTGCGGGCGGGCGCGGGAGCGGGCGCCGGGTCAGAACGAGGACAGCGCCCGCGGCCCGAGATCGGTGCGGGCGGGCGGCCTGGCCAGGCGGACGGACGCGCCGAGGACGGTCAGGCCGCGCGAGGAGACCACCACCGGTTCCAGGTCGACCGCGACGATCTCCGGGAGGTCGGCGGTCAGCAGCGACACGCGCAGCAGCAGCTCCTCCAGCGCGTCGGTGTCGACCGGCTCGGCGCCGCGCCAGCCGAACAGCAGCGGCGCGGCCTTGATGGAGCGGACCAGTTCGGCCGCGTCCCGGTCGGTGGCGGGGACGAGCCGGTGCGCGGTGTCGCCGAGCAGTTCCGAGGGCGCGCCCGCCAGGCCGAAGGACAGCACGGCGCCCGCGGCGGGGTCGACGCCCGCCCGTACCACCGTGTCCACCCCGCGCGGCGCCATCGCCTGCACGACGGGCAGCAGCTCCCGCGGGGTGCCCAGCCGCGCGGTCAGCTCGTCGTAGGCGCGCCGCAGGTCGCCCTCGTCCGCCAGGTCCAGGCGTACGCCGCCGAGGTCGGCGCGGTGCCGCAGATGGGGGGCGGTGGTCTTGAGGGCGACCGGGTAGCCGAGCCGGGCGGCGGCGGCCACGGCGGTGTCGGCGTCGGGAGCGGGCAGCGCGCCGCGCACCTGGATGCCGTACCGGCCGAGCAGCGTCGCGGTGTCCGCGTCGCCGAGCGCGATCCCGCCCTCGGGCGCCTCGCCGGGCGGCAGCAGGCGGCGTACGTCGTCGGCCGCCGCGGCCTCCTGGATGTCGTCGAACTGCGGGATGCGGCCGGGGTCCGCCGATCCGGCGCGCCAGGCCGCGTAGGCGGCGGCCTCGGCGAGCGCGCGCACGGCCCGGTCGGGCGCGGAGTAGGCGGGGATACGGGAGGCGGCCTCGTCGCCGGGCGCGCCGAGCCGGTCGGCCAGGGTCTCCAGGGCGAGGTGGGCGACCACCACCGGCTTGCCGCCGCCCGCGGCGGCGGTCGTACGGCGCAGCGCCTCGGCGAGCGCCGGGTCGTCGCCGGACTCGGGGTCGGGGGCGTCCTCGGAGCCGACGCGCGGGATCGCGGTGACGACGACGGCGTCGCTGCCGGGGTCGGCGAGCGCGGCGCCGAGGGCGGCGGCGAAGTCGTCGGGGGTGGCCGCGGTGGTGAGGTCGAGGGGCGCGGCGGGCCGCAGTCCCGCGGTGAGCGCGGCGTCGTAGGTGAGCAGGCCGAGCGATTCGGAGTTGCCGAGGACGGCGATCCGGTCGCCCGCGGGCAGCGGCTGGAGGGCCAGGAAGAGTCCGGCGTCCAGCAGTTCGGTGACGGTGTCCACGCGGATCACCCCGGCCTGCCGGAAGAGCGCGGAGACGGTGGAGTCGGGGATGCGGGTGGCGGGCACGGCGTGTCCTGCCGGGACGGAGCCGGAGTGCAGGGCGCCCTTGACGACGACCACCGGTTTGGCGGCGGCGGTGCGGCGGGCGAGCCGGGTGAACTTCCGCGGGTTGCCGAAGGATTCGAGGTACATCAGGACGGCGTCGGTGTCGGGGTCGTCCTGCCAGTACTGGAGGAGGTCGTTGCCCGAGACGTCGGCGCGGTTGCCCGCGGAGACGAAGGAGGAGGGGCCCGCGCCGCGGCGGTGCAGTCCGGAGAGCAGGGCGATGCCGATCGAGCCGGACTGGGTGAACAGGCCGAGGCGTCCGCTGCGCGGCATCTCGGGCGACAGGGAGGCGTTGAGCCGGACCCCGGCGGCGGTGTTGAGGACGCCGAAGGCGTTCGGGCCGATCACCCGCATGCCGTGGCTCCTGGCCTGCCGGACCAGCTCGCGCTGGCGCGCCCTGCCCTCCTCGCCGGTCTCGGAGTATCCGGCGGCGACCACCACCAGGCCCTGGACGCCCGCGGCGCCGCAGTCGGCGACGGCCTCGGGGACCCGGTCGGCGGGCACGGCGATCACGGCGAGGTCGACGGGCGCGCCGATGCCGAGGACGGAGCGGTGGCCGGGCACGCCGTCGATGTCGGTTCCGCCGTCGGGGAAGGAGCGGTTGACGGCGTAGACGTGGCCGGTGAAGCCGCCCGCGACGATGTTGCGCAGCAGCGTACGGCCGACGCCGCCCGGCCTGCGGCCGGTGCCGACGACGGCGACCGAGCCGGGGCGCAGCAGCCGCTGGACGGAGCGGGCCTCGGCGCGGTGCTCGCGGGCCCGCATCACCTGGACGGACTGCTCGGTGGGTTCCAGGTCGAGTTCGAGGTGGACGACGCCGTCGGTGAAGCTGCGCTGCTGGGTGAAGCCCGCGTCGGTGAAGACCTTGACCATCTTGCGGTTGGTGGGCAGGACTTCGGCGGTGAAGTGCAGGATGCCGCGCTCGCGGGCGACGGCGGCGATGTGTTCGAGCAGCGCGGAGGCGACGCCGCGGCCCTGGTGCGCGTCCTGGACGAGGAAGGCGACTTCGGCGCGGGTGCCGGTGGTGCCCTTGTCGGCGGAGACGGCCCGGCCCGCGTCGTCGGTGCGGTCGTAGCGGACGGTGGCGATGAAGTCGCCGCCGACGGTGGCGGCCAGGCCGACGCGGTCGTTGTAGTCGTGGTGCGTGAAGCGGTGCACGTCCCGGTCGGACAGCCGGGGGTAGGGCGCGAAGAAGCGGTAGTACTTCGACTCGTCGGAGACCTGCTCGTAGAAGTCGACGAGCCGTCCCGCGTCGTCGGGCCCGATCGGCCGGATGTGGGCGATCCCGCCGTCCCGCAGTACGACGTCCGCCTCCCAGTGGACGGGGTACGGATGCGCCGTCTGCTCGCTCATGGCCCCAGCGTAAGCGGGTGGCCCGGCGGGCGCGTCACACTCGCGGAGCCGACGCGCAGGGGGCAGTCTGGTGGGGGCCGCGATCGTGCCGACGTGCCGGAGCAGCGCTCCGGCCGTGCGAAACTGGTCTAGACAACTGGAACGACCCGAAGGGCAGCACCATGGTTGAGCGCCGTGTCAACGTCGGCTGGGCGGAGGGCCTGCACGCCCGCCCCGCGTCCATCTTCGTCCGCGCGGCCATGGCCGCGGGCGTCCCCGTGACGATCGCGAAGGCCGACGGCGGCCCGGTCAACGCCGCGTCCATGCTGGCGGTGCTCAGCCTCGGCGCGCAGGGCGGCGAGGAGATCGTGCTCGCCTCGGAGGCCGACGGCGCCGACGCCGCGCTCGACCGGCTGGCGAAGCTCGTCGCCGAGGGCCTGGAAGAGCTCCCCGAGACCGTCTGAGACGCGGCGGGGCGCGCCCGCCCTCCCCGGCCGCGCTTTCGCGCGACCGGGCCTTGGGGCGGTGCGCCCTGCCGCGCGAAGCGCCCTTCGCGTGGCCGGAACACGTCCGGGGATCTTTGTCCCGCCACCGGACAGCGGAATTCAGCGGGGCCGGACAATCCACCCGGATTGCACCGGCCCCGCTTTATTGCATTTACGGGTGCCGCAATTCTACGCACTTGTATACGGTGCGATTGTTAATGGCGGCGGCGCACCGCGTTTACGGGATGTTTCAGAATCCTCACCGCGGCGCTCCGCTCCACGTGCCCCGCGGCCAGTTTGCGGGCCCGCTCGGCGTCACCGCGCGCCACCGCGTCCACGAGCGCCGCGTGCTCCTCCCACGACTCCACCGCGCGCGTGGGCACGTCGTCGCCGTACACCCAGGCGATCTTGTGGCGCAGCTGCGTGAGCAGCGCGGCCAGCGTGGGACTGCCCGACGCCTGCGCCAGCGTCTCGTGGAACCAGCCGCCGAGCGACGGCAGGTCGGACAACTGGCCCTGGACCGCGCGCTCCTGACCTAGGCGTACGAGCCCCCGCAGCACCTTCAGATGCGCGTCGGTACGGCGCTGGGCGGCGCGCGCGGCGCCCAGCGGCTCCAACAGGCCGCGCAGTTCCAGAAGGTCGGCCGCCTCCTGCTCGGTGGGCTCGGCCACCGACGCGCCGGCGTGCCTGCGGGTGCGGACGAAGCCCTCGGACTCCAAGGTGCGCAGCGCCTCGCGGACCGGCACGCGCGACACCCCGTACCGCTGCGCGAGCAGTTCCTCCGTCAGCCGGCCGCCCGGCGGGAAGAAACCGCTGACAATGTCGTCGCGGATGGCCGTACACACCACCTGGGCGGAGATACGCCGCCCCGTGCCGTCCGTCCCGTTCACATCCGATTCCGCATCGCAGGACCCCATTCTTTCCGCACATTCTGCGGTAACCCTATTCCAGCACACCAGGGATTCCGATCACAGTCCCGAATATGGAACTTCTTTTGGCGCGCGGGACCGATGCGGGACGGGTACGGGACGGGTGCGGGACGGACGAAGGCCCCGGCGGGGGGAGCCGGGGCCTTCGTGCTGAGGGGGGTGGTGCGGTGGTTCCAGGGGGCGGTGGCGGAACCCCTGCGGGGTCCTGGGGTCAGACCGAGACGCCGTGCTTGCGCAGGTAGGCGATGGGGTCGACGTCGGAGCCGTAGTCGGGTCCGGTACGGGCCTCGAAGTGCAGGTGGGGCCCGGTGACGTTGCCGGTCGCGCCGGACAGGGCGATCTGCTGGCCGGGCGTGACGCTCTGACCGACCGAGACCTGGATCGAGGACAGGTGGCCGTACTGGGTGTACATCCCGTCGGACATCCGGATCACGATGTTGTTGCCGTACGAGCCGCCCCAGCCGGCCTCGACCACGGTGCCGGAGCCGACCGCGTGCACGGTGGTGCCGCTGGCCGCGTGGAAGTCGATGCCGGTGTGGTAGCCGGAGGACCACAGGCCGCTGGAGGAGTGGTAGGCGGTGGAGACGTAGGAGCTGTCGACCGGCAGGACGAAGGAGCCGAGACGCTTGCGCTCGGCGGCGGCGCGGTCGGCGCGGGCCTTGGCCTCGCGGGCGGCCCGGACCTTGGCCGCGGCCTCCGCCTTGGCCTTCGCGGCTGCCGCGTCGGCCTTGGCCTTGGCCGCCTTGGCGCGGGCGGCGGCCTCGGCCTGCTTGCGGTCGGCCTCCGCCGTGGCCTTCGCGGCCTCGGCGGCCTTGCGCTGGGCCTCCGCCTGCGCGGCCAGGGAGTCGGCGAGCGAGCCGGTCACATCGGCGGTACGGGCGAAGACGGTGTTCGCGACGGCGTCGTGCGCGCTCTCGGCGTGGGCCGTGGCGGTCATCGAGGTGGCCCCGAACGCTCCGGTCGCGGTGAGCACCGCGACTCCGGCGAGCGTGCCGCCACCGCGGACGGTGCGTGCGGCGCCGCGACGGGGACGGCGGTGCTTCCCGCTGGGCGCGGGCAGAACGGTGAACGCCATGAAGAGGCGTCGCTCCTTTCCTTCCTTCTCGCCTACCGGGTTAGCTGACGGGTTCGGAGCAGGAAGGTCTCCTACGGGTCCGGCCGCCGCTCGGCGGTCGGTCCCGATTCACCCCAGGGACTGCTCCCTCGTGAGAGGGCTGGGTCCCCGGCTCCCCTGACGGGGACTCGGCGATGTGTGCCCGCGTGCCGCCGGACGCGGCTGCTGCTGACGGGCAACGAGCGAAGACGCTAACCGCGGTTTCGCCCATCCGCCAAACAGATCAGCTGATTTGTTGCGTACGCCACACTTCGCTGACACTCCCCCGCAAGCCCTCCCCAAATCCCGCACGGCGCTCGAAAACGCCCGCGCGGCGCTCCAAAACGCCCGCGCGGCGGTCGAAAACGCCCGGAACCCCGGCGCCGCAGGGGGCTGCCGGGGTTCCGGGGACGGGTGGCGCGAGCGGTGCCGACCGCTCGCGCCGGGTGGCGCGTGACCCGCGTGACGCGGGTCCGACCGTCCGGTACTACGTGATGATGTTCACCGGTCCGATGCCCAACTCGCCCACCGGCCCGGCGATGACGGACGCGTCCCCGACCAGGACCACCACGAGCCGGTCGAGCGGGAAGGCGTTGACGACCGCGGCGGTCGCCTCCACCGTGCCCGTGGCCGCCAGCCGCGCGTAGAGCTCGGCCTGGTAGTCGTCCGGGAGCTGCTGCTCGACCTGGTCGGTCAGCGTGGCCGCGACGGCCGCCGACGTCTCGTAGCGCAGCGGCGCCACACCGACCAGATTCTGTACGGCGACGTCCCGCTCCTCGTCGGTCAGGCCGCCCTCGCCGAGCGTCCTGATGACCTGCCAGGTGTCGGCGAGCGCGGGCCCGGTGACCTCGGTGGCCACCGAGCCGCTGATGCCCAGCAGCGCGGCGCCCGTACCGTCGGCGGAGCCGAGCAGCACCTGTCCGAAGGCGCGTACGCCGTAGGTGTAGCCCTTCTCCTCGCGCAGCACGCGGTCCAGGCGGGAGGTCAGGGTGCCGCCCAGGCAGTAGGTGCCGATCACGCGGGCCGCCCACACCGGGTCGTGCCGGTCGGCGCCGGTACGGCCGATGAGGAGCTGGGTCTGCACCGCGCCCGGCCGGTCCACGATGACCACGCGCGCGGTGTCGTCCGAGGTGATCGCCGGGCGCGGGCGGGGCTTGGCGGCCGAGCCGCTCCAGCCGCCCAGGGTGTCGTCGAGCAGCCGCGGCAGGTCGATGCCGGTGAGGTCGCCGACCACCACGGCGGTCGCGGTGGACGGGCGGACATGGGCCCGGTAGAAGGCGCGTACGGCCGCCGCGTCGATCCTGCGGACGGTCTCCTCGGTGCCCTGGCGCGGCCGGGAGCAGCGCAGCTCCGGTGCGAACAGCTCCTTGGACAGCGCCATCGCGGCCCTGCGGGCGGGGTTGGCCAGCTCGTGCGGGATCTCGTCGAGCCGGTTGGCGACCAGCCGCTTGATCTCGTCCTCGGGGAAGGCCGGGGTCAGCAGCGCCTCCGCGAGCAGGGCGAGCGCCTTGTCGAGCCGGGAGGCGGGCACTTCGAGGGAGACCCGCACACCGGGGTGGTCGGCGTGCGCGTCCAGCGTGGCGCCGCAGCGCTCCAGCTCGGCCGCGAACTCCTCGGCGGTGTGCTGCTCCGTGCCCTCCGACAGCGCCCTGGCCATGATGGTGCCGACGCCGTCCAGACCCTCGGGCTCGGCGTCCAGCGGCGCGTCGAGCAGCACCTCGACGGCGACGACCTGCTGTCCCGGGCGGTGGCTGGTCAGCACCGTCAGACCGTTGCCCAGGGTGCCGCGGTCGGGGGCGGGGAACGCCCACGGCCGGGGCTCCCCGGCCTGCGGCTGCGGGTGGAACGTCATGACGGCCGCGGTCTCGCTCACAGCTCGCCCTCCTGCTCGGTGGCTTCGTCGGTCGCTTCGTCAGTGGCGTCGTCGGTGGCGTCCTCCGCCACGTCGCCGCCGGTGGGCTCGTAGACGAGGACCGCGCGGTTGTCGGGGCGCAGCCGCGCGGCGGCCACGGCCCGCACCTGCTCGGGGGTGACGGCCAGCACCCGCTGGACGGCGGTGAGGGCGAGCTGCGGGTCGCCGAACAGCACCGCGTAACGGCACAGTTCGTCGGCCCGGCCGCCCACGGTGGCGAGCCGGTCGAGCCACTCGCGCTCGATCTGCGCCTGGGCGCGCTCCATCTCCTCGGGGCTGGGGCCCTCCTGGGCGAAGCGGGCCAGCTCCTCGTCCACCGCGGCCTCGATGGTGCTCAGTTCGACCCCGCTGGACGCCTTGATGTCCAGCCAGCCGAGCGACGGCGCGCCCGCGAGGCGCAGCAGGCCGAAGCCCGCGGCGACGGCGCTGCGGTCGCGCCGTACCAGCCGGTTGTGCAGCCGGGACGACTCGCCGCCGCCGAGCATGGTCAGCGCCAGGTCGGCCGCGTCGCCGTCGGCGGTGCCGTCCTCCGGCAGCCGGTAGGCCGCCATCAGCGCGCGCGAGGGCACGTCCTCCTCGATCACCTCGCGGAGCTGGCCGCCCATCACCTCGGGCAGCGAGCCGTCGCGCGGTGCGGGCTTGCCGTCGTGGGCCGGGATACTGCCGAAGTACTTCTCGACCCACGCCAGCGTCTGCTCGGGGTCGATGTCGCCGACCACGGCCAGCACCGCGTTGCCGGGCGCGTAGTACGTACGGAAGAACGCCTGCGCGTCCTCCAGCGACGCCGCGTCCAGGTCGGCCATCGAGCCGATCGGCGTGTGGTGGTACGGGTGCCCCTCGGGGTAGGCCAGGGCGGTCAGCCGCTCGAAGGCCGTGCCGTAGGGGACGTTGTCGTACCGCTGGCGGCGCTCGTTCTTCACCACGTCGCGCTGGTTGTCCAGGCTCTCCAGGTCGAGCGCGGTGAGCAGGCTGCCCATCCGGTCGGCCTCCAGCCACAGGGCCAGTTCGACCTGGTGGGCGGGCATGGTCTCGAAGTAATTGGTGCGCTCGAAGCTGGTGGTGCCGTTCAGCGAGCCGCCCGCGCCCTGCACCAGTTCGAAGTGCCCGTTGCCCTTGACGCTGGCGGAGCCCTGGAACATCAGGTGCTCGAAGAGGTGGGCGAGGCCGGTACGGCCCTTGACCTCGTGGCGGGAACCGACGTCGTACCAGAGGCAGACGGCCGCGACCGGAGTGAGGTGGTCCTCGGAGAGCACCACCCGCAGGCCGTTCGCCAGGCGGTGCTCGGTGGCTGTCAGGCCGCTGGAGTGTGCCTCCGGCGTGGCCGTGTGACCCATGGGCAAGCTGTCCTTCCGGTCGCTGCTGCGTGACTGCGTAGAGTGCTGCCACTCTAGGCAAGGGAGCCGACCGTCCGCGAAGTTCCCGGTCACGCCGTGGGTGAACGTGCCCGCCGCGTCGTGGGTGAACGTGCCGTCCACGGCACGCTCGTACCGGGTGGTGGTCCGCGATGTCGGTAGTGCGGTCCACAATGGTCGGCGTCCCACCCGAGCCTTGTGCCCGTCCGACCGCTCGACTGATCGCTCGTCCGTTCGTCCGACCGTTCGGCTGATCGCCCGTCCGATCGTCCGACCGGCCACCGCCCGACCGCCCGACCGATCGCCTGTCCGCCCGTCCAGATGAAGGAGCAGCCGCCGAGATGGCCCGCCGCACCGCGAAGACCCCGCCGCCCGACGATTTCGAGGAGCGCATCCTCGACATCGACGTCGTGGACGAGATGCAGGCCTCCTACCTCGAGTACGCCTACTCGGTGATCTACTCGCGGGCGCTTCCCGACGCCCGTGACGGGATGAAGCCGGTACACCGCCGCATCGTCTACCAGATGAACGAGATGGGGCTGCGGCCCGACCGCGGCTTCGTCAAGTGTGCCCGCGTGGTCGGCGAGGTGATGGGCAAGCTTCACCCGCACGGGGACGCGTCGATCTACGACGCCATGGTGCGGATGGCCCAGCCGTTCTCGCAGCGGCTCCCGCTGGTCGACGGACACGGCAACTTCGGCTCGCTGGACGACCTGCCCGCGGCGATGCGTTACACCGAGGCCCGGATGTCCGGCCCGGCCCAGCTCATGGTGGAGTCGATCGACGAGGACACCGTCGACTTCGCCCCCAACTACGACGGCCAGGAGCAGGAGCCCGCGGTCCTGCCGTCGGCGTACCCCAACCTGCTGGTCAACGGCGCCTCCGGGATCGCCGTCGGCATGGCCACCAACATGCCGCCGCACAATCTGGGCGAGGTCATCGCCGCCGCGCGCCACCTCATCAGGCACCCGAACGCCGACCTCGACACACTGATGCGCTTCGTGCCCGGCCCCGACCTGCCGACCGGCGGCCGGATCATCGGACTGACCGGCATCCGGGACGCGTACGAGTCGGGCCGGGGCACCTTCAAGATCCGCGCGACGGTCGCGGTGGACGACGTGACGCCGCGCCGCAAGGGCCTGGTCGTCACCGAACTGCCCTTCACGGTCGGCCCGGAGAAGGTGATCGCGAAGATCAAGGACATGGTCAACGCGAAGAAGCTCCAGGGCATCGCGGACGTCAAGGACCTCACCGACCGCGAGCACGGCCTGCGGCTGGTCATCGAGATCAAGAACGGCTTCAACCCCGAGGCCGTCCTGGAGCAGCTCTACAAGCTGACGCCGATGGAGGACTCCTTCGGCATCAACAACGTGTGCCTGGTGGACGGGCAGCCGCTCACCCTGGGCCTGCGCGAACTGCTCCAGGTGTACGTCGACCACCGCTTCGAGGTCGTCCGCCGCCGCAGCGAATTCCGCCGCACCAAGCGCCGCGACCGGCTGCACCTGGTGGACGGTCTGCTGGTGGCCCTCATCGACATCGACGAGGTCATCGCGATCATCCGGGCCAGCGACAACTCGTCGGCGGCCAAGGAAAGCCTGATGGAGCGCTTCGGGCTCTCCGAGATCCAGACGCAGTACATCCTGGACACCCCGCTGCGCCGCCTCACCCGCTTCGACCGGATCGAGCTGGAGTCCGAGCGCGACCGGCTGAACGCGGAGATCGCCGAGCTGACCCGGATCCTCGACTCGGACGCGGAGCTGCGCAAGCTGGTCTCGGCCGAACTGGCCGCGGTCGCCAAGCAGTACGGCACCGAGCGCCGTACGGTCCTGCTGGAGTCGGCGGGCGCGCCGCTGTCCTCGGTGCCGCTCGAAGTGGCCGACGACCCGTGCCGCGTGCTGCTCTCCTCGACCGGGCTGCTGGCCCGTACGACCAACGGCGAGGACTTCAGCGACGGCGGTGCCAAGCGCGCCAAGCACGATGTGATCGTCTCGGCGGTGCCGACCACGGCGCGCGCCGACATCGGCGCGGTGACGTCCGCCGGGCGGCTGCTGCGGCTGACCGTGATCGACCTGCCGATGCTGCCGGACACGGCCGGGGCGCCGTCGCTGGCGGGCGGCGCCGCGCTGTCGGAGTTCCTCACCCTGGAGGACGGCGAGCGGGTGCTGTGCCTGACCACGCTCGACGAGTCCTCGCCCGGCCTCGCGCTCGGCACCGAACAGGGCGTCGTCAAGCGCGTCGTGCCCGACTACCCGTCGAACAAGGACGACTTGGAGGTCATCGGCCTCAAGGACGGTGACCGGGTGGTCGGCGCGATGGAGCTGCGCACCGGCGAGGAGGACCTGGTCTTCATCACCGATGACGCGCAACTGCTGCGCTACCCGGCCGCGCAGGTACGCCCGCAGGGGCGGCCCGCGGGCGGCATGGCGGGCGTCAAGCTCGCCGACGGCGCCAAGGTGATCTCCTTCACCGCCGTCGATCCCGCCGTGGACGCGGTGGTGTTCACCGTCGCGCGCGCCGAGGGCACGCTGGACGACACGACCGAGGGCACCGCGAAGCTGACGCCGTTCGAGCAGTATCCGCGCAAGGGGCGCGCCACCGGCGGTGTGCGCTGCCAGCGGTTCCTGCGCGGCGAGGTCGGTCTCGCGCTGGCCTGGGCGGGTCCCGCGCCCGCCCGCGCCGCCACGCCCACCGGCACGCCCGCCGAGCTGCCGCCGAAGGACCCGCGCCGCGACGGCTCGGGTGTGCCGCTGGTCAAGCCGGTCGCGGTGGTGGCGGGACCGGTGTAGCGCCGGGCCGTACGCGGGCCGGTCGCACGGGCGCGTGCGGCTTGTCGTACAGGGTGTCGTACGGCCGGTCGTACAGGCTGTCGTACGGGTCGCTGGATACGGGCGCGGTGGCGGGGGCCGCCGCGCCCCGGGATTCGGGGGCCGCCGGGAGGCAATAGGCTCAGCCGGGTGAGCACCTGCACCAGCGCCTCGGCGTCCCTCGCCGAACCGGTGGCCGCCACCGCGGCCACCGCACGGACGTGGCTGCTGATCGAGCAGCCGGGCCCGTGGGGGGCGAAGGCGCTGGGGGCGAGCCGGCTGGACCCGGCGACCGGCCGCGAACTGGAACGGCTCGCCGACGGCACCGGCACCCGCGTCGCCCTGATCCGCCGCCCCGGCAGACACGCCGACCTGCACCTTCCGCGTCGGCGCCGGGTCTACCTCGCGCACACCGCGCCGGGCGCCTCCTGGGTCCGTACCGCCGAGGTCGCCGACCCGGCGGAGCTGACCGCGCTGGACTTCACCGCGCTGGGCGCGGGCGCGCACAACGGATTCGGCGACGCGTACGACGGCGCGCCCCTCGCCCTGGTGTGCACCAACGGCAAGCGGGACCGCTGCTGCGCGGTGCGCGGCCGGCCGCTCGCCGCGGAGCTGACCGCCTCGGGCGGCAGCGAGGTCTGGGAGGTCACCCACCTCGGCGGACACCGTTTCGCGCCGACCATGCTCGTCCTGCCCTACGGCTACACGTACGGCCGGGTGGACGCGCACCACGCGAAGGACGTACTGGAGGCGGCGCGCTCCGGGCGAATGGTGCTGGACGGCTGCCGGGGCCGCTCGGCGTGGGACCGTCCCGGACAGGCGGCGGATCTGGCCGTACGGGAGCTGACGGGTGAGGACCGTACGGCGGCCGTGGTCGTGGAGGCCGTGGAGCGTACGGCCCCGGCGCCTTCGGGCGACGGCGACGGCGCCTGGGCGGTGCGGGTGGCGCACGTCGACGGGCGGGTCTGGGAGGTGACGGTGACGCAGGTCGCGTCGCTGCCGCCGCGCCCGGAGAGCTGCGGCGCGGCCCTCGGCACACCCGCCCGGATGGAGGTCACGGGGATCGAGCGGGTGGCCGGGGGCCGCGCGTCGTAGGGCTCTTCGCCGGGCGCTCATGGCGAGGCGCTGCGTGAGCAGGCGCTACCTGAGCAGGCGCTGCGTGAGCAGGCGCTAGATGACCGGGCCCTACTTGACGTTCTTGACGAACTCCGTGGTGTAGGTCTTCTCCAGGTCGACCTTCTTGCCCTTGAGGTTCGGGTTGAAGGACTTCAGGACCGCCTCCACGGTGGCCGGGCCGTCCGGGGGCATCACGCCGTCGGTGGTGAACATCGGCAGCGTGGCCTTGATGGAGTCGGCGTACAGCTTGGCGCCGCCCTGCGCGTAGTCGGAGGGCATCTTCGCGGCGATCTCCTCGGGGGTGTGCGTGGACATCCACTTGAGGGTCTTCACGAAGGCGTTGGCCAGCTTCTGCACGGTCTCCTTGTGGCCGTTCACCCAGTCGGTGTTCATGTAGAGGCTGGAGGACGGGTAGAGGCCGCCGAGCGCCTCCCGCGAGCCCTCGGGCGTGCGCATGTCGTACAACACCTTGCCGATGCCCTTGTCGAGGATCTGCGCGACGGTCGGGTCGGTGGTCATACCGGCCTGGATGGAGCCCTGTTGGAGGGCGGCGATGAAGGTCTGGCCAGCGCCGACGGTGACGGGCGTGAAGTCGCTGACCTTGAGGCCGTTGTGCACCGCGAGGTACTTGGTGAGGAAGTCGGTGGACGAGCCGAGGCCGGTCACACCGAGCTTCTTGCCCTTGAAGTCCTTGGCGGAGGTGATGTCGCCCGCGGCCTTGGTGGAGACCACCTCGACCTCACCGGGTGCCTGTGCGAACTGCACGACGGACTCGATCATCTTGTTCTTGGTCTGGAGGTCGAGGGTGTGGTCGTAGAAGCCGACGGCGCCCTGCACGTCGCCGGAGACCAGCGCCGTGGTGGCCTGCACACCGGCCGGTTCGCTCAGCAGCGTCACGTCGAGGCCCTCGGCCTGGAAGAAGCCGAGTCTCTGAGTGAGCATGGCGGGCATGTAGATGACCTTGTCCAGGCCGCCGACCATGATCTTGACCTTCTCGGCGTTCTTGGCCGCCGGGGCCGTGGAGCCCGCGTCCCCGGTGGAATCCGAGCCGGAGCCGGAGCCGGACGCGGCGTCGTTGGCACAGGCGGTGAGTGTGGTGAGGGCGAGGGCTCCGGCGAGGGCGAATGCCGGGAGCTTGGCGTACTGGCGCATGGTCACGTCCTTGTGAGAGCGGAGGGTGGGCGCGCGGGGGGGGCGCGGGATTTCGGGGAGGGCGACCGCGGCTCAGCGTTCGGCGCCGGGCTGGGCGGGCTTCCAGCGGAAGAGCCGCTTCTCCAGGTAGGTCAGCAGGCCCTCGGCGATGAGGGCGACGACGGCGAGGATCACCATGGCCGCGTAGACACCGGCGGCGTTGAAGGTGCCCTGCGAGGCGGAGACCAGCAGGCCGATGCCCTTGGTCGCGCCGATGTACTCGCCGACGATCGCGCCGATCAGCGCGAAGCCGAAGCTGACGTGCAGGCTGGTGAAGATCCACGACGTGGCGGCCGGGATCACCACCTGGAGGGTGACGCGGCGGTTGCTCGCGCCGAGGACGCGGGCGTTGGCGACCAGATTGCGGTCGACCTCGCGGGCGCCCTGGAAGGCGTTGAAGAACACCGGGAAGAAGACCAGGACGACGGCGGAGGCCACCTTGGAGGCCGGGCCGAGGCCGAACCAGATGAGGAAGATCGGCGCCAGCACGATGCGCGGCATCGCGTTGAGCACCTTCACGTACGGGCCGAAGACGTCCGAGAGGAAGGGGATCCGGCCGAGCGCGATGCCCAGCACCACACCGCCGGCGACGCCGATGACCCAGCCGTACAGCGCCTCGTAGAGCGTGTACCAGATCTGCTCGCCCAGGGGGCCCTGCGGTGTGCCGTGCATCGTCCACTGCCGGATCTGGTCCCAGATCTTGGACGGCATGGAGAAGTTGAACGGGTCGATGACCCCGGTGCGGGCCGACCACTCCCACAGGCCGAGCACGAGGACGAGGACAGCGAGGCGGCTGGCGTACACCAGGAGGGTGCGGTTGCGGACGGCGCGGGCGCGGGCCTCGGTGCGCTGGGTGCCGGCGCCGGGCCCGGCCGGGACGGCGTCCTCGGGGGTGGCCCCGGTCCGGGGGGCGGCCGGGGCTGCGGACTCAGGCGGCATGTCCGACGCTCCTCTCGCGGGTGATGCGGACCTCTTCGCCCAGCGACGACCAGATCTCGCGGTAGATCTCCACGAAGCGCGGCTGGAGCCTGACCTCCTCGACCTTGCGGGGCCGCGGCAGGTCGATCGTGAAGACCTCCTTGACGGTGGCGGGCCCCGCGGTCATCACGACGACCTTGTCGGCCAGTGCGATGGACTCCTCCAGGTCGTGGGTGACGAACACCACCGAGGACCCGGTACCGGACCACAGCTCCAGGAGTTCGTCGGACATCAGGGCCCTGGTCTGCACGTCGAGCGCGGAGAACGGCTCGTCCATCAGCAGGATGTCGGGGTCGTTGACGAAGGTCGCGGCGAGCGCGACGCGCTTGCGCTGGCCGCCGGAGAGCTGGTGCGGATAGCGGTCCTCGAAGGCGGTCAGGCCCACGCGGGCCAGCCAGTCGCGGGCCCGCTCCTTGGCCTCGGCCTTGCCGACACCGCGGAAGCGCGGCCCGGCCATGACGTTGGACAGCACGGTCCGCCAGGGGAAGACGGCGTCCTGCTGGAAGACGAAGCCGACGCCGGGGTTGATGCCGTTCACGGCCTCTCCCGAGACCAGCACCTCGCCTTCCGTGGGCTCCTCCAGGCCGCTGACCAGGGTCAGCGTCGTCGATTTGCCGCAGCCGGTCGGTCCGACGACCGCGACGAACTCACCGCGTTCCACGGTCAGATCCAGGTCTCTCACGGCGGTGTGCAAGGCGCCGGACGGGGTTCTGAACGCCTTGCTCGCCCCCCGCAGCTCGATGGCGGGGCTCGTTTCGCTGCTCATGGCGGTGGAGGCTAGGAGCGACCACCGCGGCGGCGGCAGTCTTGTGGGCGCAAGGAGCCTTCTGCGCGCAAGCCGGTCTTCTGCTCGTTTTGCTCGCCCGCGCACAACGAAAGCGAAACGGAGTCTGCCCATCCGGCTCCGCGGGGTTTACCTTGCGTTGACGACAGGGCTGTCGACGTACGCGTGGGGTGGGGACGCGGGTCGGCCGCCGCGACTGTCGGCGGACCGGTTGGAATGCGGAGGAGCCCCACGATGCGGATCGGATGGCCGCGCCGTGTCTCGGCGCAGGTCCTGTTGGTGCAACTGGCGATCACGGCGGGCGTCACGGCGCTCGCCACCGGGCTCTTCCTGGCGCCGCTCAGCCACCAGCTCGACGAAGAGGCGATGCACAGGGCGCTGGCCATCGCGGAGACCGTGGCCGTCGATCCCGAGGTCGCGCGGGCCGTGGTCTCGTCCCGGCCGACGCCGGACGGCCCGGTGCAGGCGGAGGCGGAACGGGTCAGGATCGCCACGAAGGCCCTCTACATCGTGGTGATGGACACCCACGGCATCCGGTGGTCGCACACCGACCCCAAGCGGATCGGCGAACCCGTCTCGACCGATCCCAGCGTGGCGCTGGCCGGTGACGAGATCATGCAGATCGACCGCGGCACGCTGGGGCGCAGCACCCGCGGCAAGGTGCCGCTGTACGACTCCTCCCACCGGATCGTGGGCGCGGTGTCCGTGGGCATCAGGTACGACGGCATCCTCAACCGGGCGATCGGCCTGGTGCCGGGTCTGCTGATGTACGCGGGCGCGGCGCTGGGCGTGGGTGTGCTGGCGGCGGTGTGGGGTTCGCGGCGGTTGCAGCGGGCGACGCACGGGCTGGCCTTCGCCGACATATCGGCGCTGCTCGACGAGCGGGAGGCGATGCTGCACGGCGTCCGCGAGGGTGTGGTCGCACTGGACCGGCAGGGGCGGGTGCGGCTGGTCAACGACGAGGCTCAGCGGCTGCTCGGGCTCGACGGCGCCGGTGACGGCGCGGCCACCGGGCGGCCGCTGGACGAGCTGCTGCCGCCTGGCCGTACGACGGACGTGCTGGCGGGGCGGGTCGAGGGCGCGGATCTGCTGACGGTCAGCGGCGGCCGGGTACTGGTCGCCAACCGGATGCCGACCGGTGACGGCGGGGCCGTGGTGACGCTGCGGGACCGTACGGAACTGGAGCTGCTCGGCCGCGAACTGGACTCCACCCACGGGCTGCTGGACGCGCTGCGCGCCCAGGACCACGAGCACGCCAACCGGCTGCACACCGTGCTGGGCCTGCTGGAACTGGGCCTGCACGAGGAGGCGGTGGGCTATGTCGCGGAGGTCGCCGACACCCATCGGGCGTCGGCCGAGGTGATCGCGGACCGGGTGCACGATCCGCTGGTGTCGGCGCTGCTGGTCGGCAAGGCCGCCATCGCGGCGGAGCGCGGGGTGTCGCTGCGGGTCGCGCAGAGCACGCTGCTGCCCGACCGGGTGGTGGACCCGCGCGATCTGGTGACGGTGCTGGGCAATCTCATCGACAACGCGCTGGACGCCGCCGCCGGGCACCGCGTGTCCCCGGCGATGTCCGCCGCGCCTTTCGTGGAGGTCGAACTGCGCGCCGAGGACGACACGACCCTGCTGCTGCGGGTGTCGGACACGGGTCCGGGAGTGCCGCCGGAGGCGCGCGAACTGATCTTCACCGAGGGCTGGTCGACGAAGGAACGTCCGCCGCACCGGGGGCGCGGTCTGGGCCTCGCGCTGGTGCGCAGGCTCGCCGAGCGGTACGGGGGTCTGGCGCGGGTGACGGCGCGGGCGGGCGGTGGCGCGGTGTTCACGGTGGTGCTGCCCGAGGCGCTGGCCGAAGGAGTGCTGGCCGGTGGGGCGCTGGCCGGAGGAGTGCTTTCCGCGGCTGGGGAGGCGGCGCGATGATCGACGTACTGGTGGTGGACGACGACTTCCGGGTGGCGGAGATCAACTCGGCCTATGTGGGCAAGGTGCCGGGCTTCCGGGTGGCCGGGCGGGCCCACACCGCGGCGCACGCGCTGTCGGTGCTGGAGCGCACCCGGATCGACCTGGTGCTGCTCGACCACTATCTGCCGGACGAGACGGGTCTGACGCTGGTCCGCCGGATGCGGCAGCACGGGCACCACGCGGACGTGATCATGGTGACGGCGGCGCGTGATGTCGCCACCGTGCAGGCGGCGATGCGGCTCGGCGCGTTGCAGTACCTGGTGAAGCCGTTCAGCTTCGCCGGTCTGCGGGCCAAGCTGGACGGTTACGCGGCGCTGCGCCGCACCCTGGAGGGGGTGGGCGGGCGCGGCGAGGCCGGGCAGGAGCAGGTCGACCGGATCTTCGGCGCCCTGCGTACGGCGGGCGCGTCCTCGGCCGAACTGCCCAAGGGGCACTCCGCGCCGACCGCCGACCTGATCCGCCGCGTCCTGCACGAGGCGGGCCGCCCGCTGTCCGCCCACGAGGTCGCCGAACGCGCCGGGCTCAGCCGCTCCACCGCCCAGCGCTACCTGAAGTACCTGGAGCAGGCGGGGCGGTTGAGCCTCACCCTCAAATACGGCGACACGGGCCGTCCCGAACACCGCTACGCCTGGGCCGCCACCGGCTGAACCGCCATTACGCGGCCCCGGCGCCGGTGAGCGAACGCACCTCCGTCTCCGCGTACTTCCCCGCGTCCGCCTCCTCCGGCGACAGCAGGGTGCCGAGCCAGCCCGCGAGGAAGCCGAGCGGGATGGAGATCAGGCCCGGGTTCTCCAGCGGGAAGAGGTGGAAGTCGACGCCGGGGAAGAGCGCATCGGGCCTGCCGGAGATGACGGGCGAGAACACCACCAGGAGCAGGGCCGGTACGAGGCCGCCGTAGATCGACCAGACCGCGCCGCGGGTGGTGAACCGGTGCCAGAACAGGGAGTAGAGCAGGGCGGGCAGATTCGCGGACGCGGCGACGGCGAAGGCGAGGCCGACCAGGAAGGCGATGTTCTGGTCCTGCGCGAAGAGGCTGAGCCCGATGGCGACCGCGCCGATCCCGACGGCCGCGAATCTGGCCACCCGCACCTCGTCCTCCTCCATCGCCCCTTCCTCCACCGCGTCGGCGGTGACCCGCGCGGTGCCGGGGGCCGCGGCCTCGCGCTTGGCGCGCCTGTTCTGCCGTGCCTGCGTTTCCGCGACGGGGCGGCGGCGCAGCGTGGCGTAGAGGTCGTGGGCCACCGAGGCCGACGATGCCAGGGTGATGCCCGCGACCACGGCCAGGATCGTCGCGAAGGCCACCGCGCCGACCACAGCGAACAGCACGGTGCCCCCTGTCGTCCCCTCCCCGCCGCCCAGGATCTCGGCGAGCAGCGGCACCGCGGTGTTGCCCGCGGCGTTGGACGAGCGGACGGTGTCGGTGCCGACGACCGCCGCCGCTCCGAAGCCGAGCACGATCGTCATCAGGTAGAAGGCGCCGATCAGCCCGATCGCCCAGACCACCGACCGCCGCGCGGAGCGTGCCGTGGGCACCGTGTAGAAGCGGGACAGGATGTGCGGCAGGCCCGCCGTCCCGAGCACCAGCGCCAGGCCGAGGCTGATGAAGTCCAGCTTCGACGCCCAACTTCCGCCGTACTTCAGCCCGGGAGCCAGGAAGGCGTTGCCGTGCCCGCTGCCCGCCGCGGCGGCGTGCAGCAGACTCCCCGGATTGCCGTGGAAGCGGACCAGGACCATCACGGTGAGCGTCACCGTGCCGCCGATCAGCAGCACCGTCTTGACGATCTGGATCCACGTCGTCGCCCGCATCCCGCCGAAGGACACGTAGAACACCATCAGCGCGCCGACCCCGACCACCGTCCAGGTGCGCGCCGCGCCGTGCCCGCCGAGCAGCAGCCCGACCAGGCTCCCGGCGCCGACCATCTGCGCCACCAGGTACAGGATCGACACCACCACCGACGACGTGCCCGCCGCGATCCGCACCGGCCGCTGTCTCATCCGCGCGGAGAGCACATCGGCGAGTGTGTACCGCCCGCAGTTGCGCACCAACTCGGCGACCAGCATGAGGACCACGAGCCACGCGACGAAGAACCCGACCGAATACAGCAGGCCGTCGTACCCGAAGAGCGCGATGAGCCCGGAGATGCCGAGGAAGGACGCCGCCGACATGTAGTCGCCCGCGATGGCCAGGCCGTTCTCCATCGGGGTGAACAACCGTCCCCCGGCGAAGAACTCCACCGACGAGCTCCGCCGCCGTCCCGCCCACGCCGTGATCGCCAGCGTCACCGACACGAAGATCGTGAACAGCACGATCGCGAGGCCCTGATGCTCCCCGGCCGAATCCGCCAGATACCCGCCATTGAACCGACCGCTGTTCAACGCACCCGCTCCTGCCCGGTCCTGGTCGCCAGCGTCCAGCGCAGATCGAGCGCCGCCCGGTCCCTGCGCAGCCGCGCGTGCCGGGCGTAGGCCCACGTCAGCAGGAACGTCGTGGCGAACTGCGCCAGCCCCGCCACCATCGCCACATTCACGTCACCCGCGACCTGATGTCCCATCAGGCCCGGTGCCGTGGTGGCCGCCACCACGTACAGCAGGTACCAGGCCAGGAAGCCCGCCACCACCGGGAAGGTGAAGCTCCGGTACCGGTCGCGCACCTCCTGGAACGCCGCGCTGCCCTGCACCTCCAGATACACCGCCGACCGGTCCACCGGCCGTCCGTCCTGGCCCGCCTGCGGTGTGCCCTCGGGCCGGGTCCGCCCCGGCGCGGGGTCGGGGGCCGTCTGATCCGGGACCCAGAGACCGGCGTCCGCCGCGTCCTGCCACGGGTCGTTCACCCGCAGCGCCCCGGGGTCGCCCCCGTCGTGCTTGTCCACCGAACACTCCTCGTTCCATCGGCCGATCGGCCGATGTGCCCAATCATGGACAGAGCGGGAAGATCCAGAACGAACAAGTAGAAACCTTCACCCCATCAGGTGATGCCGTGCCGGTAGGCATATCCGACCGCCTGTGCACGGTCCCGCGCCCCGGTTTTGGCGAACAGGTTGTTGATGTGCGTCTTCACCGTCGCCATGCTCACGTGCAGCCGCGCGGCGATCTCGGCGTTGGACAGCCCTTCGGCCACCAGGGCCAGCACTTCCGCCTCCCGGGCCGTCAGCCCGTCGGGCAACTCCCCCCGTCCCGCCGCCCCTTGGCCCGGCTCTCCCGCCCCGCCCGGTCCGCCCGGTCCGCTCCCCCGTCCCTCCGGCCGCCGCTCGGGGCCCGCCCCGGTCAGCGCGTCCAGCATCCTGCCCTGCACCGCGGGCGACAGCCCCGCCCGCCCGGCCGTCACCTCCGCGATGGCCCGCGCGATCTCCTCCCCTCCCGCGTCCTTGGTCAGATATCCCCGCGCCCCCGCCCGCAGCGCGGGAAAGAGCGAGCCGTCGTCCGCGAAGGTCGTCAGCACCACCACCTGCGTCCCCGGATACCGCGACCTGATCCGCCGCGTGGCCTCCACCCCGTCGCAGCGCGGCATCCGCAGGTCCATCAGCACCACCTCCGGCCGGTGTTCCCCCACCAGCCGTACCGCCTCCTCCCCGTCGGCCGCCGCTCCGACCACCTCGATATCGGGCAGCAGCCCCAGCAGCATCACAATTCCCTCACGCACCACCGTCTGGTCGTCCGCGACCACCACCCGCGTCACGCGGGCACCCGCAAGCGCACCACGAAGCCCTCCTCGGCCGGTCCGGCGTCGAGCGCGCCGCCCAGCAGCTCCGCGCGCTCCCGCATCCCCAGAAGACCGTAGCCCGATCCGGATGCCCTCAAAGAGTTATCCACAGGCGTCCTGCTCCCGAAGTCCCGGAACTCCAGCTCCACCTCCTCGCTCCGGTACTCCAGCCGCAGCGCGACCTTCGCTCCCGGCGCGTGCTTGCGCACATTCGTCATCGCCTCCTGTGCCACCCGCCGCACCGCCAACCCCGCCTCCGCGGGCAGATACCGCGCTTCCCCTTCCACTTCCAGGTCCGCCCCCTCCGAGGCGACCAGCTCCCGCAGGAATTCCTCCACCGGTGCCATCTCCCCGCGCAGCGCCGACAGCGCCTGCCGGGTCTCGGCCAGCCCCTCCCGCGCCATCTGCCGGGCCGCGATCACCCGTCCCAGCACCACGTCCCGCTCGACGCCCCGCTCGATCAGCAGCCGCGTCGCCTCCAGGTGCACCGTCTGCGCCGACAGGCTGTGCGCCAGCACATCGTGGATCTCCCGTGCGATCCGGGCCCGCTCCGCCAACGCCGCCGACTCGGCCTCCGCCGCCCGCGCCGCCCGCTCCTGGACCAGCAGCCGCTGCGTGTTCCCCCGCGCCTCGGCGTCCAGCCGCACGACGTACCCGATCAACCCCAGCCCCGCCACCGTCAGCGACGTGACCAGCCAGCCGCCGGAGTCGCCGACCAGTGCGTAGGCGGCCAGCGCCGTACCGGTGAGGGGCGCCGCCGCGGCCAGCGGCAGCCGCTCCATCCCGAGCACCGCGCAGCCGCACCACAGCAGCGTCGCGGGCACATCGGCGCCCACCGCGTGCAGCCCGAAGGCGGCGCCCAGCATCAGTGCGATCAGTGCGACGGACGGCGCCGCCCGGTGCGCGAGCGTGAACCGGAAGAACGCCCACACCACGACGGCCGCCACCGCCAGCCCCAGCACGGACGCCGCGGTCAGCCACCCGTTGAGATCCGTGCGGGCCAGGATCCCCCAGAGCGCCGCGGCGGCGAAGAGCAGCCGCACTCCCCGGCCGAACGCCCGCCGCGCGGACGACCGGTTCTCGCGGGACAGCGCCTCCTTCGAAGGCCAGGACGTCCAACCGCTCATGAGGCCGTACGGTACGACGGCGCCACGCTCTGGGCCCGCCAGGCGAGCACCCCGGCGCGTATCAGCAGCGTGGCCGCGAGCGCTATCAGGAACGAGCCGCTGTCCTGGTGGACCCCCATCGCCGTGCCCACCCCGTACAGCCCGATCCGCACCGCGACCCCGGCCGCCCACACCGCGACGGTGACCTTCCCTCCCTGCGCCCAGACCGTCCCGTCCCTCTCGGTCCACAACCGCGTGGTCCACGCCCATGCCAACCCCATCCCCACAGCGACCACCAACTCCACGGCCAGCAGCGCGACCGCCGTCTGCCGGTGCTCCGGGTCGATCAGCCCGTGCTGCCGCAGCGCCATGAACACCAGCACCGCCGGTATCAGCCACCACCGCCGGCCGCCCGTGACCTTCCTGGGCCGCAACTGGCGGGTGACCACCACACCGATGACCGCCACGATCACCAGCGCATCGATCAGACCGGACATGACGGACGCCTCCGTAAAGCGACTCCCACGAGGCCGGCGGGTTCGCCGACATCTCAGAATCTACGGAAACCCCCAGCTCAGCGGATCAAACCGGGGGTTGAATCTCCCTCTCCACCCCCGGGTGGAGCCCCCTCCACCAACGCCCCCGTGCTGTGGGCGAACGCGCGCCGGTCCGGCGCCGGTCCGGCATCGGTCCGGCACCGGTCCGAGTGCCCGCCCGGTGAGCGGATCCCCTGCGTCCGGGCTGCGGCGCTGCGTACGCTTTTCCAGCGACCGGCGATCGGATCGTCGGACAACGGGGAGGGCACCGTGTCGGATCTCGGCCAGCGGAACGTGGAGCGCCGGACACCGCACGGTGGGGAGGCGGGAGCGTGAGCCAGTCCGTACGCGCCGAGAGCGGTTTCGCCTACGGGGTCGTGGGCGCGGACATCCATGTGTTCGGCGACGGCGTCCCGGTCTACCTGCTGCAACGCTGGCAGCCGCCGGTCCTGCCGGACGACGGCTTTCTGTTGAATGTACCGAGCCGGATGCTCAACGCGCGTTTCCGGGTCGTGGAGTTCACCGGACGCACCGCCGAGTTGACCGCGTTACGGCGCTGGCGCGACGGCGGCGGTCCGCTGGCCGTGCAGTGGCTGTGCGCGCCGGGCGGACAGGGCAAGACCCGTCTCGCCGACCGCTTCGCGCAGGAGTCGCTGGCCGAGGGCTGGCAGGTCGTCACCGCCACCCACGGACCGGGGAGCGTGCTGCCGCCTCCTGGCAGTCAGGACCTCCGCGACCGGGGCGACGCGGGTGTGCTGCTGATCGTCGACTACGCCGACCGCTGGCCGCTGACCCATCTCATGTGGCTGTTCGGCAACACGCTGGTGCACCGCGACAGCGGGCGCGGCGCCCGGGTGCTGCTGATCGCCCGCGGCGACGAGGTCTGGCCGAGCGTGCGCGCCGCTCTCGCGAACCAGCAGGCCAGGACCTCGCTGCAACGGCTCGCGCCGCTGTCCGACGAGGTCGGCGGTGACGGCGCCGCCGCATCCCCGCGGTCCGAGATGTTCGCCGTGGCCCGCGACAGCTTCGCCGCGCGTTACGGCGTCTCCCCCGGCGGCATCGCGGCACCGGCCCCGCTCGGTGACGCGGCCTTCGGCCTGACCCTGGCCGTGCACATGGCCGCCCTGGTCGCCGTGGACGCCGACGCCCACGGGCTGCGCGCGCCCACCGACCTCGCGGGCCTGTCCAGCTATCTGCTGGACCGGGAGCAGTTGCACTGGGCGCGGCTGTACGGCGACCCGGATCACGAGATCGCCCCGTCCGCACCGGCGTTCCGCACCTCGCCCGCGCTCATGAACCGCACCGTGTTCACCGCGGCGCTCACCGGGCCGGTCAGCCCGGAGGAGGGGCGGGTGGCCATCAGCGACCTCGCGGTCCGGCTGCCGGCCGATCGCATCCTCGCGGATCACGCGGTCTGCTACCCACCGGCCGAGGCCGACCGCGACACCGTCCTGGAACCGCTGTACCCGGACCGGCTCGCCGAGGACTTCCTGGCGCTGACCCTTCCCGGCCACCGGGCCGACTACCCGGCCCAGGACTGGGCCGGGCGCACCGTCAGCGCCATGCTCAGCGGCACCGACGTGGTGAGCGACGCGGTCACCGGAAGCTGGATGCCGCGCGCCGTCGTCTTTCTGACCGCCGCCGCCCAGCGCTGGCCCCACGTCGGCCCCCTCCACCTGTTCCCGCTGCTCGGCACGGCCCCTCAACTCGCCGTCGTCGGGGGCAGCGCCGCGCTGGCCACGCTCGCCGCCCTTGACGACATCAGCCCCGAACTCCTCGAAGCCGTCGCAATGTTCTTCCCGCCGTTCAACCGGCGCAGTCCCGACCTGGACCCCGGAATCGCCGCCGTCAGCACCCGGCTGCTCCCGCACCGCCTGGAGCGCGCCAGAAACCCCAACGACCAGGCCGCGGAGCGGCACGAGCACGGCGTCCGCCTCCACCACGCCGGTCGGCTGGAGGAGGCGCTGGCCGAATCCGAGGCCGTCCTGGCCCAGTTCCGGGCCATCGCCCGTGACGGCGTCCCCAATCCCTCGCTCGTCCCCGTGGTCGAAGGCAATCTGGCGTTCGCCCTCAAGGCGTACGCGGACCGCCTGGGCGAGGTCGGACGCCGGGCGGAGGCCCTGGCGGCCACCGAGGAAGCCGTCGCCGTACAGCGCAGGCTGGCCGCGTACGACGAGCAGTACCGCCCCGACCTGGCGAGCGGCCTGCTCGGTATCGGACGGGATCTGTCGTACGCGCAGCGCTGGGACGACGCGACGGCTGCCCTGGAGGAGTCCGTGACGCTCCTGCGCGCGCTGGCCGCGGAAGAGCCCGGCAAGCACGAGTCGAACCTCTCCGCCGCCCTGGCCGCCCTCGGCGTGTGCCACCTGCGTACCGACCGTCCGCGGTCGGCGGTCTCACACGGCCGGGAGAGCGTCGCCCTGCGCCGCCGTCTCCACGCGAAGGACCCGTCCGCCCACGCCATGTCCCTGGCCAACGCTCTGTATCACCTGGCCGCCGCCCTCGAACGTGTCGGCGATCCCGACAGCGTCCCGCTGGCCCACGAGGCCGTCGAGCTCTACCGCGACCTCGCCCGGGTCAATCCCGCCGCCTACGAGCGCGAACTCGCCGACGGGCTCAACGGACTCGCCGTACGCCTGCTCGTCGCCCAACGCCCGGAGGAGAGCCTGACCGCGGCTTACGAGAGCGTCGCGATCCTCCGCCGCGTCAGCGCCCGCGAGGCGATCGCCGAACAGCACACCTTGGCCGAGGCTCTCGGCGTCCTGCTCGGCGCGCTGATGGTCACGGGCCGCTTCGCCGAGGCCACCGACACAGCCGACGAGTGCGTCATGGTCTGCCGCCGCATGACCGAGAAGGACCCCGTGGCCCTCCACCGCCTCGCGGGGGCCCTGCTCATCGCCGCGGAAGTCCGCGTCACCCCGGCCGACCCCCGCCTCGACGAAGCCCTCATCCTCTTCGACGAGGCCACCGAGATCATGGACCTCTACGCGATCTCCCCCCAGGGCGGCCCGGCCCTCCACCACCGCGTCGGCTCCCGCCTCATAGAACTCCTCACCGCCGCCGACCGCCCCGCCCCCGCCGCCCGCCTCCGCCGCACCCTCCAGAACCCAACAACCCCCTGACGCCCGGCCCGGCCGCAGGTCAGACGTCGATCCGCGACCGGTCCAGGGTCGTGGCGAAGTTGGTGATGAACCAATCCGACAACGTCCTGACCTGCGGCGAAGCCGCCAGGTGTGCGCTGACCTGGCATTTCTCCGCTTGCCAGCGTTGGCCTCCGACGGCCGTTTTCGACTGTCCTGCGGACCGTTTGCGGACCGCTTCAAGCAAACCGGCACCTACGCCACGCTCCTACCGCTGAGCCTGACGGCCACTGCGGCCGACCTCAAAATCTCCCGACACGAGGAAGCCGACAACCTCTCGCCGCTTGAGCCCGCTGATTTATCGGCGTCACAGTCGGCATCAATGCCCACGTCCGGCTCCGCCTCCAGCAATATCTACACCCCACTGAAGAGAGCAACGATAGTCCACTCGCGGCAGCCGTCGTCCGCTGGCGTTGTCGCCAGCATAGGTTCACCTTTTAGCAAATAAGAATGATGTACATGCACCCAACTAGCGAGTTCCCTCGCCCATCGCGACGAGAGCGCCATGAGCAGCGGTAACGACATCGTCCCAGAAGTGCGTTTGGATGATTTCCGAATCGCGCGATGACGGTACAGAAATTGCACGGTCCAGCACAGAATTCAACGCTTGCATAGCTGCAACTTCCTCCTCGTCGATGAGCACAAATCCTAGCCTCCCGCGCGGTTCCGCGAGAACGCCAGAGTCATCAAAAAAATCTAGCACATCATCGAGACCAGAATTGTTTTGATCTCTCGACATCCAGTTTTTCTCCTGCCAATCCCTGTCACTCAACCTGATCAACCAGTCGATCAACTGAGCACGAATCCAGGGAGTCTGCAGATTGGCGGTTTTACGGGGCATTCCAATTCCTCCACGTCTGCCACTCACTAAGGGGGACATGAGCCTCCACTGGGTAATCCTGAATTCTTGCCCCAGCGGGAAGCAGCTGCCCCCCTCTGCCAACGATCCTGCCACCTGAGTTAATTATGACGTGATCAACCTGCTGGCTACCCCACTGCGAACCGGGGTCCCCCTTGTCTATACGGACACTGTCCTGTCCTTTCGGAGCACGCCACACAAAACCTTCTTTACTATCGTTCTTCTTGAACTTCCTGGTCATACTGGGGCCCGACCACTCGTTGGGGATTTTTCCTGATCCATGCGGGAACCACCCCGGTCCAACTGGGCAAGGAGAATTATGGACGAGTACCGGGGTGACCCCTGCCAGCACGTAGTACGTGTGAAGTTGGGAGACGGTGAGGTTGTGCATGTCTGCTGCGCCGGGGGCGGGGCGGACGGCGGTGACGACGACGTGAGCGTTGTTGTCGGTTTCGAGTGCGTGGCCTGGGGTGAGTTGCACTGCGTTGACCCAGGCGTGGGTGGTGTCGTCCCAGAAGGGGTGTTCGGTGGTGGTGTGGAGGACCGAGGTGTGGCCGGGGGAGGTTTGCACGGTCAGGTCGAGCAGGTTGTCGTCGCTGTTGACCATCGTGGCGGTTACGGTGCGACCGCCTTCGTACTTGCCCGTGCCGGGGTCGGCGGCTGCGACCTTGTCGCCAACCTTCAGTTCACCGATCGGCTTCGAGGTACCGTCAGCGAGGAGCACGGGGGTGTCCGGCGAGAAGCTGTTTTTGCACCCATTCTTGAGACCGGCCCTGATCGCTGCGGCGACGTCGTCGAGCTCGCCCAGATCAGGGAGTTTGGCGCCTCCGGCTAGCATAAGGGCCGTGTCACTGTAGAGGTTCTTGCTTGCCTCTGAAACGGCCGCGTCTTTGGCGCACTCTTCGAAATGGCCGATGCAGTAGGTCGCAGCTATTTCTTGCGCCCCGGCCACATCGTTCGGGTGACCGAGTATGTACGTGTACGCCTTGGCGCAGGCCAGCCGTCCGAAGCAGGCGACCTCAGATTCCCCAGAACCAGGGGCGTTCGTGGTTGGGAACCAGTAGTTTCCTGAGTAAGGCTGATTGGGCATGAACGGGTGGAGCGATCGGGAAAGGTCGCCCCCACCTTGTGTCGTTGACGGCGAGTTGTCGTTTATCCATGTCCGTTCGGGTGTGGGCTCGCGTGGGTCCTTGGTTTTGTCGTACCTGGAGGTGGATGTCGGCACTCCGTTGGAGCAGTTGCTCATGGTGCCGTTCATGCATTCCATGACGCCGAGCCCGGTGGGGTCGCTGAGGGTGACGGGGCTATTGTCGCTGTAGCCGTAGCCGCCGAGGGACTGGGGGTCGGCGAGGTCCAGTTGTGGATCGACGCTAATGAAACGGCCGGTGGTGGTGTCGTAGTCGCGGGCACCGAGGTGGGTGTAACCGGTGGCGGTGTCAATGTCGCCGCCGACGAAGCCCTTTTGGCCGGGCCAGAAGGTGGGAGTGGTGCCGCGGGGGGCACCGTAGGGGAGGGTTTTGCGGCGGTTGACGGCGAGTGTCGTGGCGCTGATGGAGAGGGTGTTGGTGCCGTGGGGGTCCGCGACGAGGAGGCGGACCCTGGCGTCGCTGCTGGTGCGGATCGCGGAGCCGCCCGGGACGGCGTAATAGCGGTTACCGGCAAGGGCGTTCGTGGACTTGGTGAGGACGAGTTCTTGTCCGCCGGGCAGATACAGCGTGGTCTCTGCAGGTTCCCGCTTGAGCAAGCGAGTGCCCTGGGTGTCGTAGACGAACTTCGTGGTGGCGCCGGAGACTGTCGAGGTGGCGAGGCTGCCTTCGTCGTTCCAGGTGAGGCCCTGCGCGGCTCCAGTAGCGGGGGTCTTCGTGGTGAGGTTGCCGGCCTCGTCGTACTGGTAGGTGTCTGTCCCCGTGGCTCCGCCGACGGCGGTGACGTTGAGCACCGCGTGCGGCCGTGCGACACCGGTGGTAGTGGGGTAGGTGTAGCTGCGGATTGTGTTGGCCGTGATTGGTCCAGCTTTGTGCTGAGTCTCCGTGGCCCGGTCGGCGCTGTTGGTGAAGGTCCAACTGGTCCAGTAGGGATCCACGGTGCCGAGCGCCGGGGTACCTGTGCCGTTGTCCGGTCGTGTCGTGCAGGCGTCAGCAGTTGTCCATGCTTCCGACAGGCGCCGGGCCCAGTCGTAGGCGAAGCATTGGTCGTCGGCGATGGTGCCGTCGTTCTGATCGTCCCGGACCCGCGTGATGTTCCCGGCCGTGTCGTAGGTGTACTTGATGTTCGACAGGGTCTGCGGTCCGGACGCCTGGCGGTCGACGAGCGTTGAGGCCAGGCGGTGAGTGATGGCGTCGTAACCGAGAGTCTGGACGACCATGGCTCCGGTATTGCCGAGCTGAGCCTGGGCGAGTTCCCCGTACGGGGTGTAGCTGGTACCGCGCAGGTAGACCTGCGACAGCGTGCCGTCGACGATACCGAGTTGGTCCTGAGCGCCGTAGTGGTTGGTGACGGTCTCTGCGGGCAGGGCCGTCGTGGCGTTGGCATTGCCGGTGCTGTAGGCCGTGGTGGTGGGAAGGCCACTGACTGGAGTGTAGGTGCTGGCGACGGTGTAGGTGCCGGCAAGCATTTCCTCTCCAGTCACGGAGGGCACTGTGACCTTGGTGCCGGTGGCCTGGCCTGCGGAGTCGTAACCGGTCACCGCCGTTGTGTAGGCGGCGACCGGAGTCTGGGTGGTGTCGTAGCGGATGGAGGAGGCGGGAAGTCCCTTGCCACCCGAAGCGGTGTCATAGGCCCACTCGGCAAGCTTGGTGCCGGTAGTCGACCCGGTCCGCAGGCTGGTCTTGCGGCCGAGTTCGTCGTACGTGTTGGCCAGAGTGATACCGCGCGCGTCGGTGACAGTGGCGACCTGACCGTCGCTTCCGTATGTGGTAGCGCTTGCGCCCTTGTCTGGGTCGCTGGCGGTGATCTGGCGACCGCGCAGGTCGTAGCCGTAGGTCCAGGAGTTGCGGCCGGAGGCGTCGGTGACCTTGGACAGCTTTCCGGCCCGGTCGTAGGCGTAGGTGATCTTCTCGTACTGGCTCGCTGCGGCCCCGATGAGCGGGTTACGGTCCTTGTACTGGCGCAGTTCGGTGGTTTGGCCCCGGATATTGCTGACGGTGAGGGTCGCGGTGCCGCCGGTCGGGGGAGCAGTCGAGGTCCAGGTGTCTCCGTACGAGGTCGTGGTGCGCCACTTCTCCGCGTTGAGCGACAGAGTGATCACCGCGGTCGGCCGGTTGCGGCCGTCGAACTCGGTCACGGTGGAGACGGGAATCTGGTCGGGGACGACCGTCAGCAGCGTGGTCGAGACGGCCTTGTCGTTGTAGAACGGCGCGTCGGTCTGGAAGGGCCGGCCGAGGGTGTCATAAAAGGTGTCGGTGACGACACGTCCCGTAGTCCCGACCGCATCGGTCTGCGTCTGCCGTTGCCGGAGCAAGGAGTCGTAGATCCCGATCGAGGTACCCCAGGTGCCGTCCTCGTACAGGTTCTTCGACGTGACCGTGGAAGGTACGGTCGCGGAGACGTTGTAGGTGAACGTCGCGTTGGGGTTGGCGCTGGTAGGTCGCCCGGTGCTCCACCCCTTGGTGAGACGTCCTAGCGCGTCATACTCACTCGTCGCCGTGCGCTGGTTGGCATCGGTAGTTTTCAAGGTGAGCCCGCGCAGTCCGTCGAGGACGGTCGTGGTGGACTGCGCCTTGACATTCGTGACCGTCAGCATGGTGGGCTGAGCACCAGTGGCCGGGGTGTAGACGGTGGTGACGGGCTGGGCATCCTGACCCTTGAGAGTGGTTACCCGCCCGTACTGATCGTGCACCGACTGACTGGTGGTATCCCAAACCAGTTGACCACCGGTTTGGAGCTTCGACGCCTCCTCAGTCTTTGTGGCGTTCGCCTGACCGGGAGTAGGAGCAGCCCCTGGGGCGCTGTTGTCGTAGCTGGTGCGGGTGGAGGCGGTGACCGCCGTGGGGGGGTAGTCGGCACCGCAGGTGCCCTGGTCGACGTTCGTGACCTGGGCCGGGTAACTGATGAGCCAGTTGGTGATGTCGGGGGTGACGTAGGACGTGCGGGTGCAGTTCGGCTCCACCCCGTGGGCGGTGTCGCCGCCGTCTCCCTCTGCGGTGACGAGCCCGTAGACTGTGTCGTAGACACGGTTGGTCGTCAGGGTGCGCCAGCTCGTGCCGTCGTCCGTCAACGTGCTGGCCTTCTCGGTGACGGTTCCCGAGTGGCGGGCGAGAGCGGCAGGCAGGGAGGGCCCGGGGACACTGGGTTTGTCGGGGTCGGTGACGCCAGTGACCGGCTGAGTGGCGGTGGGGTCGGACTCCCACGGCAGGTAAGTGGATTTGGCGACGACCTTGCCGCCGGTTCCGTCCTTGTCGAAGGTGCGGGCTTCGGCGATACGGCCGGAGAAGTCGTTGCGGTCGGCGATGCCGTTGACCGTGTGGACCGTTCTGGGGCTGCCGTTGGCGAGGGTGTCGCCGGACATACCGAGGAAGTAACTGGTCTCGGTCTTTGTGCGGTTTGTCGCGCCAGTGAGGGTGCGAACCAGACCGTAGCCGCGGAAGTCACTCCAACTGCGGTGCTTGTCGACAGTGAACTCGGAGGTGTCACGCCGCCAGTTCGGGCCGCTCTCGTACTGGTATGTGGTGGTCGTCGATGGCGAACCACTGCCGGCGGTGGTGTCGTCCTCGACGATCTGGGTGACCACGTACTTGTGGAACCAGTCCTTGACCGGGTCAATCGCACCGTCCGGCGTCCACCAGGACGGATAGCAGCGCTTGGTGTTCTGGTCAGGCGTGGGCAGGTCGGTCGGGGTGCACTCGGTGGGGCTGTAGGTAATCAGGATCTGACCGCCGGTCTCATTGGTGACCTGCCCGAGGCGGTACTTGTTCAGCGGAGGGCGGCCTTCGGCAGCGTTCACCCGGTTGGGCATCGGCCCATTCCCGAAGCCGAAGGTCGTCTTCGGCAGCGTGATGTCGGGCAGTGATCCGGCCTTGGCGGTGTGCTGGATCGAGTCCAGCCACAGTGTGGGAGTCGAGACATCCCCGGTGGGCGGGAAGGACTGAGCAAGCGTCCAGGTGTCGACCGGTTGCAGAGTGCTGCCTTGCAGCGCGAAGGTGTTGATGTCCGTCAGTCGCTTACGGGACCAGAACGAGGGTCCGGTTTGCAGACACTGTGTGCCCGCAGTGCAATTCAGGTCGACCGGCACGTCCGGCCAGTTTGTGGAGTGGGCGGCGTCGAAGGTTCCGCAACTGGCCAGGCAACGTTCGGTGGTTCCGAAGGTGACCCGGCCAGCGGGGTTGGTGGTGGAGTAGACGGCACCGACCCGCAGACCGTAGTCGATGCGGTTCAGATACCCGCCGCGGATGTAGGAGACCGGTGTGGCGATCTTGCCGTTCTGTGCGTAGTAGCCGGTCTCCTTGGCGTAGTAGAGGGCCATGGCGTCGTTGTGCGGGTCCACCACATAGTCGAGGTTCCAGCGCCAGCCCTGCGTTTCGGCCGACGAGGCGAAGTCCGCGCCGTGACCAGGCTCCCCGGTGTGGTTGCCGTAGACCGGAACGGTGAAGACGGAGTTCGTCTCCTCCTTGCCGCTGGTCCAGTTCGGCAGGCGGTTCTTCCCGAACCAGTACTGCGTGCCGTCGAGCGCGGTGACCTTCCAGTACTCGTTGTCCGCATCCCCGTTGACGTCTCCGGGTGAACTGCCGAAGACCTGCTCGACACGGGAGCCGTCGTCGTTGGCCAGTTTCCAGGTGTTCTTGCCCGCGTCCCAGACGAGGGCGCTGGACTTGCCGTTCAGCGAGAGTGTCGCGTTCGGCGATTTCCAGCACAAGTCGCCGACCTTGGCCGTGTTGTTGCCGCCCTGTTTGTCGTTCTCGCACGAGGCATAAGTGCGCTCGATGAACCCCGGTGAGTACTCCCAGCCCTCACCGATCCACGAGGTCTGATTGTTGGTCGAAGAGGTGCGACCGTCCACAGAGGAGGAGCTGTACGACAAGGCCACGTTCGGCTCCAAGGAGCCGGGCACGGGCGGAACGGCCAGCGGCATGTCCCAGCCGAACGCGCCGGAGTTACCGCCTGCCGACCACGATCCGGCCTGAGCCAGCGACGTCGCCTTGAACGACCCCTCGTCGCCGCTCGTTCCGGCGGTGGCGGCCAGCACCACCATGCCGCTGTCGGCGGCGGTGCGCTCAGCACCTGACTGGTTCGGTGGGAACGAAACTGTCGAGGTCAGGGTCCGGGCCGCGCTGTCGTTGTCGGTCGGCAGGGGGAGGCTGGTGAGGCATCCGACCTTACTTGGCGTGGTCAGCGCGCAGGCAGGCATCTGGACCAGCCGCAGCCGAGACGACCATCCTGCGGCGAACGCCGACTCCACATCGGAGTAGTCGACTTGGACATCGGCCGCGGCGGTCGCCGGGACACTGCCCACGGGCTGAAGTGAGAGCAGCAAGCCCTGGACACCGGCCCGTTCCGCGGTCCCGTGGTCGGCGAGGGTGACGTGGACGCGGTCCGGTGCGGCGGTGGCGCTGCCGAGGGTGCGTGCGGACCGGGCATCGGCCTTGGCTCCCGCGGCAGGTTGGGTGGGGCGGCCGACGCTGATAGGTAGCGTCCCGGCCCGAGCCCGCTGGCTGCCGACTCCCTTAGCGGTGCCAGTCGCCACCACGGGCACCGTGACATCTGCCACGCCGCCGACTGGCCAGTCGGCCTTCTTCAGCGGTTTCCATGATTCGTGCTGCGGCGGCACGGTGGGGGCAGGCGGGACAAGGTCTTTGCCCGAGACCGATGCGGTCTTCGGTACGGGCCGGACCGTGAACCCGTCGCCAGGTTTGGCCCACGCAGGGGCGGCGAGCAGTGACAGCCCGAGAGCGGCGGAAAGCGGACCGACCATAACGGAGCGAAAGCTGAATCGTCCGACCGGCGAATGAGCCGAAAACGGCATGCCAAAGCCACGGCGGAACATCATGGAATCCCCACCCCTAGAGCCACACCCGTAAAGAACCTGTAAAGCAAAGCGGATTCAATGGTGTCTACGCAAGACCCAGAGAGCCAATGCCCGAATCATGATGATTTTTTCGCAGGATCAACTGCCGTAGACCGAACAAATAACCCTGGACGGCCATTTATGCCTACCTGCTAATTAATCGGACAAGTCACCCCAAAATATCACCTCCACTGGAAGGGCAAAGTGGAATTTTTCATTCCGTTGTCTCGGCATTCACTACCCTGGAGCACTTTAAAAATGTGGGGAGTTCCGAATAACCTGCGGGTCCCACGTATTCTGCGTGCGCTCCAGAAAGGCGCCTCATGAGAGACCCCCGACCGAAGGCCCAAAGAAGAGGGCGCCCGGTAGCGTTCCTTCTCGCCCTTGGACTATCGCTGACTGCCGTCGCCACGCTGGCACTGCCTGCCGCAACCGTCGCTGCCGCCGACGACGGACCCCCGGCAAATCCGCCGGCCTCCGAGGCCATGGCGTTCGACACCGCGGCGGAGACCGGACAGCGCGTCGAGATCGAGGATCTACGGGAAGCGTCATCCGAGGTCTTCGCCAACCCAGACGGCACGGTCACCCGACGCGAGTACTCCACTCCGATGTGGTCGCGATACGAGGGCGAGTGGAAGAGGGCAGACGCCACCGTGATCCAGCACCCCGACGGAACCGTGGGCCCCGTCTCACCAGCCTTCGGTATCACCTTCTCCGGCGGCGGCACCACAGCGTTGGCAACCATGACCAAGGACGACAAGGTCCTGTCCTTGTCCTGGCCCACCGCGCTGCCGCAGCCCGAGCTCAGCGACAACACCGCCTTGTACCGGTCGGTTCTTCCCGACGTGGACCTCCAGGTCATCGCCGAAGTCGACGGGTTCACCGAACACCTGATCATCAACACGCCCCAGGCCGCTGCGAACCCCGAGGTGCAGAGCATCAAACTCGGCGTCGCCACGAACGGGGTCACCCTGACCAGCGACGCCGAGAACAACCTGACCGCCACCGACACAGACGGCAACACCGTCTTCAGCGCTCCGCCCCCCAAAATGTGGGAGCAGCCCGCCAGTACCGACGAACGGCCCGCCGGAGCAGCTCCGCACACCAACGACATTGCCCGCACGACCACGTCCGACGCGGATGTTGATCAGCCACGAACCGCTCCGGTGGGCGCCACGGTCAGCGACGGCACTCTGGTCTTGACCCCGGATCCCACATTGTTGGCCACGGCCGGCCAATTCCCACTCGTCGTCGACCCAGTGTTCACCGGTGGGCAACGCACAAAGTGGGCAGTTGTGTACTCCGCCACCCCGAGCGACTCCTACCCGAACGGTTCCGGCTGGCACTCCGGCACGCCGAGTGACGAGCCGCGGGTCGGTTTCAACGGAACTGGCCGCACACGGTCGTTCTTTGCTGTGAACACCGATGGCCTGGCCGGTGCGAACATCCTCGACGCGACCTTCGCCGTGGTCGAAACCCACTCATGGGGGTGCGACAAGTCCGTCGCCGGACCAACCGAACTGTGGTCAACCGGCAGTATTGACACCACCCCGACCTGGAACAGCCAGCCTGGATGGGCGGCCAAACTGGACTCCGCCTCCTACGCCCACGGCAACCCCACATACTGCCCAGGCAACCTAGGGCATGACTACCACTCCACAGCGCTCACCAACTACGTTCAGCAGGCGGCCAACAACGGCTGGAAGGCGTTGGCCTTCGGTATGCGTGCCGGTGACGGCTACGAGGACAACCAGAACAGCTTCAAGCGTTTCAAGAACAACCCCGCGCTCGAAATCACCTACAACTACAAGCCGACCGTCGACAGCCACGCCGCGTGGGAAGGCTCATGGAGTCCGGGAGGCGACGGCAACAAGGTAGTCGCGTGTGGCAGCCTTATCGGAAACAGCGGCATCACGCTGACCGCGAAACTTACCGACAAGGACCGCGGAACGGTCACCGGCGAATTCTCCGTGGCCACATCGGGCGGCGCCGCAGTGTCCTTCAGCCCCTCCACCGACACCGTCTCCAGCGGCCAGACAGCTTCCGTCACCGTTCCCGCGTCAAAACTAACCAACGGGTCCTACACCTGGAAAGTCCGTGCCAAGGACCAGGAGAACACCTATAGCGCCTATACGGCCTCCTGTGGGTTCCAGGTCGACCGTATCGGCCCCGCAGCAACCGTTGTCGTCACCAACACCGACGGCACCGCAGCCGACGAGCCCACCGACAAATACCCGGCCCGCAAGGCCGTACAGCTCAAGCTCTACCACTCCGCTAACGACGTTGCCGGTTTCTGCTGGAGTATGGACCAGTACCTGTCGGCCGCCAGCGATCGCTGCTCGAACGGCGCCTGGGTGAACGTCGGTACCGACCATCACACCGCCACCATTTCCGTGGTCCCCAGCGGCTGGCCGGTCAGCATTCTCCATGCTCTGGCCTACGACCTCGCTGGCAACCATTCTCCTCTCGACAAGATAACCGACGCGACAGTCCTCAGCACTACACAGCCCGAGTTCGTCTACGGTCCCGGGAAGGACCCCGGTTCCGGTCTGGCGACCGGTGACCTCGCAGGGGACCTCGACGGGGACGGCTACCCCGACCTGATCGCCACAGACAGCGAGGGCAAACTACTGCTGTACTCAGGAGATGGCACCGGCAAGGTCGCCGCAGCCAAGACAGTCGGACTCTCCGGCTGGAGCGGCGCCCTCATCGCCCACCGCGGCGACCTGCGCGGCTTCGCCAGCTCGACCGCAGCGCCAGACGGCTACGAAGACTTCGTCGTGCGCCTGAGCAACAACAGACTCTACGTCTACGGCAGTAACGGCCTGGGCTCTCCCAACTACGACACCCGCCGCGAACTCGTCCACACGAATGTCGACGACGCCGCGGACTGGATCCGTATCCGGCAGGTCATCATGCCCGGCGACATAGACCTGAACACTACGCAGGGCCACGAAAGAGGAAACGACCTCATCACCATCGAGTGCACAAGCGCCGCCTGCAGTAACGCCAATCTGTACCTCTACACCGGAAACACCGTCGGCAGTGGAACCGCCGCATCGCAGAACCAAGTCGAGCCCTTCGAACTGGGCAATCGCGTGACCATCGGAAACGGCGGCTGGAAGGATTACACCAACCTCGCTGTCGGCGATCAAAACGGCGACGGCATCCAGGATATTATCGCCCGGGACCCTAGTACCGGCCAGCTCTACCTGTATCCCGGCCAGCTCATCAACGGGAGTTACTCACTGGGCGCTCGCACCGTCTACGGCACCGCAAGCTGGCAGCTACGTCCGTATCTGGCCTCCCCCGGAAACGTCCAGGGGACCGTCACCACCGCCACCTACAGCGACCCTGACGCCGGCGCCGACATCGCCTATCGCCAGTTCCAACCCACCGACGGCGAAACCTACGGCGACCTGTGGGCCACCACGCCAGCCGATGCCAACGCCACCATCAACTACGTCGACGACGCCGGCGCGGCCATGAGTACCAACTGCCCCACCGGCTGTCTCCTGTTCTACCCAGGAGGACCCACCGCCCACCGCAGTCCCCACCTCGTGGGCACCGCCGCCTGGGCCACCCGCATCACCGGCATCTTCTGACCTGCCAGGAGCATGAACCACAGTGCACGGGCTGAACAGAGCTGACTGCAGAGCCTGTTCAACCACTGTTCAGCCCGTGCAGTCAGCGACACCAGGTCGATACCTGCCGCAAACGGCCCTAAGATCCGTACGGCCGTTTACAACGGCAGCCGGGGCACAGCTGTCTTAGAGCAAGAATGAGACATTGAGCATGAGAACAGAGAACACAGTGAGCATTGGCAGAGCAAGGCCCAGCCTGGCAACGATAGGAGTGCTCGCCGTATTGGCTGCGGTCTCCAGTTGCGGATCGAATGGCACCCCTCGCGGCGACAACGCCACGAAGGGCGAGGAGACTTCATCGGCAGCAGCGCCTTCCGGAGCGACACGTGCCCCTTCGTCGGTACTTCCGCCGAAAGCGCCCGGCGGCGTCCTCGATCAACACGGCCTGGACACGGCTGCTTTGGATCCCTCGGATCTCATCGGCTACGAGATCCTGACCATCGGCGGCAAAGGAAAACCTGTCGGCCTGCTCGACACAAGCCAGCGCATCCCCATCGCACCGGCCGCCTGCCAGCCTGTCTGGGACGTGATCAGGTATCGAACGGCTTACCCCGCTACCGGCCGCGTCGTCCAAACCGCCGAGGACACGTCACAGGACAACGGTCAACAGACCTCCATCATCCTCGCCTCCTACACCCCGACAACCGCGAGCCAGGCGATCTCCGACCTCCGCCAAGCGCTCCGCAAGTGCACAGCCTTCAAGGGAATACCAGGAGACACCGAATACACCTATAACAACCTCAAGGAACTACCTGACCCGCACCTCGGCGACGAGGCGATCTCTTACCGAATGACACGGACACTCCGCGGAAAAGCAGCCACTATGGTGCCACCGACACAACACTCCTACATCGTCGTCCGCATCGGAGCGACCCTGATCACCTTCTCCTCGTTCGGAGTCTCGAAAGAAAACGATAAAGACACCCAAATCCCTCTGCCAGTCCTTGCTGCACAGATCAAGAAATTGACCTGACGCCCCCGACCGGCGCTTCGTGCTTCACGCCGGCCATCGTCAGGGTCGGCGTCCGGCAGTCGTACGTCTCGGCCGCGGACCAGGCGACGCAGCGCAGGGCGTTGCCGCACATGCTGGCCGCGGAGCCATCGGCGTTGAAGCACGCCACGTCGAGGATCAGGGGATCAGTGCTCGTCACGGCGGTGAGTACGAGGCCGTCCGCTCCGATACCCGTGCGCCGGGCGCATAACTGCCGCGCCATCGCGGACCAGTCCTTGTGTACGTCGGGGTGAGGGCGCGCGAGCAGGACGAAGTCGTTGCCGGCGCCATGGAGTTTCTGGAAAGACACGGGGGTACCTCTCTCCTTCAACTGCGGACAGGCGAGGCGTGGTGGGCCGCCCAGTCGGTGCGGGCGCTGAGCAGGAGGGGCCGCACATCGTTCTCGATGCGACTGGCGAGCGTCCGAAGGGTGGCGGCGAGGGCGGCGAGCGCGTCCGGGTCGAGTCCGGTCATCCAGCAGTCGGGGGTGATCTGGACCTCGGCGAAGGGGAGGTGCGGCTCGGAGGAGTCCGGGAAGGGGTGGCACATGATGCTGCTGGCGAAGACCATGACCTCCTCCGGCAGGCTCATCGCTCCGCCCGTCCCGGCGGTGTGCGCACGGACGGAGGCCCCCTCGAAGTCCGCCCAGTGCGTGATGTCGGCCATGCGGGCCGGAAGTTGATCGGCGGGGATACCGTGGGTGGTGGGGTCCTCCTGCGCCCAGTCGGGCAAGTGGCCCGCGACGACGGAGCCGTCGTCCGCGGTGATCATCCAACGGTTGGAGATCGTGATCGTCTCCGATGCGGGGGGTGAAGTGGGAGCGTCGAGCGCTTTGGGTGCGGAGCTACGGCTCAGCGTGGCCGTGGCAGCAGAAGGCATGGCAGTGAGTCCTTCGTGGGGTGGGAATCATGAGAGCCGAGTCAGGCGTCGGGCTCTGCCAGCGATCAGGCGGAGCGCTCGGGCGCTAGGAGGCGCGAGTCAGCCAACTCCCAGCTGTGGCCGCCCGGGTGGCCCTCGAACTCGCTGCACGCTTCCCCGAGCCGTACGGCCGGGCAGTCCGGCAACTCGACGACGGTGCTCGGCTCCGCGCCGTCACACCACACCGTCCACAGAGACCCTGCGTGCGGACCCCGGAGGCCCAGAACAAGCGCCTGGTGCTCCGAGTTGTCGTGGTCGATCGCGCATACGAGTTCCTGCTGGGCGTCGTCGTCCGAATACGTCCCCGGCGTGAGGGCGTTGGCCATGGTGAGCGCGGCCTTTACCAGCGCCGGCGGTGAGACCACCCGCCGGCCGCAGATGAGCCGTTCCTCCTGGGCACCGGGCATGAATTCGTGTTCCTTCGGTGAGTGGAGCCGCTTTCGGCGGCATACGGGCGGGCGGCTGCCGACTCGCGGTCATGGCGACCGGCACGCGTCGGGTGCGGCGCGGTGGGTCAACGGCGTCATGTCCCAGCTCCGACAGCAACGACGGACCGCGGCAACTGGTCAGCTTGATCGGCGGCAGGCACGCTGTCCGGCGCCACCCCGTCCGTTGCCGCGCGTGGCAGGGAGAGTCGGGCCCAGACGAGCTTCCCTGCGCCGTGAGTGGCGTAGACGAAGCCCCAGGCACCTTCAGTCAGAGCCGCGACGAGCAACAGCCCGCGTCCGTTCTCGGCGTCCTCGGACAGAGGCCGGAGGATCGGTGCCCGCCGACTTGCGTCGTGCACCACCACGTAGAGGTGGCCAACGACGACCCGCAGTTCCAGAACGGAAGACAGCGGCGAGTGACGCGGACGCGACTCCCCGGTCTCGGCGTGCCGGATGGCGTTGGCGACCAACTCCGTCACGATGCTCAGCGCGTCGTCCAACACCTCTTCGGGCATCCCCCACTCGCCGAGGACATCCCGCGCGTGACGCCGGGCGTCGCTGACGCCAACCAGCTCGTGCCCGAGATCGAGTCGACTGTGAAGAACCGCCGTTGCGGAAATCATCGCTTCACCTCCCTGCTGCGACATGCACCACGGAGCCGGCCTGTCAGCCGCTCCACCGGGTGTGCTCGCCAGTCAACGGCGACGGCAAGGAGAGCGGCAGCGTTCACCGGGGAGTTCGCGAGTACGAGAGGTTCACCGCGCGTCGAGGGGGTTCACTCATGAACCCCCTGCCCCAGCCGACCGGAGCGTGACAGGATTGCCACTCGCCGTCACCACCCGATGGCAGGGGGACCATGGACAGAGAACCCAACCGCCGCCTCGCCGCGTTGATGGCCGAGGGGGGAGCGTCCAACAAGGGCCTAGCCCGCCGCGTCCGCGACGTTGCGCTGCGGCACGGCGTCCGCGTCGGCACCACCCACGTGTCAGTACAGCGGTGGCTCGACGGCGCCGGCATCCAGGCCGAGAACGCGGCGTTCGTGGCAGAAGCGCTCGGCGCCAAGTTAGGCCGCAGGATCACAACCGCCGACTGCGGCTTCTCCAGCCCGACGCTCAGCCCCGCTCCGAACGGTACGACCTACGCGGCGACTCTCGCCGCGGCCCTGGGCGTACTCGACGGACTGACGCAGCTGCGGCCCGAGGACAAGCCACCGGCAGTCGAGTTGCTGCACGACAACGAGGTCAACTCCGCCGTGCTGTCCTGGCTCGTCACACGACCCGACGGGATTCCCTCTGACCGGGCCGCGTCCCGTCGCATCGGAATGCGAGATGTCGCCGCCGTCCGGACCGCAGCGGAGATGTTCATGCACCTGGACTTTCTCTACGGGGGAGGTCACGGTCACAAGGCGCTGCGTCACTACTTCCGGCACGAGGTCCTGCCATTGCTGGACGCCGGTTACAGCGAGCGCGTCGGCTTCGCCCTCTTCAACGCCGCTGCCGAGATATCCCAACTCCTCGCGTGGACCGCCTACGACAGCGGCCACCACCACCTCGCGGATCGGTACCTCCTGTCGACGCTCAGGCTCACGCAGGTGACCGGCGACCGGATGATGGGGTCGCGCATCCTCGCCAACATGAGCCACCAGGCCAATTACCTCGGGCAGGTGCCGCGAGCGGTTCGGCTGGCCAGGGCCGCGGTCGAAGGCGGCGGCAACGGTCGGGCAACTCCGCGCGCGATGGCAATGTATTCGGCTCACGAGGCACGCGCCCTTGCGACGGCCCGGGACGTGAAAGGCGCGCAGCGCGCCATGCTCGACGCCGAGAACCATCTGGCTCACGTGGGTGACGCAGGTGATCCGCCCTGGCTTGCCTACATGGACGAAGCCGAGCTCGTGGGCGAGTTCTGCCACTGCTTCCGTGACCTCGGCGCATCGGCCCAGTCCGTCAACTATGCCGAGCATGCGGTCGCGCTCACCGATCCGAAGTACGCCCGGTCGCTGGGTTTCTGCCGGATGGTGCTCGCACAGAGCCAACTCCTGGACGGGCAGTTGGAAGCGGCCGTCACGACCGCCGGCCTCGCGGTGACCGCAGGAGACGCACTTCAGTCGGCTCGCTTCCAGCGCTATGTCCTGGACTTCCAGCGCGAGGTCTCGGTGCACGCCGACAACCCAGAAGTGCAGCAGTTCAACGACCACGTACGGACGGCGCTCTCCGGCCTGGACGACCAGTAGCGGCGACGTCAGCCCGGATGCCAGTCCCGGGGCGCCTGATCGTCGCGGAGCGAGGCGATACGGCGCGCGTACTCACTGGCGACCTCGTCGCTCTCGCCGACGTTCTGCATGAGCCAGGTGGTCATCTTGAATTCCTGGACTGCCCGCAGCGTCGGAAAGCTTGGCCAGTCGCGCAGATCGCGCCCGTACGCGCCGACGAACTCCGCGTACTGGTCGGACGTCTGCCAACCCAGGCTGTCGTACTCCGTGGCCGTCACCATCAGATCCCATTCGGGATGATCGCGGCAGAAGACTTCGAAGTCGATGAGGATCACGCGGTCGGAGCGGTCCACCATCAAGTTCTGGACGTGTGCGTCGCCGTGGACGGGACCGACCGGGGAGGCGAACGACAACTGCCCGATCTCACGTTCCAGTTGCCGGTGGCGTTCCCGCAGGAATTCCCGGTCGGACTCGGAAATGCCGGTCGCCTTCTCGATCCTCAGGACCGACCGGCCCATCGGCTCGAACCTCGGAAGGACCAGCGTCTCCGGCATCCGCAGCGCGTGCAGTTCGCGCAGGATCGAACCGAGCTCGCCGTACGTCGCCGCCCGACCACTCTCCTCGATCCGACGCCAGAATGTCACCGGGTGACCGGACACAACGACCGCCTGCTCAATGTCCTCCACGACCTGTGCCGCCGGGAAACCCTCGTCCGCCAGCCACCGCGACACTCCTACTTCCCGGCGCGCGGAATCCAGGTACCCCTCCGAGCGCGCGATCCGTACGATCACGGGCTGGCGTTCCAGCCGGAACAAGGCGTTCTCGCCGAGGCGGATCAGCCGCGCTCCCCCGGAGTCCAAGCCCGCCGCTCCACATGCCTCCACCATGACCTGGCGGGCGCGCGACGAGGTGAAGCCCTCGTGACCGCGCCCAGCACCGGACATCGGCATTACGCGACCACTCCCCAGCTTCGATCAAAGGCATACCACGGACGGCAGCCAAGCCGCCATGCCATACACGGCGGACTGCGCCTGCCATCCCGACGGTATAGAAGCGCGAGCCCAGGCTCGTACTTGGACGGGCGTCGGATGGTCATGGTCGTGGCTGTGCGACTACCGATGAGACCGGGCGCGGTCCGGAGACGGGGCGGGAGGTGAGGAGATCGGTGGAGCGGCCGTCACCGAAGGGAACCCTGGAGACACCGCTTGAGAGCGGAGGCGGGCTGCTTCGGCGCGGGGGTTGGGTGCGGGGTTGCGGGTGGTGTGTTGGATGCGGCCGAGGAGGACTTGGGCGGGGTGGTGGGCTGAGTCAAGTTCGCGGCGGGCGGCGGCTTCGGTCAGGAGGGTGCGGGGTGGGTGGCCGGCGGCTTGGGCGTCGGCGAGGACGGTTGCGAGGGCGGGCCAGGTGGGGTCGGTGAGGATGCGGTCTGCGTGGTCGGGGACGGCGGTGCGGACCTGTGCGGCGAGGGTGTGGGTGATCTCCATGGTGGGCTGTCGGTGGGCGAGGGCGGCGAGGTGGGGGGCGGCGGCCTGGTCGTAGGCGGCTTGGAGGTGGGTGACGGTGGCGCGGGCTGCTTCGGCTTGCTGCTGATGGCCACGGGCTTGGTGCCAGCGGGCCGCCAGGATCGCTGACCAGACCAGGGCGGTGAGGAGGACGGCGAAGGTGCTGCCGTCGGGGCCGTCGCCGGCGTGGACGATGTCGCGGGCAGCTTGGCGCAGTCCTGCTGCGGTGTGGTGGTCGGCGCGGATGCGGGAGCGCTGGGCGCGGGCGAACTCCCGGCTGGCGGAGCGTAGTTGGTTGCGCAGTTCGGCGGGTCCGGTCTGGGCGGTGGCGTCGATGATCTCGCCGAGCGCGGTGATCTGCGCCTGCGCCCGCGCGTCGTCCCAGGCGTCCGGGTGCTGGGTGAGACGGTCATGGAGGGTGTCGAGAGCGCTGGTGGTGCGCTGCCAACAGGTAGCGGGCCGGTCGCGGCGGGCCGTCGGCTGCTCCTCAGGCGCGCTCCCCGCGAGGCGGTCACGGAGCTTGGGGAGGGTCAGGTCGGGGGCGATTTTCCCGCCGGGGATGTAGAGCTGGGTGCCGTCGGCTTTCAGGTCGCCGGGGCGGCCGACGCTGTAGCCCTGGAGGTCGCCCGACGGCAGCCGGCGGACCTTGACCTCGACACCGTCGGACTCCAGATAGGCGAACAGCTCCTCCACGCTCGCGGCGTGCGGGATGGCGGCCCGGATGCGCTCCTGCAGCCAGGCACGGCTGGTCTGCTCCCAGCCGAGCCGGTCGGCCTTGTGCATCTCGGCCTGGGTCGGGCGGCGCTCCCCGGTCCGGTCGCCGGGCACGACCTGGTGCAGGCCGAGTTCGGTCTCGATCAGGCGGGCTTCGGCCTGGGCGCGCATGCCGCAGTTGTGGATTTTAGGGCGGCGGCCGTCCTCGCGGACAGTGGTGGCCAGGATGTGGATGTGGTCATCCGCGTGGCGCACGGCGATCCACCGGCAGGCCAGCGGGTCACCGTCGGGGGCGATGCCCGCGGCGTGGACGATACGGCGGGCGATCTCGCCCCACTCGGCGTCCGACAGGTAGCGGTCGCCGGGCGCGGCGCGCACGGGGCAGTGCCACACGTGATCGGTGACGGACTTGCCGAAACCTTCGTTGCGGAGGCGGACGGGGGCATCGAGGACCTGGCCAAGCTGGGTGAGGGTGGCGTCGGGGTCGCGGCCGGGGTCGGGCAGGCCCAGGGGGCTGAAGGAGGCCACGATGTGCGGGTCGTAGTGCTCGTCGTGCCGGCCGGGCCCGTAGAGGTAGGCCAGCAGCCCACGGGTGTTCCCGCCGGGCTTCTTCACCGACGGGATCACGCGTCCTCCCCGTCCGTGCGGCCGGCGGCCTCGGCGGGCAGGAGCAGGGCGCGGGCGATGTGGGTGAGGAGGCGGTCGAGGCGTTCCAGGCGTTCGCGGATGTCCGGCTCGATCCGGTCGTCGCGGTGCAGCACGTGCACCATCTGGTTGATGTTGACCCCGATCCGGTTGATCTCGTACCGGATCTGCGCGCGGAACTCCTGCGCCGCCTGCCGTTCGGTGTGCAGCGGAAGATCGACGGTGAACGCACCCCGGATGAACGCCAGCGCGATATCCGCCAGATACCCCGACAGGGTGCCCTCGTAGCCGTGCCGCCCGGCCGCGTCCAGCAGCTCGGCGTGCTCGAACTCGGTGAAGCCCACCGGCCCGACCCGCAGCCTGCGGCGCTTGCCGTTGAACCGGCGGATCTTACCCTTGGGCATCGTTTGGGTGCCGGCGGGTACGGCGAGCGGCGGCACATCGAGCGCGGGAACGTTGGCGTGGATGAACGCTGTGTCCACCTCACCGGGCTGACCGGCGGCGCTGGTCGGCGCGGTGGCGTGTTCGCCGGCGCGCGCGGCAGTTAGGACGTTGCGCTGTACGGCGTCGAGCTGGTCCGTGTCGGGGCCGCTGGCGGCGCCTGCTTCTCCGCCCGGCGCGCCCTCGCGCCGGGCCTCCTCCGCCACCCCCGGGGCGGAGGACCCCAGACTCCGGCCAACAGTCGGAGACTGGGTACAACTGGCTCCGCCCGGGGCCGTGCTGGTGAAAGGCCCGCCGCCACAGACCAGCCAGTTTACGGGACTTGGCGGCGGGTCCGGGGCTTTCCTCGGCGGCCGTGCCGGTGTCAGGGGTGGGCTTCACGGTGGGCTCCAGCCGGGCGTTTTCGGTATGACGGATGACGGTGCGGGTCCTCTCGTTGCACGGGTCATGGTCCGGACGGGTGGCGGTTTGGCCGAGCCGCGTTCGGGGTGTACGGGGAGCGGCGTCCGGATGTGCGGAAGTCCCATCCGGGACTTCCGCACATCCGGATCGCGGACATGCGCGAGCGCTGCTCGCCGGAGCTTTGGTCAGGCGTCCGCAGGATGCGTCCGCGCCGGTTCCATCGCTTCGGCGGCGGGGGCGTGTTCGTCCTTGAGGTGCTTCATCAGCTGGGTCAGCCGGGAGCTGGCGACCGGTGTACCGGTGTCGCTTATCGCCTGCTTGACCACGGCCAGACTGACGCCGTGCTCGGCGACAGCGGGGCGGGCTATCGCGAGGAGCTGGCCCATGGTTGCCGCCGGCGGTCGGCCGGTGCGTTTGCCGGTCGGGGCGCGCTTGGCGTTCTCCGGTCGGCTACGGGCGGGTGCCGGTTGTCGGTCCGGGGCTGTGGCCTGTGCACGCTCCGGCTGCCGGACCGTAGCCGCGACCGCTGCGTCGGGTGCGCGACCGGCACTGGTCAGAGTCGTGTCCGTGACGGTGGGTGTGTGGAGGTGGCGGAGCAGAGTGGGGCCGACGGCACCCCAGCCGAGAAGCAGTGCCGGGGCGACGGTGTCCAGGGCGGCGCGGCCGTAGTGCCTGGCCAGCAGGGGTTCGGCGGTGTTCAGCGCGACGGTCAGGAGCCCGCACAGGTGCATGAGGCGTGTCGCTGAGCGCAGGTGGACGGGGTCGGTGCCGTGGGCGGCCAGGTGGTGCAGGGCGACGAGCAGGCCGACGACGGACAGGTCGACCATCGGGGCGATCAGCGGGGCGATCGGGCGCGGTATGCCGAGCCGGAGTGCGAGGGTCCAGACGTTGCCGAAGGAGAACACGAAGGCGAGTGCGGCGATGACCGCCATCACGACGGTGATCGTCGTGCGGGCGAACGCACCCGTGGCGACCGGGTCGGCGTTCGGTGGTGTGCTGGGCATGCGGAAGAACATCCTTACGGACGTGGGCTTGCTGGAAGATCCGTCTTGCCGTCTTGGCCGTTGCAGCCGCAGGTCAGGACGGTCACGGCAGTGGGCCGACGGTGCCGTCCTGGGAACGGCAGACTGCCGTCACGGAGCTGCCCGCCGGGACGGCGGCGTGCTGGGACGGCGAGGTGCGGTGCTGCCGTCCCAGCCTCACCCTGTGTGACCTGCGGCGGTACGGCGGAGACGGCCAAGACGGCACGGGACGGGTATCGGCGCCGTCCCAGGGCGGCAACGCGACCGGGCGATGATCGCGTTGCCGTCTTGGACCCGGTTGCCGTCTCGCAAAGACCCTTGTTGGCCTGCGGTGTTACGGCAGGGACGGCAAGGACGGCAACCGGGGGGCGGCTGGGCTCAGCCCGTACCGGATGCTGGGCTGCCAGCGCCGGGGTGGACGGTGGGGCAGTAACGGCGCCATGGGTCGAGGAACTTGCCGCGCGTGTAGCCCTTGCGCTGGGTGCCGTCGGCGATGCGGACGTTGCCCGAGACGATCCCGAACTCCCGCAGCAGCGAGCCGAGGTCTCGTGCGGACAGTCCGGCCCTCCCCCACTCCCCCCATGGCGCCTCAGGATCTGCGCGGAGTTCAGCGAGGAGGTCGGTGGTGGTCAGGCTGTCCGGCTCGCGGCGGGCGAAGAAGATCCGCCGGATGTCCGCGAGGACCCTCGCGCCGCCGGGGTTGTCCTCCTCCGCCTGGGCTTCGGCGGCGACCATCCGCACGCATGCCTGCCGGGCCAGATCCGGCCACGGGCCGCCCGCGAGGTCAGCGACGATGACCAGCGGCTCCCAGGTGTCGGCGGCGCGGTCCTCCACCGGCAGCTCCGGCTCCAGGTCCGCGGCCGTGTCCACCAGCGGTCCGGACCACGAGACGATGCGCTCCCGCAGGGCGTGGAGAGCGGGGGTGTCGCGCCTGGACCGGAACGGGTGGACCCACTCGCCCTCGGCCCGGCGGCGCATCCGGATCACCACCGACCGGTCCATGATCGTGTCGGGGAGGTCGCCGATCCCGGCGAGCGCGGCCATGGCGAAGGTGGCGAACCGGTGCGGGGTGTGGTCATTGCCGACCACGCGGGTGACGTAACGGTTGCGCTGGTGACCGGCGTTGAGCAGGCCGCGCAGCTCCTCGTTCTTCTCCGCGACCTTCACGCTGCCGAATATCGTGTCGGCTTCGTCCACCAGTAGTGTCGGCGGCTGGTCACCGATGGACCGGAAGACCGCGGCCGGCGTCGTGTTGACCGTCAGCATCGGCTCGTGAACCGTCTCGGTCAGCACGTCCAGCAGACGGGACTTGCCGCACCGCTTGGCCGGGCCGACCACTGCCAGGCGTGGGGCGTGCTGCCAGGCGGCCTGCAGGTGTGTGGCCGCTACCCACAGCGTGGCCGCGTCCAGAGCGTGCGTGGAAGGCAGGATGACGAAGCGGGCTATCTGCGAGCGCAGTGCGCCCAGCAGCCGCGAGCCCTCGGCAGTACCCCAGTCCAGGGGCTTCGGCGCTGCGAGAGGCGGTACCTCCACCTGCGCTTCGGCCCGCTCGACTGTCTCGGTGGGCGTCTGTCGGATCTGCTGGCCCGGCACGGCGACCGGTGGCCATGGAGGCAGCGGGGATGCGCCGTCGTGAGTCGGGGGCGTAGCATTCACGCTGAACTCCTCTCTGTGAGGCTGTGGCTGGCAGGCCCGCCTTCACTGTGGTGAATCGATAGCTCGGTTGCTGGGACGTTCACGAGGCCCTCGGCGTTGGTAGCGCCGGGGGTCGTTTCGTTTTCCGGGGCTGTGCGCATCAGGCCCCCAGGGTCCAGTCGTCGCGGCTGGGGCTCTGCTGGGCCAGGCGCTGCTCGAACCGGGTGAGTTCGGCCTCGCTGTACAGGACGCGGCGGCCGATCCTCACCCCCTTGGGCCCGTATCCGATGTGGCGCCAGTAGCGCACGGTGCTGTCGGCCGTGCGGTAGCGCTGGGCCACCTCGGCGGTGGTCAGGTAGCGGTCCATCTCTCCTCTTCGACTAGGTAGCTAGCGGTTTTGAATAATGGTCCCACACAAAGTGCCGTTATGCAAACCGCATAATCCGTGGTACATTTTGACTAGACCCTGGGGAACCCGACCACACCGGAGAGGAGACACGAACGATGGCCGCGACCGACCACGGCAGCGCCCCGCTGCTGTACAGCGAGGGCAACGCCGCCGCACGCATCGCCCTGGAACGCGAAACGAGAGGCTGGAGCACCACCGAACTGGCCGCCCGCATGACCAAGGCCGGCGTCCCGATGAACCAGACCGCCGTCTGGCGCATGGAGAACGGCAAGCCCCGCCGCAAGATCACCCTGGACGAAGCCCTCGGCTTCGCCCGGGTCTTCGAACTGCCGCTGGAGGAGCTGATGTCGCCGCCGCTGGACGGCATCGACCTCGAAGGGCGGCGGTTCGTCCAGGAGGCCGTCGAAGCCTTCTACGAGTCCCGCGACGCCCAGGACCGGCTGCACAGAGCCGTCGTCACCATCGCCGCCTACCTGAAAGCCCACCCCGACAGCTCCACCGCCATCCACCAACAAGCCCTCCGTCTCATGGGCGAAGAGCGCGACGCACGCGCCCTGACCGAGTACATCGACGACGGGGGCTACTACCACTGACCCACAGGAAGAGAACCTGACTTGGCCAACATCCAAAAGCGCCCCAACGGCAAGTGGCGCGCCCGATACCGCGATCCCAACGGCAAGGAGCACTCCCGCCACTTCGACCGCAAGGTCGACGCCCAGCGCTGGCTCGACGAGGTCACCGCAAGCGTCCTCACCGGCCACTACGTCGACCCGAAGTCGGCGAAGAAGCCGTTCAAGGAGTACGCCGAGCAGTGGCGCGCCGGCCAGCCGCACCGCCCCTCAACCGCACGAGCCGTTGAGCAGCACCTCCGGTGTCACGCCTATCCCGCCTGGGAGGGACGGACCTTGGGAGGCATCAAGCCCGGCGACGTCCAGAGCTGGATCACCGGCCTGACGACGACCCACGGTCTCGCTGCCAGCACGGCACGCACCGTCTTCAACACCGTCAACGCCGTCTTCACCGCGGCTGTCCGCGACCGCATGATCCCCATCAACCCCTGCACCGGCGCCAGGCTGCCGACAGTGCCGAGGAAGCGGATCGTGCCACTGACTGTCCCCCAGGTGCGCAACCTCGCCGGGCAGATAGCCCCGCCCTATAAGGGCCTCGTCCTCCTGACGGCAGCCACCGGGCTGCGGCCAGGCGAGGTGTTCGGTCTCCAGCGTCGGCACCTGGACCTGCCCCAGGCGGCCCTCACTGTCGACCAGCAGGTCCAGCAGACCAAGCACGGGGTGTTCGTGGGCCCGCCCAAGACCGACCGCTCCTACCGTGTCGTGCCGCTTCCGAGGATGGCTACCGAGGCCATGAAGGCGCATCTCAAGATGTTCCCGGCACCGGCGCCGCAGGACTGGCTGTTCACGGCACCCCAAGGCGGCGCCGTGGCGTACAACGAGTTCATGAAGCGGGTCTGGCGCCCCGCGTGCCGGAAGGCAGGCATACCGGACGGGATTGGCCCGCACGCGCTCCGACATCATTACGCCAGCCTGCTGATCAAGCACGGCGAATCCGTGAAGACCGTCTCCGAGCGCCTCGGCCACACCAACGCGGCCATGACGCTGAACATCTACACCCACCTGTGGCCCGACTCCGAAGAGCGCACCCGGGCCGCCGTCGACACCGCCTACGCGGACAGCCCCGACGAGTGGGAAGCGGAGTCCACCGAAGCACATAGAGGCCGTTCAGTCTTGGCCGGGTGAGCGCTCGTGGTCTGTGCTTCCGGGCCACGGAGGTGAGGGGCTGCCGTCGGGCTCGAGACCGTGGGGCCACAGCGTTCGCCAGACTTCAGGCGAGTTGCGGCGCTTGCCGTCGTTTCCTCGGTCTGCCGATAGGTGTGCGAGGCGCTCGGCTATGTCCAAGCGTCCGTCCTCGAGGTAGTACCTCGCCAGTGTGTCCAGAGCAGTGAATTCTCCGTGCCGAGTCGCTTCGATGGTGAGGCGTTCAGCAGCAGCGTGGTCTTCGCCTTCTTTACGCAGCATTGCGAGTGCAACCAATGCCTGGGGGTTCCTGTACCGCGCCGCGTCGAAGGCAAGACGTTCTGCTTCGGCAAAGCGTCCGGCTTCCTCATACTTCTCAGCGAGAGCTCCCAAAGTTGCAGCGTCGCCGTGGCGAGCTGCTTCTCTTCCGAAAACCTCGGCCTCGTCGTTATGTCCTGTTGCGGAGCGCAGCCGAGCAAGCGTGCCCAGTGCGGTGCCGCTTCTGCGGATTTGAAGAGCCGTGTGCGCCAGTCGTTCAGCTGTGCTCGCATCGCCGTCGGCAAGCATCATACGGCCCAAGTAGTCCAGCCCTTCGGTGTCACCATGTTCGGCAGCTTTGAGGGCGAGACGCTCGGCCTCAGCTGTCTCGCCAGCGGCATGCCGCTGGCGAGACAGGCTGCACAGCGCCTTGGTTGCGCCGCTATCGGCCGCTTTCGCAGCGAGGTGTTCGGCATCGACCCGTTGTCCGGCTCTGTCACGCAGTTCTGCCAGATCGACAAGCACTTGTGTCTGAACCTCTGTCCCCGAGGCCAAACGCTCTGCGTCTTCCTGACGCCCGCTCTTCTCATAGCTGGTCGCCAAGGTGATCAGCGCCCAGGGAGCTCCATGCTCAGCTGCTGTGAGTGCGAGACGTTCGGCTTCTGCGAAATGGCCAGCCTCTGCCTGCTCGCCAGCCAAGGTCGCCAATACATATGGGCTGCCATATTTTGCCGCTTCGAGCGCCAAGCGCTCGGCCTCCTGACGATGTCCGGCGCTGCTCAAGCCTGAAGCTAGCCTCGACAGTCCGTACGGAGCACCCTGGTCGGCGGCCTTCAGAGCGAGGTGTTCCGCGTCCTGGAATCGGCCGGCTTCCACACGTATCTTGACGAGGTCGGAGACGAGATGGCTGTCGACACGGAGCGCTTCCAAAGCAACCTTGTCAGCTTCGGTTGCGCGCCCGGCCTCCTCGTGGCCCAGACAAAGTCGGTGAAGAGCCGGGCCGTGCCCGCGAGCGACTGCCTCTGCCTCAACCTCTTCGGCCTCCAGGGTCTGCCCAGCCGCATGAAAAGTGGCTTGCCTTGCGATGAGCTGGCGATCTGGGTCCTGCTGGTCAGCGGCAAGACGGAGCAAGTGGGCATGACGCAGCCTCCACCTCGTCCTGGCTGAACGCTCAAGAGCCGTAAGGGTTTGAGCATCGTCGATATGTGCCAGGGCGGCCCCCCAGAAGGCCTCGGGTGGGCAGATGTCCTGGCGAACCTGGTGACCGTGCTGCTCAAGGTAGTCCGCAAGCCGGTAGGTGGGGCCGTTTGCAGGACTTGGCTGGCCAGGGCGATGACGGATTCGCCGAAGAGGTGCTGTTCCGCCGTGCACGGGGCGGGCGGTGTAAGAGAGCGCCTGTTCAAACCAGTCGTCATCGAGTGCGTGGAATTGCTCATCGGTCATGTAGCCCGTTGCGGCCTGCTCGAGAAACCCGATCGGCAGGTCGGCACTGGCCCGAAGACGGCGGGCGTCAACTGCGGCGTCGAGCACGGCTCGTGCCGCGACGGGCGCATGCTCGTAGCGCTTGGCCAGCTCCTGCGCTCCAGCAAGAAACTGCGCAATCCTGCCGCTGCCCGCGTGGGACAGTGCAAGAGCAAGGCGGTTGTCCCCCCGGGCCTTCTCCTCTGCGACCTTCAGCTCGTCACCGGTGAAGGCGTCGGGCACGCGCAGATCCCGCCCGGCCAACAGCTCGCGTGCCTGTGCGTATGCGTCAAATTCATGGGCAGCGGGCAGAGCGGTGATTGTGTCCCAGTACCGCGGCCACAGAGTACCAAGCACGAGAATGGGAGCTCTCTCAGAGGCGCTGAGGAGAGATCGAAGGGCCGCAGAGATACGCTCGCCCATGCCGTCGGGCATGAGGTAATGCTGTGCCTCGTTCAGCCAGACCACTGTCTTGGAGCCTACAGATTCCAGTCCAGCAAGGGCGGCACCAGCACGAGTCGGATCAAAGGGATGCCACAAAACCCAGCCGTCGGCTGCGAGGGCTTGAATCGCCTCCCAACACGAGCGTGTCTTTCCAGTTGATGACTCGCCCACCAACATGAGGAGACGGCTCTGGCCGGCAACTGCTGCTACTACTGCGTTGCCAAGGGCCTCGTCGTGTGGGCGCGCGACATACGAGGGCAGCACGGTAGCCGGCGGGAACGAAGGATCGGCAACGTTGATTGCGTGGTGGACTTCCAGCTCGAATGGGTCGCACTCACTAATCAGTCGAACGTGGGGCGCCCCGTCAGCGGGGCTGGTTGGGACCCTCTGGCCGTTGACGTACACCGTATTGTTGCTGCCTTCGACGTACGCCCCGAAGTCACCACCAGCCACCACTGAATCACTTGCAGTCACCACCGTCGCCTCGCGCTGCGCCCGGTTCGGCGGAATCGACTTTCCTCCGCCCTGCCACCATCTCCGCGCAGTCATGTGGTGTTGCCGTCGCCCGTAATGACGTCACCGACATTTCCTGCGGCGGCTGCACTGCCGCTTCCATCCGCGCGGACGGAGCCAATGCTCGGCGTGTGGCTGGCGGGAGGCGGCTGGGCAGTCGGCGACGAAGTGAGACTGTTGTTGTTGCCTCGCACGACGCGCCCGATGCTGCCGCCCGCGGCCACGCCCCCGTCCGACGCCTCCACGGCCGTTACGGGCGAGTGCAGCAAGGCCCAGACAGATACCGTGAATCCAGCCAGGCTGACCACCGCTCCGATGAGGCTGCCTACCTGGTTCGCGGTTGCCGTATCCACGGCTACGGCCAAAACGGTCAGTCCCACAGCAGCTACAGCACACACGACGGTGCACATGATGACCGCGGTCTTCTTCCACCCCTGCATGGTTCTATCCAACACCCTGGCCGGCACTCTGTCCTGCGCTGCGCTTATACCTCGGATCCGAACTGGTCCTGGTGGCAGACGCACGCTCCTAAAGCGGAGGCCACAAGAAACAGCGGCAGGCCGGATCCCGTCCAGTCAGGAACTTCTCGTGATCATCACGGGCTGACAGCGTTGATAACAAAACGCAATCGGTTCAGTGCACTGCGGGCACCAAGTTCGTCAAGCGTGACGCGATGGAGCCTGGCCCGATCGGTTCCGGTTGTGTTGGGGCAACCGCCGGTGGACCGGGGGACAGCCGGACCAAGGTACGGCGCGAGCTGCCACCAGGTGTGGCCCGTAGTCGTACGGAGAGGAATGCCCCGCAGACCTGGTGGCTTCAGCGCTCCGACCTGACCTCACGTCAGTTTGGTTGCGCACTGTGTGCGGACCGCAGAGGTCCTCCTGAGCCCACCCGCCCGCTCCGCCGCAGGTCAGACGTCGATCCGCGACCGGTCCAGGGTCGTGGCGGAGTTGGTGATGAACTCCTTGCGGGGGGCGACCTCGTTGCCCATCAGGAGGTCGAAGGCCTGCTCGGCGGATTCGAGGTCGCTGATGTTGATGCGGCGCAGGGTCCGGTGGCGGGGGTCCATGGTGGTTTCGGCCAACTGGTTCGCGTCCATCTCACCGAGGCCCTTGTAGCGCTGGATGCTGTCCTTGTAGCGGACGTTGCGGCGCTGGAGGTCGAGGAGGGTCTGGCGCAGCTCGTTGTCCGAGTAGGTGTAGACGTACTTGTCCTGGCCCTTCTTGGGCTGGACGAGTTCGATGCGGTGGAGCGGGGGGACGGCGGAGAAGACCCGGCCCTGCTCGACCATCGGACGCATATAGCGCTGGAAAAGGGTGAGCAGGAGGCAGCGGATGTGGGCGCCGTCGACGTCGGCGTCGGCCAGGAAGATGACCTTGCCGTAGCGGGCCTGGTCGATGTCGAAGGTGCGGCCGGACCCGGCTCCTATGACCTGGATGATCGCGCCGCACTCGGCGTTCTTGAGCATGTCCGAGATGGACGACTTCTGGACGTTGAGGATCTTGCCGCGGATCGGCAGCAGTGCCTGGAACTCGGAGTTGCGGGCCAGTTTGGCGGTGCCGAGTGCCGAGTCGCCCTCGACGATGAACAGTTCGCTGCGGTCGACGGCGTCGCTGCGGCAGTCGGCCAGCTTGGCGGGGAGCGAGGAGGTCTCCAGCGCGGTCTTCCTGCGCTGCGCCTCTTTGTGCTGCCTGGCCGCGATGCGGGTCCTGGCGGCGGCGACGGTCTTCTCCAGGACGGCGCGCGCCTGGGCCTTGGCGTCCCGCTTGGTGGAGGTCAGGAACTCGCGCAGTTCGGTGGCGACGACATTGGCCACGATGCGGTTGGCGGCGGAGGTGCCGAGCACTTCCTTGGTCTGGCCCTCGAACTGCGGCTCGGCCAGACGCACGGTGATCACCGACGTCAGGCCCTCCATGGCGTCGTCCTTGACGATGTCGTCCTCGGCGACGCGCAGCAGTTTGGCCGAGCGCAGCACCTCGTTCATCGTCTTGGTGACGGAGCGCTCGAATCCGGTCACATGGGTGCCGCCCTTGGGGGTGGCGATGATGTTCACGAAGGACCTGGCGGTCGTCTCGTAGCCGGTGCCCCAGCGCAGCGCGATGTCGACGCCCAGCTCGCGGGTGACCTCGGTGGGGGTCATGTGGCCGCGGTCGTCGAGGACGGGCACGGTCTCCTTGAAGGTGCCGCTGCCGGACAGACGCAGGACGTCGCAGATCGGCTTGTCGGGGGCGAGGAACTCGCAGAATTCGCTGATGCCGCCGTCGAAGTGAAAGACCTCCTCGACGGGCTTGTCGGTCTCGATGCCGCGCTCGTCGCGCACCACGATGGTCAGGCCGGGCACCAGGAAGGCGGTCTGGCGGGCGCGCTGGTGCAGGTGGTCCAGGGAGAGCTTGGCGTCCTTGAGGAAGATCTGCCGGTCGGCCCAGTAACGCACGCGGGTGCCGGTGCGGGTCTTGGGGACCCGCTTGGCCTTGGTGAGCCCGCTGGCGGGGTCGAAGGGCGCCTCGGCGCCGGATTCGGTGAAGATTCCGGGGACCCCGCGGCGGAAGCTGATGGCGTGCGTGGCGCCGTTGCGGTCGACCTCGACGTCCAGCCGGGCCGACAGCGCGTTCACCACGGACGCGCCGACGCCGTGCAGACCGCCGGAGGCCGCGTACGAGCCGCCGCCGAACTTCCCGCCGGCGTGCAGCTTGGTCATGACGACCTCGACGCCGGACAGGCCCGTCTTGGGCTCCACGTCCACCGGGATGCCGCGGCCGTTGTCCCGGACCTCGACCGAGCCGTCCTCGTGCAGGATGACCTCGATGCGGTCGCCGTGACCGCCGAGCGCCTCGTCGACGGAGTTGTCGATGATCTCCCAGACGCAGTGCATCAGACCGCGACTGTCTGTTGACCCGATGTACATACCGGGCCGCTTGCGAACCGCTTCCAGCCCTTCGAGGACGAGCAGGTGCCGCGCGGTGTAGTTGGAGCCGTCGCGATCTGCACCCGTCAGCAGCGCAGAGGACGGCACGGATGTTTCGGCGGTCACGCGGGCAGCTCCTCGATCAGGAATGTTCTGAAGTTTTTTCAGCCGTGTCGGTGAGAGGGTACCGATGCCGGGAGGGGTGACAGCGCCGCGACCCGGTATCCGGGCCTCAACACGGCCCTCGTCCCCGCTTCCATGCTAGCCCTCTTCGAGCATGCGTTCGATAACCCGCGCGAGTGATACACATGTCACGTTCCCAAAGAGGCATGAACCATTTAGGCTCCGGGCACGTCCTCAGCAACAACCGGCAAGCCAGCCGGGAGCAAGTCCGGACAACAGCTCCATAAGCGACATCTGACGCAACTGACTCCTATTCGCCGCCAATCGGTAACATCCAGTCACCCCGAGGTCGGTTTTCGAGGAAAAGCTGAGAGCGGGAACGTTTTCGGCCTGGTTGGATGTTGACCCTGGTACGACAGCTCGTCGAGCTAGAGAAGAGGCGACGTGACTACTGTTCTGACCCCCGCGAGTCCGCTGACAGCGGCAGACCGCTGCGACCGCTGCGGCGCTCAGGCATACCTGCGCGTTGTCCTCATCAGCGGTGGTGAGCTGCTCTTCTGCGGACACCATGGACGCAAGTTCGAGCCGGAGCTCAAGAAGATCGCTTCGGAAATACAGGACGAGACCGGACGGCTGACCGACACCCCGGCAACGGCGGGAGAAGACGAGCGCTGACACTTCGCATCAGCGACGAATTCGAGTCGGCGGGCGGACAGACCCCTCCAGGGGGTGTCCGCCCGCCGTCTTCCGTTCAACCGCGGCCCGCCGCAGCTCAGCTGGTTCTGCCAGCCTTCGACCGCGCTGCGCCAGCGCTCAGCTACTGTGCGCCGCCACCAGTGAGGCCATCGCCGAGACCCGCGTGTAGACCCCTGGATAAGCCGCCTCCGCGCAGCCACTGCCCCACGAGACCAGACCGACGACCCGGTCCCCCACGACCAGCGGGCCGCCGCTGTCGCCCTGACAGGCGTCCCGGCCCCCGCCCTTGGCACCCGCGCACATCATCGAGGCGCGCACATAAGTGCCGTCGAAACTCCCCGGATACGCCTGCGCGCACACCGTGTCCGCGAAAACCGTGACCGTCGCGGAACGCAGCGTGTTCGAGTACGTGCCGCGGCCGGTCGTGTCACCCCACCCGTAGACCTGCGCCTGAGTGCCCGCCCGGTAGTCCTGCTCGTCGGAGGAGTCCGCGATCGGGATAGTGGCGCCCTTCGGCAACGCGGTCGCCAGCGTGATGACCGCGATGTCGCCGGAGTTCGTCGTCGAGTCGAAGCCGGGGTTGACCCACACCTGCGACAGGCCCAGTTCCTGCCCACGACCGCCGCTGAGGTCCGTACGACCGGCGATCACACGCAGGTCGGGCAGTTGGTGCCAGTCGCTCGCTCCGAGCGCCTCACGGCCGAAGCAGTGGGCCGCGGTGATCACCGTACGAGGCCCGACGGCCACCGCGCCGCAGAACTGGCCGGACCTGCCGGAGCCGAAGCGCTTACGGCTGGCCAGGGCCATCACCCATGGCGTGCTGTCCGTGCTGGCCGGGTTGCCACCGATCACGACGCCGTTGGCGGCGGCCGGGGTCGCGGGCGCGGCCAGCGGGACGGCCAGCACCGGCAACAGCGCCGCCGCGAGACCGCCGATCACAGCACGACGACGACCGGTCACGGCACGGAAGGGGAAACGCATGCGGCCTCCTGACCCTGTGAAGCACTCTGGACACCCAGAGTGATCGATAGGGCCGGAGGCCGCATCCGCAAAGAGGCCATGTCGCCCGAAAGACGTCCGCGGAGTTCTCCGGAGGCCCGAAGGACTCCGGGTCTCCGGAGGCCCGAAGGACTCCGGAGAACTCCGCGGAAATGACGTCGGGTCAGCCCGGCCGGGTCAGTCCAGGTAGTCGCGCAGCACCTGGGACCGCGACGGGTGACGCAGCTTGGACATCGTCTTGGACTCGATCTGCCGGATCCGCTCGCGCGTGACCCCGTAGACCTTGCCGATCTCGTCCAGCGTCTTCGGCTGCCCGTCCGTGAGGCCGAAGCGCATGGAGACCACGCCCGCCTCCCGCTCGGAGAGGGTGTCGAGCACCGAGTGGAGCTGTTCCTGCAGCAGCGTGAAGCTGACCGCGTCGGCCGGCACGACCGCCTCGGAGTCCTCGATGAGGTCACCGAACTCGCTGTCGCCGTCCTCGCCCAGCGGCGTGTGCAGGGAGATCGGCTCGCGGCCGTACTTCTGGACCTCGATGACCTTCTCGGGGGTCATGTCGAGTTCCTTGGCCAGCTCCTCCGGGGTGGGCTCGCGGCCCAGGTCCTGGAGCATCTGGCGCTGCACGCGGGCCAGCTTGTTGATGACCTCGACCATGTGCACCGGGATACGGATGGTGCGGGCCTGGTCGGCCATCGCGCGGGTGATCGCCTGCCGGATCCACCAGGTGGCATAGGTGGAGAACTTGAAGCCCTTGGTGTAGTCGAACTTCTCGACCGCGCGGATCAGACCCAGGTTGCCCTCCTGGATCAGGTCCAGGAAGAGCATGCCGCGACCGGTGTAGCGCTTGGCCAGCGAGACCACGAGGCGGAGGTTGGCCTCCAGCAGGTGGTTCTTGGCCCAGCGGCCGTCCTCGGCGATGATCTCCAGCTCGCGCTTGAGCTTGGGGGCGAGCTTGTCGGCCGCGGCCAGCTTGTCCTCGGCGAAGAGACCGGCCTCGATGCGCTTGGCCAGCTCGACCTCCTGCTCGGCGTTGAGCAGCGGGACCTTGCCGATCTGCTTGAGGTAGTCCTTGACCGGGTCGGCGGTGGCACCGGCGACGGCGACCTGCTGTGCGGGCGCGTCGTCCTCGTCGTCGTCGGAGAGCACGAAGCTCTCGGACTCCGACTTCTCGGTCTCCTCCTCGCCGCCCTTGCCCGCGGCGGCCTCCTCGACCGTCTCCTCCGCGTCGACGGCCTCGTCCTCGCCTGCGGCCGTCTTCTTGGCCGCCACCTTCTTGGCGGGGGCCTTCTTGGCAACGGTCTTCTTGACGGCGGCCTTCTTCGCCGACGCCTTCCTTACTGGGCTCTCCGCCTCCACCGATGGCTCCACCGTGGTCTCGGCCTCGGCCTCCACCTCCGGGGCGGCGGCCTTGGGCGCAGCGGTCTTCTTGACAGGGGTCGCCCTGGAGGCGACCGTCTTGGTGGCAGTACGCTTCGCCGGGCTCTTGGCTGCGACGCTCTTACGGGTGCGCTTGGGCGCCTCAGCGGCAGTCACCATCAGCGTCACACCCTCCTCGTCGAGGACCTGGTTGAGGCTGCGCAGAACGTTCTTCCACTGGGTTGCCGGAATCTGGTCCGCTTCGAACGCCCGACGCACGTCGTCGCCGGCGATCTGCCCCTGGGCCTTACCCTGCTCGATGAGCGCCATCAGAGACTCGGACTCGGCGATCTCGGACGGGAGCGTACGGGATGTGCTGGCCGACACGAACAACCTCTCGGAACGATGGGAACGACTCGGTGGAACCGCACAGCCACTCAGCGTCAAAATCGTCGCTGAATATTCCTTGTGCCGTGGCCACCTCTTAAGTCATCGCGCTGCCTCGCCAAGCGTTACGCCCACCCTACGTGGCCCGAGTCACACCCTAAATCGTGCAGATCGGTCATAAATCCGGACACATGACCCGTTCGGTCGTGCGAGGGCGCGGGAGAGCGGCCGGGAGAGCCACGGGGGACCACATGGGACCGCCGCCGACCCCAGGTGTTCCGGGGCCCGCGGCGGAGGGCGACACGGTCAGTGCTGCTCGCGCGGACCGGGGACGACGTGGTCGGCGGGAGCGGACTCGGGCTGCTCGGGCAGGACGGTGAGGAGCTGGCGCATCGCCGCCTCCGCCGTGCCGCCGTCGCTCTCGGCGAGCGCTTCGACGATCCGCTGGTGCAGGCCGACCGAGGTGTCGCCGGGGCGGTCGCAGCCGGTGACCGGGCCGCCGGACACGTGCAGCGCGGAGGAGACGATCCCCGACAGGTGCTCCAGCATCCGGTTGCCCGCGACCTGGAGGAGCAGGGCGTGGAATTCGGCGTCGGCCCTGGAGAAGGTCAGCGCGTCGCCCTGTGCGGCGGCGTGCGCCATGATCTCCGCCATGTCGGCGAGGCGCTGCTGTACGTCCTCGCGGCCGTGGCCCGCGGCGAGCCGGGCGGCCAGCGGCTCGATCGTCCAGCGCAGTTCGAGCAGTTCGCGGCGCTGGTCGTCGCGCTGCGGCCCGAAGGCGCGCCATTCGATGATGTCGGGGTCGAGCAGATTCCAGTCGCTCACCGGGCGGACCCGGGTACCGACGTTGGGCCGGGCGCTGACCAGGCCCTTGGCCTCCAGCACGCGCAGGGACTCGCGCACCACGGTGCGGGAGACCTCGAAGCGCTGGCCGATCTCCTCGGGGACCAGCGGGCGGTCGGCGCCCAGATCGCCGGAGACGATCATCTGCCCGAGCTGCTGGACGAGTTGTCCGTGCAGTCCCCGGCCACGGCTGCCGCCGGCCCGGCGGCCCATCCGGTTCATATCCGGTTCCATGCCCTCCCAGGACGTCAGTCCAGGTCGGTCGGTGCCAGGGGCTTCGGCGTACGAATAGCGGTCCAGCTCGCCCGATCCGGCGATTCCGGAGTCGGCAGAACGAGCCGCGGTCATCATGGTGTGCGCAAGGGTACTCACGCATCCTTTGTCGGCGATGCCGATGCGCGCCTTGAGGGCTTTGCTGAAAAGCACACGAAAGGGTGAGCGCTCATCACCTCATAATTGACGTTTTATGGCGATGAATCATCCCTTCTTGCTGGTAAGCGGCGCAGTTCGGCTGACGCGTGGGGCAGTTGGGCGGCGCCAGCGTCGCCGTCCGCGCAACGCGGTTGCCAGATAGGCGCAGACCAGCACGGTGAGTGACAACGACAGCGCGGAGACCACCGGTTGGGCGGCGAAGCGCAGCAGTCCCTCGACCGTTCCGCCGCCGCCCTGCGAGACCCCGCTGACCACCGACCACAACGCTCCGCCCGCGTCGGCGAGTTGTCGTGCCACCGGCCCACCGAACAGTCCCCGTACGGCCGGAGCGACCAGCAGCGGTACGGCGAGGACGGCGGCCACACCGAGCGCGGTGGTACGGAACACGCCCGCCGCGAGCACCCCCGCCCAGGCGCAGCCGACGGCGAGCGCCGCCCACCCGCCGAGCGCGGCAGGAAGCGTCGTCAGATCCGGCGCCTTTCCCGGGCCGAGGGTCAGCCGCAGCGCCAGGGTGTCGGCGACGGCGGCGAACGCGGCGAGCAGCAGCGCGCAGACTCCGCTCACGGCGAGTTTGGCGCCGAGCAGCCGCAGGACCCGCGGCTCGGGGCCGTACCCCGGCGCGAGGGCGGGGTAGCGGAACTCCTGCCCGTAGGCGAGTGCGCCCAGCACGCCCGCGCCCACGGCCGCCGCGGGCAGCGGCAGCCGGACCGCCCATCCGGAGATCAACCGCAACGGCGGTACGGACACAGCCCCGGTGCGTGCCATCAGGACCGTGCCGAGCACCGAGCCGACCAGCGCCGCTCCGGCGATCGGCCACGGCGTGAGGACCCCGAAGGCGCGCCGCAGTTCGTACCGCAGTGGCCGGACCGGGCCGTGCTGCCGTGCCGGACGCCGCCGCGGCTGCGGCAGGGCGGGCGGTACGGCGGCCGCCACGCCGCCTTCTGCCTCGGGGGTGGCGTCCGGGGTTGTGACGCCGTTTCCGCTCTCGTCGGCGAGGTGGTGCAGCAGGATGCCGTGGCGGTAGGCGGTCTCCCCCACCGCGGCAGAGTTGGTGCCGTAGACGGCGATACGGCTGCCGGTCGCGGCGATCACCTCGGCGCCGTCCTCGGTGAGCAGCGTGGCCAGGCGCTCGGCGTAGGGCGAGCGGACGGCCACGTACGGGCGCATCCTCGTGCGGGCGAAGTGCGCGGCCGACTGGTCCGCGACCAGGCGCCCCTTGTCGATCGCGATCACGTGGTCGGCGGTACGGGCGAGGGCTTTGGTATCACGGCCGGTGAGCAGGACCGCGCCCCCGGCGGCGACGTGCCGTCGTACGAGCGCGTGCACCCAGGCGGCTTCGCGGGCCGGGAGTTCGCGCACCGGGTCGTCCAGGACCAGCGCGCGGGGGTCGGCGAGCAGGGCCGCGGCGAAACCGAGACGGCGGTCCATGCCCAGCGAGTACGTGCCGAGCCGCTGTTCGGCGACCTCGGCGAGGCCGACCTGGTCGAGCACCTCGTCGGCGCGGGCGGCGGGCAGTCCGAAGGCGGCGCAGAGCATGCGGAGGTGGCTTCGGGCGGTGCGTCCGGGATGTCCGGGCACGTCACCCAGGAGGGCGCCGACGACGCGGGCCGGGTGGGGGAGGTCGCGCAGCGGCCGGCCGTCGACGAGGGTGGCGCCGCGTCCGCCCTCCAGCCCGAGCAGCAGGCGCAGGGCGGTGGACTTTCCCGATCCGGCGGGACCGAGCAGGCCGGTGACTTCACCGGCCCTGATGTCGAACGTGAGGTCGGTGACGGCGGGCGGGGCGTTGCGGCGGGGCATGCTGGTCAACCCGATGGCCTGGATCACCCTTGCACCATAGCTCCGCAAATGGGCGTTTTGCGGAAGGAGCCGGTTCTACACCTCGGGCCGCAGCATCGGCGGATTGAGCAGTGCGGCCCCGCCCGCCCTGAACAACTGCGCGGGACGGCCGCCCTGACGGGTCGTCGTCCCCCCGGTCGGCACGAGGAAACCGACCGTGCCGGTCACCTTGCGGTGGAAATTGCGCGGGTCGAGCGCGACACCCCACACCGCCTCGTACACCCGCCGCAGCTCCCCCACCGTGAATTCGGGCGGGCAGAAGGCGGTGGCCAGCGACGAGTACTCGATCTTCGACCGCGCGCGCTCGACCCCGTCCCCCAGGATCCGGGCATGGTCGAACGCGAGCGGCGCCGTCTCCCCCGCGTGCTCCTGTCCCCCTTCGCCCAGCAACGTCCCGACCGGCGCCCAGCGCGCGCTGCGGGCGTCACCGCCCGCCCGAGGCGCGGGCAGGTCGGGCGCGAGCACCAGATGCGCGACGCTGACCACCCGCATCCGCGGATCGCGCTGCGGATCCCCGTAGGTGGCGAGCTGCTCCAGATGAGCGCCGCTCTGCGCCCGGAGCCCCGTCTCCTCGGCCAGTTCCCGCGCCGCGGCCTGGGAAAGGTCCTCGTCCTCGCGGACGAATCCGCCGGGCAGCGCCCACCGCCCCTGGAAGGGCGGCTCGCCGCGCCTTACCGACAGTGCGCACAGCGCGTGATGTCGCACGGTCAGCACGACCAGGTCGACGGTGACGGCGAAGGGCGGGAAAGCCGACGGGTCGTAGGGCGACATGGCGCGATCATAGTCGTCTGCCTGACGATAATCAGCCGGATCGGGAGCCTGATCCCTATCGGATCGATACGTTTTCCCGTCCCTCTCCGCTCGGTCTCCGCTCGGTCCCCGCCCATGGTCAGGTCCCGAGGTGCAGTCCCGGCGCCGCCTCCTCGATCATGGCCATCCCCAGACGGCTGACCCGAACGGAGAACGGCTGCTCCGCGACCCGCAACCCCGTCAGATGCACGGCTCCCAGCGGCACGGCGCTGATCGGCCGGACCGCCACCGTGCCGCCCGGCGCGTCCGGCCGCACCCCGGCGAGCGCCGTCAGCAGATGGACGGCCCCGGCCGCCGCGACCGCCGCCGGACGGCACGCCATGGGGTGCGGGCATGGCGCACCGCCCGCATAACGCTGCTCGCCCCCGTATATCTCCGGCATCCGCAGTCCGAACTCCGCCGCAGCGTCCAGCACCCCGCCCACCAACGCGGACGCCTCCTTCTCCAGCCCCGCCGCGGCGAGGCCGGACACGGCGAGCGCCGTCTCACGGACGCGCACCGCACCTCCGCGGTGGCCGAAGGGGCTGAAGCCGGGCGTCTTCGCCGACATCGTCCGCAGGCCCCAGCCGGAGTTCATGTCCGGCGCGGCGAACAGCTTGCCGAGCTGTTCCGTCTGCCCCTTGTCCAACAACCCGGGAGCGAGCGCCCCTTCGCCGAGCAGCCCGGTGTCGAGGAGGTGCGCGAGCGACGAGGACAGCACCGGCACCGGTCTTCCCCCGGCGGCCAGCGCCAGCGCGGGCCGCCCACCGCCCGGATCCTCCAGCCAGAATCCCCGCCGGAAGCCCGCCCGCAGCGCCGCCGCGTACTCCCGCCAGCCGTCCGTTCCACTCCGTTCGTGGGCGTCGAGCAGATCCGCACCCTGCACCGCCGCGCGATACGCGTACGCCTGTACCTCCGCCCGCACCGGACCCTCCGCCGACGGGTCCACGACCAGGCCGGAATCCGTCGTCGCCGCCCGCATCCAGCCGAGGCACCGCTCCGCCGCCGGGAGCAACGGCTCCACCTCGCGGGCCGGAAGCCCCCAGCGTCGGGCCTCGGCCAGCACGGTCACGAAGAGCAGCGTCGCCTCCACGCCCGAGTCCAACGGCGGCAGGTGCGGTCCGGAGTGCCGCGGCACTCCGGGCACACGGCCCGTCGCGGGGTCCTGCAACCTGGCCAGCATGCGGAGCGTGCCCGCCGCGAGCCGCGTGCCGAACGGCAGCAGCATCCGCGCCGCCCACAGCGCGTCCGCGGGCGCCAGCCCCATCCGCCAGGGCGCCCCGGCCGCGACGTAGAGGTCGGCCGGATATTGCGGCGCGCGGAGCAGCAGGGCCTGTGCGTCCCCGAGCGAGGCGTCCAGCAGGGCACCGGCTCTGGGGTCGTCGCCCTCCAGCCGCGCGTCGGCCCACATCGGCGGCGGTCTGTCGCCGACCGGTGCCCGCGCGCTGCCCGCCGTCGTGGCCGCCGGTGCCGGCTCCACCCGCAGCTCGATCGTCCGTGCCGCTCCGGGCGCCACCTCCAGGCCCCACCTCAGCAGTCCCGACGCGCCCAGCGCCGCGTCCGGCGCGGGAGTCGCGGTGACCCGCGCCGATTCCCCGCCGCTCGACCAGCGCAGCCCCGAGCCGCTGACGCCGGCCGTCAGATCCGCCCCGGCCTGCCCTGCGGCCACCGCGGAGAGCGCCGCGAGATCCGTGCCGAACGCGATCTCGACGGGCAGCGCCACCCGTACCGGCCCCGCGTTGGCGAACGTGATCCGCTCACCGCCCTCGGCGGTCCTGACACGCTCTACCGTGACGACCGGGTCGGGGCCACGGTCGCCGGGTGTCCGGACGACCGCCAGGAAACGTGCCCGTCCCGCGTCGAGCAGCCTGGCCTGCACGGTCACCGGTTCGGCTCCCGCGACCGTCAGCTCGCAGCGGCTCAGCAGTCGCCTGCCGTCGCGGTAGAAGCCGTCCAGACCGTCGCCGCGCATCTGCCCGTGCTGTGCGGACACCGCGAGGGCCGGCGCCGCCACGCAGATGACGGCGTCGTGGACGGGTACCGGGCCGGGTGCCGCCCGGCGCGGTGCGACGACCGGCGGCGTGCTCACCGGGCTCCGTCCTTCGCCGCGCGCGCGGCCCGGGCGACGGCCGGAGCCGCCGCCCGCTCGTACGGGATTCGTCTTCCGGGAGAGTGCTGCACGCCGGGTGAACGCCCCGCCGAGCGCACAGGTCACGGCCCGTCTACCGTTCCTGAACGGGAGCCCCGGCTCCCCGCACGGCCCGCACCCCCGAAAAGAGACTCCATGACCGTCCACCGCCAGCCAGGCACCGTCATCACCGACCACACGTTTGCCGTACCGCTCGATCACTCCTCCCCGGACGGGGAGCGGATCGAGGTCTACGCCCGCGAGGTCGTGGCGGCGGGCCGGGAGCGCGAGTCGTTGCCTTGGCTGCTGTATCTCCAGGGCGGTCCGGGCTTCGGCTCGCCGCGCCCGCTGGGACGGGACGGCTGGCTGCCGCGCGCGCTCGACGACTTCCGGGTGCTGCTGCTCGACCAGCGTGGCACCGGGCGCTCCACGCCCGCCACCCGCCAGACGCTGCCCACCCGTGGCGACGCCGCCGCCCAGGCGCACTACCTGTCGTACTTCAGGGCCGACTCGATTGTCCGGGACTGCGAATTCATCAGGCGTCAGCTCCTCGGAGAGGACGCGCGCTGGAGCGTGCTGGGCCAGAGTTTCGGCGGCTTCTGCGCGGTCACCTATCTGTCGTCGGCGCCCGAAGGTCTGCGGGAGGTGTTCCTCACGGGCGGCCTGCCGGGTCTTGATGTGACCGCCGAGGCCGTCTACCGCGCCGCCTATCCCCGCATCGAGCGCAAGAACGCCGGTCACTACGCCCGTTACCCCGAAGACGTCGAGACGGTGCGCACCATCGTCCGCCGCCTGCGCGACGAGGCGGTGTCGCTGCCCGGCGGAGGCCGCCTCACACCTGAGGCGTTCCAGTCCCTCGGTCTGATGCTCGGCACCGGCACCGGTTCGCACACCCTGCACTACCTGCTGGAGTACGCGTTCGTGACGGGTCCCTCCGGTCCCGTCTTCTCCGACTCCTTTCTCTCCCAGGTCCAGCAGCATCTGTCCTTCGCCGCGAATCCCCTTTACGCGGTGCTGCACGAGTCGGTCTACGGACAGGGGTCCGTCTCTCCTCACGGCACCGGCTGGGCCGCCGAGGCCGTCCGTGGTGAATTCCCGCGGTTCGACGCCGAGCGCGCGCTGGCAGGGGACGCTCCCGTGCTGTTCACGGGAGAGAGCATCCATCCGTGGATGTTCACGTCCGATCCGGCGCTCGCACCACTGCGCGAGACGGCGGAGCTTGTCGCGCGCCGCGAGAAGTGGCCGGACCTCTATGACACCAGCCAGTTGGCGGCCAATGAGATTCCGGTGGCGGCGGCGATCTACCACGACGACATGTACGTCGACACTGCCCACTCGCTGGCCACCGCGCGTGCGGTGCGCGGGCTGCGGACCTGGGTCACCGACGAGTTCGAACACGACGGTCTCCGGGTGAGTGGCGGCCGGGTCCTCGACCGGCTGATCCGACTGGCCCGCGGCGAGCTGTAGTCGAGGCGATCACGCGCTGCCGCCGCTCCTGCCGCAGGCTCCGCCGCAACAGCTCAGGGTCCAGACCCTCGTTGACGGAGTGGTGGAGCAACCGCGCGAAGGTGTAGTGGGGTTCGAGGTCCAGTGCGAGGCCGAGGGCGACCCGCGCCTCGGCCTCGTCCCCCGAGGACCAGGCGACCCAGCCCGCCAGGGCGAGCGGGGCCGCGGCATGGTCCGCGTACGGTCCTGCGCAGCGCCGAGCGAGCGCCCGCCACAGTCGAAGGGCGGCGTCCGCCTGCGCGGGCTCCATCCATTCGGCGGCGCGGTCGCGTGCCGTGCGGTCCTGGAGGCCGAGGATGACCGCCGCACCCTCGTTGTCGGCGAGGAGCCGGTCGTCCCGCCGGTCCGCACGTGCGGGATCGTCGATCCGGGGCGCGGAGCGGAACTTCTCAAGTGCCGCACGGGCCAGGGCGAGTGTTCGCTGCCGGACGCTCTCGCAGTCACCGTCGTCGAGCATGCGGGGCACCAATTCGGCGCAGGCCGCGTCGAGGGCGATCTCGTGATCACGATTCCGCGCCTCGGACGGCTTCAGCCTGGCTTCCATGTCCCGCAGCGAACCCGGCGCCGGGATTCCCGCGTAGGCGCTGGCCGCCGCCATCGTGGACCGGCCGGGCGGAGCCAGGACCGTTCCCTCCGCCGGGACGGTCTCCGCGGGGCGGCAGTAGGACCACCAACGGCCGGCCGAGACGCACAACGCCTCGACGACGGGCACGTCCAGCGCCCCGCAGGCCACCCGGATCCGCTGGGCGAGCGGCCTCAGCCTTTCCATCACGGCCGAAGCGCGCTCCCCTTCACGCGGGTCCCGGCACAGGAACAGCACGATGGCGTCGGGTCGCCCACCGCGCCGGGTGCTGTTCCTCACGAGGCAGTCGGCGAGTTGGTCGGCGGTCTCCGGCCACTCACTCGGGTCCTCCGGCAGGCCCAGTCGCAGTCGGCCGCCGAAGCGGCCGTGCTCGCCGTGCAGTGCGACGAGCACGACGGAGTCATTGGGATGAAAACCCATCAAGTACGGCAATGCGTCGGCCAGGTCGGCGGGCCCGCGCAAGGTGACTTTGGCGTCGGCCGCTTCGGATGATGACTCTCCGTGCTGAATCTCTCTGCTCTGTGTCATGAGATCGACGATGCCGTAATCGCGCGAATCACACCAGACCCCCCAAAAACCTGTGGATAACTTTCGGTGGAGTTATCCACAGGCCACGGAGCGGGGTTGGCGCGATGTCGGTGCGATCAGGTTGCATGGGGGCATGACCGAGACCCCCACCGCGCTGCGTTCCGCGGCCGACACCGTACTGAGCCGACTCGTCGGCGCCGAGCCGGGCACCGCACGGCTCCGCGAGGACCAGTGGCTCGCCGTCGAGTCGCTGGTCGCGCACGGCCGCAGAACGCTGGTCGTCCAGCGCACCGGCTGGGGGAAGTCGGCCGTGTACTTCGTGGCCACGGCGCTGCTGCGCGAGCGGGGCAGCGGCCCGACGGTCATCGTCTCGCCGCTGCTGGCCCTCATGCGCAACCAGGTGGAAGCCGCCGCACGCGCGGGCATCCGGGCCCGCACGATCAACTCGTCCAACACCGAGGAATGGGGCGAGATCGAGGCGGAGGTCGCGGCGGGCGAGGTGGATGTCCTGCTCGTCAGCCCGGAACGCCTCAACAACCCGGACTTCCGCGATCAGGTGCTGCCCAAGCTCGCCGCCACCACCGGCCTGCTCGTCGTCGACGAGGCGCACTGCATCTCGGACTGGGGTCACGACTTCCGCCCGGACTACCGACGGCTGAGGACGATGCTCGCCGATCTGCCGCCCGGCGTCCCCGTGCTGGCGACCACGGCCACCGCCAACGCCCGCGTGACCGCCGACGTCGCCGAGCAGCTCGGTACCGGCGCCACCGGGGCCGATCAGGAAGGCGCCCTCATCCTGCGCGGGCCGCTGGACCGCGAGAGCCTGTCGCTCGGCGTGCTGCGACTGCCCGACGCCGCCCACCGGCTGGCCTGGCTCGCCGACCACCTCGAAACGCTTCCGGGCTCCGGCATCATCTACACCCTCACCGTGGCGGCGGCCGACGAGATCACCGCGTTCTTGCGGCAGCGCGGCTTCCCCGTCGCCTCCTACTCGGGGAAGACCGAGAACGCGGACCGGCAGGCGGCCGAGGCGGATCTGCTCGCCAACCGTGTCAAGGCACTCGTGGCCACCTCGGCCCTGGGCATGGGCTTCGACAAGCCCGATCTCGGATTCGTCGTGCACGTCGGATCGCCCTCGTCGCCGATCGCCTACTACCAGCAGGTGGGCCGTGCCGGACGCGGCGTCGACCACGCCGAGGTCCTGCTCCTGCCCGGGCGCGAGGACGAGTCGATCTGGCGGTATTTCGCGTCGCTCGCCTTCCCGCCCGAGGAGCAGGTGCGCCGCACCCTGGAAGTGCTCGCGGCCTCCGACCGCCCGGTGTCCATCCCCGCGCTGGAAACACGCGTCGATCTGCGCCGCTCCCGCCTGGAGATCATGCTGAAGGTGCTGGACGTCGACGGCGCGGTGCACCGGGTGCGCGGCGGCTGGACCGCGACCGGGCAGCCGTGGGCGTACGACACCGAGCGGTACGCGTGGGTGGCCCGCCAGCGCGAGACCGAGCAGCAGGCCATGCGGGACTACGCGACCACCACCGGATGCCGGATGGAGTTCCTGCGCCGGCAGTTGGACGACGAGCAGGCCGCGCCCTGCGGACGCTGCGACAACTGCGCGGGCGCGCGCTTCCCGCTGGAGGTCTCGAACGCCGCGCTGGACGCGGCACGCGCGGCGCTCGGGCGCCCCGGAGTCGAGCTGGAAGCACGCAAGATGTGGCCGACCGGTCTCGAGGCGATCGGCGTCGCGCTCAAGGGGCGTATTCCCGCGACGGAACAGGCGTCCACCGGGCGGGCGTTGGGCCGTCTGTCCGACATCGGGTGGGGCAACCGGCTGCGGCCGCTGTTCGCCGAAGGAGCCGTCGACCAGCCGGTTTCGCCGGAAGCGGTGGACGCCGTGATCCAGGTGCTCGCCGACTGGGCCAAGGGGCCCGGCGGTTGGGCCAGCGGCGCGCCGGACGCCCCCGCACGCCCGGTCGGCGTGGTCGGTGTCGCCTCTCGCCGCCACGGCGTGCTGGTGGAATCGCTCAGCACCCGTATCGCCGAGGTCGGCAGAATGCCCCTGCTCGGCCGGGTCGAGTACGCGGATCAGGGAGACCCGGGCGGCGTACCGCGCAGTAACAGCGCACAGCGGGTACGCGCCCTGCACGGGGCTTTCGTCGTACCGCAGGAGTTGGCCGCGGCCCTTCAGGCGAATCCCGGTCCCGTGCTGCTGGTCGACGATCTCTCCGACACGGGCTGGACACTGGCGGTCCTGGCCAGGCTGCTGCGGCGGGCCGGTGCGACGGCTGTCTTCCCGCTGGTCCTGGCCGTTCAGGGGTGAATGTGCGTGGCGAGGCGCCGGACGGGACAGGATCTAAGCGGCGGACAGGTCCATACCGGTCGGCGGCTTCAATTGCCCGTTGCCGCGGGGCAATACGGGAGCGAGAATTGATGCCGGATCCCCTATCGGCTCATCGAGCCATCTGACCGGCGTGCGCCCGCGCCCGGTCTACGGGTGCATCCATGAAAGGAGGACCGTGACCATCGGCTTCGTTCCGGAGACGTCCTCCGCCGCAACTTCCCTCGCGTCGCGCACTCTGGAGCCGGCCGAATGGGCAGGCATCGGCGTACCTTTGCTGGCCAATCCGCGTGACGTGATCAAGGACCTGCACGCCCGGCACCTGCCGTCCCCGTCCACCGCGGTGATCGCGGTGTACGACCCGGACGGCCGGATCCGGGCCAGCGCCTCCTTCACCGCCCGCAGCGGGGTGGTCGACGGCTGGGAGCGGCGCAATGCGCTGCTCTCGCACCTGCGCCGCGTCATCCCGCACGATCTGCGACTGCGCAAACCGGTACGCACCGCTGTCCTGATGGTCTGCCGGGACGGTGGTCCCGGCTGGACCGAGGAGGACGGGGCGTGGATGTGGGGGCTGCGTGACGCCTGCACCCTGCACGGCCTTCGCTCCGGGTCGTACGTCACCCTGACCGCCGACGGCTGGAATGTCATCGGCGAGAACCGCGTCGGCCGCACACCGAACGCCGCTTCCTGGTCGCGGCGGCCGGGCGACGCGGCGCACGGCATCCCCGGAGGGACGACGCAGGCTCTTCGCCGCGCGGCCGCGCGCTGACGGTCAGGCGCTGGCGCCCAGCAGGGAATTGACCCTGGCCGGGTCGCCGCAGACGATCAGCAGCACGCCCGCGTTGGCCAGTGCGCCCGCCAGCGCCCTCGGCAGCGTGTCGTCGCCGCCGCCGTTGACGGCGACGACCACGACCGGTCGCCCGGTGGTGCGTTCGGCGGAGATGTCTGCGTAGAAGACGTCGTCGGCCACGTCGTACTGCGCCCAATAGGACGCTTCGCCGAAGGTGAGTTCGTGCGCCGCCCACGGGTGCTGGTCGCCGGTGGTGAGGACCAGGATCTCGCCGGGTGCCCGACCCGTGTCAAGCAGCAGGTCGACCGTCTCGTCGGCGGCGTCGAGCGCACCGTCGGTCGGCGCGGGGATGAGTTGGATCTGGGCGGCGGCGGGCTCTTGGGCGCGCTGCTGCGGCACGGTGGGAGGAACCGCCGTCGCGGCCGGGGTCACCGGGCCGGAGGGTGCGGCGGGACCAGGGGTACCGATGGGACGGGCGGGGCCGTGACGGCCCGGACCGACGCCTGCGGCGGCTTCCCTCGGCGGCGCGGGACGCGGCGCTGCGGGCCGCGGCGGACCGGGGACAGGACGGGGGGTCGACGCACTGCGGCCGGTGGCCGGAGCTGTACGGGGACCCGGGACGCTCTCGTGAATCTGAGGCTCCTCGGGGATGAGAGGCATGAGTTGATGTCTATCAAATGCCGCACGGATGCGCAGCGGGGGGTGGCGTGTGGATCAGAAATCGAAACCGAGTTGTTCCCCTGACTCGACCGGCTGACGGACCTTCTTGAGGTGCTGCCAGCGGGGCAGCGCGTCCAGATACGACCACGACATCCGGTGCTGCGCGGTGGGCCCCAACTCCTCCAGGGCCGCACGGTGAACAGGTGACGGATATCCGGCGTTGTCGGCGAAGGCGAACGGCGTGTAATCCGCGCCGAGTTCGGCCATCGCCGTGTCCCGCTGCACTTTGGCGATGACGGACGCGGCGGCGACCGCGACGCAGGACTGGTCGCCCTTGATCACGGTCCTGACCTTCCAGGAACCGCCGAGGTAATTGTGCTTGCCGTCGAGGATCACCGCGTCCGGCCGTTCCGGCAATCCCTCCAACGCGCGTACGGCCGCCAGCCGGAGCGCGGCCGTCATCCCGAGGTCGTCGATCTCCTCGGGTGAGGCGTGCCCGAGGGCGTAGGAGGTGACCCAGTCGCCGAGGACGGCGGCCAGCCGGGCCCGGCGCTTGGGGGTGATCAGCTTGGAGTCGGTCAACCCCTCCGGCGCGCGACGCAGTCCGGTGACAGCGGCGCACACGGTGACGGGTCCGGCCCAGGCGCCGCGGCCGACTTCGTCCACACCCGCCACGGTCCGCGCCCCGAGGGTGGCACGAAGGGAGCGTTCGACGCTGTGGGTGGGTGGTTCGTACGGCATGGCAGTACCAAGCCTACCCCGCTGCTTCGCGCCGTCCCACGGCGGTCGGTCAGTCGGACAACGCCCAGTCCGGGAGGACTTCGGTCCGCTCCCGCCAGTCGCCCGGCGGTTGGCCGCCCGGCCGGGACGCGACGATGCCGCCGACGATCGCGCAGGTCGTGTCCACATCGCCACCGGCCCTGGCGGTGGTCCAGAACGCCTGCTCGTAGTCGTCGAGATGGCGGGCCGCCGCCCACAGGGCGAAGGGCACGGTGTCATGGGCGCTGGTGCGCCGCCCGCAGCCCAGCACGGCGGCCACCGTGGCGACGTCCGCGTAGTCGAGCATGTCCCTGGCCCGTCGGATACCCGCGTGCACCGCGCTGCGCGGTACGAGGTCGAGAACCGCGCCGAGAAGGTCGGACGGGGCCTGGGGTCCCGTGGGGTCGGCGACGAGGGCCGCCGCGGCGGCGACCGCCATGGCCCCGACGACCGCCTCCCGGTGCTGATGCGTCGTGTAGGCGGAGATCTCCGCCTGGTGGGTGGCCTGGACGGCGTCACCCGCGTACCAGGCACCAAGGGGCGCGACCCGCATCGCGGCGCCATTGCCCCACGAGCCCTGCCCGTTGAACAGGCCGGCCGCGAGTTCCCGCCAGTCGCCGCCTTCCTGGCGGATCAGCCGCAGCATCCGGTTGACAGCCGGGCCGTAGCCGCGGTCGAAGTCGTGGTGCTCGGCGAAGGAGTGGGCCAGGGCGTCCTGGTCGACGCGTCCGTGCTTGATCAGCACGGAGACCACCGAGCAGGCCATCTCCGTGTCGTCCGTCCACCCCCATGTGCCGGGTGGCAGTTGGCCGTTCTGAAGTGCCGGGTAGTTGGCGGGGACGAAGAACTGCGAGCCCAGGGCGTCGCCCACGGCCAGCCCGCGGAGGCTGGCCACGGCGCGCGCGGCGCGGTCGGTTTCAGTGGTGTGAGGGGTCATGGCGTCGGAAACTCTGACATCGTGTTCAATCCCGGTCAATCTCCGTGTGCCCAAAGTCACCGGCCGACTTCACCACTCCCCGCCGCCAGGCGGGCCGGGCGTCCGCCACCTCGCGAACGGCCGGTCCAGGGTATAGCCGCCGGAGGGGCCGAGCAGGAGTGTGCGGGTCTCGGCGTTGTCGGGGTTGGACAGCGCCTCGAACTCCTCCACCGTCCAGTGGAACCAGCGCATGCAGAACAACCGCATCGTCAGCCCGTGGGTGACCACCAGCACGTTCGGCGGGAAGTCCTCCTTGTCGAAGGCGCGGTACAGCGTCTCCAGGAAGGCCCCGACCCGGTCGTAGACGTCCGCGCCGCTCTCCCCCATCGCGAAGCGGTAGAAGAAGTGGCCGTAGGCGTCGCGGGCTTTGCGCTGCCGCTGGATGTCCTCGACGTCCTGCCAGTTTCCCCAGTCCTGTTCCCGCAGGCGCGGCTCCTCCTTGGCCCGGGTCAGCCGGGGGTCGAGCCCCAGTGCCCGGAAGGTGCGCCAGGTGCGGCGGTACGGAGAGACGAATGCCTGGACCCGTTCCTCGCCGAACAGCTCACGCAAGCCCGCTCCCGCCTCCCTCGCCTGTTGAAGGCCGGTGGCGGTGAGTTCCAGGGCGTGGTCCGGCACCCGCTCGTAAATGGTGTCGTCCCTGTTTCCCTGGGACTCGCCGTGCCGGATGAGCACAATGCGGCGAGGGCGTCCCATGACGATCAGCCTATTGCGCGACTGTCGCTCCGGCGCGCTGATCCGGGGGTCATCCGCCTCACAGTCGCGCCGTCAGCTCCTCCGACAGCTCCCGCAGCCGACGTCGGGCGTCCCCGTCGTACGCCTGCCGGTCGGCCCTGGCTTCCCGGGTGCCGTTGAAGTACCGGCCGGTGCCGACATCGGTGCCTTCGATGAGCCGCAAGGTCGCCTCCCCGCCCTCCTCCACCGAGCTCCACGGCGCTATGCCTCCCTCTCTGACCATGGTGGTGTCCATGTACGTGGCCGGATGCAGCGCGTTCACCGTCACACCGGTGCCTTTCAACGCCTCGGCCAGGTCGAAGGTGAACATGACCTGTGCGAGCTTGCTCTGCGTGTACGCCCGCCCGCCCTCGTAGTCCTTGGTCAGCATCGGGTCGCCGAAGTCGATCGCCTGCTGACCCGCGGAGGCGACGTTGACGATGCGGGACGGCGCCGACGCCGTCAGCAAGGGCAGGAGCCGGTGCGTGAGCCGGTACCCCGCCAGGTAGTTCACCGCGAACCGCCGCTCCACGCCGTGCTCGTCCGCCTCCCGCGCTCCGCCCGGCGAGGCGGTCCCGATTCCCGCGTTGTTGACCAGCACGTCCAGCCGGTCGGCACGGGCCAGCACCTCGTCGGCGAGCCGGTCGACCTGCCCGAGATCGGAGACGTCGGCGAGCAGCACCTCCGCGCGGTCCTCACCCGTCGCCTCCCGTATGGCGTCGCGAACCTCCTCGGCCCGGCGGGCGTCGCGGCCATGGATCAGCACACGGGCTCCGTCGGTCGCGAGGCGTATGGCGAGCCAGCGACCCAGGCCGTCAGTGGAACCGGTGATCAGGATCGTCCGCCGGGAGTCGGTTTCGGCCTTGCCCTCGGGGCGCTCCCCCCGGCCGCCGACAACGCGTTCGTTCATTGCGAGCTCCATTTACGAGACATGCTGACTCGTTAAGAGTATGCGAGACACCATGCCTTGTAAAGTGGATTCGTGGACGAGACACCCGCGCGGGGCAGACCCCGCAGTGAGACCGCCCGCCGCGCCGTGCTCGACGCGGCCCTGCGGCTCTGCCAGGACGGCGGTTATCAGGCCCTGACCATGAAGGGCATCGCGGAGAACGCGGGGGTCGGCCGCCAGACCGTGTACCGCTGGTGGCCCGCCAAGCAGGACGTCCTGCTCGACGCCCTGCGCGACCTGGGTCTGCGCAAGGCGGAGCACCTGGATCCCGACAGCGGCGACACGCTGCGCGACGTCCGTACGCTGCTCGACGCCACCTTCGTGCTCACCCGCAAGCTCACCGGCAAGGCCCTGGTCGGACTGATGGCCGATGCCCAGCACGACCCGGACCTCTCACAGCGGCTCCAGTCCACGGTGATCGGGCCCCGGCGGCAGGCGCTCCGCGCGCTCCTGGCCCGCGGGGTGGAGCGCGGTGAACTGGCCGGGGAGGACCGGACGCTGGACCTCGCGGTCGACTTCGCCTTCGGCGCCATGTGGTACCGGCTGATCAGCCATCACGCGCCGGTGGACGCGAGCCTGGGGGAACAGATCACCAGCGCCCTGGCGAAGCTGCTGAGGCCGGACGGACCCACCGGGGCACGGGCGACCACAAGCGTAGACGCGCGCACAGGCGCGGCCTCATCGGCGAACGAGCAGGTGAGCGCGCAGGCGAAAGAGCAGGCACCGGTCAGCGCCACAACCCCCGCCGCGCCCACTGTCGGTTGAGGAACACCAGTCGTCCCGGATCGGCCACCGTGCGGATGCCGACCAGCCCCTGCGGCCCGAACTCCGGTGCCACGACGGCCACCACGACATTCCCGGTCGTCGCCAGCACCGCCGCGTCGCCGTTGATCTCGACGATCCGGCCGCGCGTTCCCGCAGGTGCCTGGCTGATCAGTCCGGCCAGAAAGCGGGCCACTTTGGCGGCTCCCAGGGCGGGGCGCCGGGCCGTCCCGGGGACCCCGCCGCCGTCCGACCAGGCCACGACATCGTCGGCGAGCAGTTCCGCCAGCGCCTGCTGGTCCGCGTGCGAAGCGACCCGCATCAGGTCCTCGGCCAGCTGCCGCCGCTGCGGCCAGGGCAGGTCAACGCCGGTGGCGGACTCCCGCACCCGTTGCCGTGCCCGGCGCCGCAGGGCGCGGCACTGCACTTCGGGCAGTCCGAGGACGACGGCGGTTTCCGCCGACCCGTAGCCGAAGGTCTCCCGCAGGACGTACGCGGCCCGCTCGGCCGACGACAGGCGTTCCAGCGCGACCAGCCGCGCCATGGACACCGATTCCCGGCTCTCGACCGTCTCCAGAGCGCCCAGGGCGCCCATCGCGCCGCCCTCGGTGAGCACCGGTTCCGGCAGCCAGGAGCCCGCGTGCGCTTCACGCCGGTGCCGCGCCGCCTGCTCGGGCACGGCCCGTATCGCGCCGAAGACCTCGCGGACCAGCTCGGGCAGCGCGTCGCCCGCGCCGGTGTCGGCCGTACGGGTGAGCGCGTGCCGTACGACCTCGTCCGCCGCGCACGCCGATCCGAGCATCCGATAAGCGGCCCCGAAAAGCCGCACCTGGTGCGGGGAAAGGGCTTGCGTATCGTCGGCCGCCACCGCTGTCACAGCGGCGACTTCCGCCCCACCCGTGACAGCGCGGCCTATATCCGGCGCGTGGTCGGCACCACCCGTGTCACCCGAGCCATCCGCTCTCAGACCGTCCACGCCTGCACCACATCCACCACGTCACCCGCCACGGACACCACATCGGTGTCGAGTTCGGCGCGCTCCGACAGCCGCGTCACCGCTCCTTCGCGGTATTTACCGCGCTCCGTCGCCGAATTCCACATGGACAGCACCAGGAAGTCGTTTCCCGGACCCTGACCGAAGACGCCGCGCAGCATGCCGGGAGAACCCGCCATGGCGGGATTCCACACCCGTTGCTGCATCGATGTGAAGTGGTCGACACGGTCCGGCCGCACTTTGCACAGGGCGACGCGTAGGACGTCGACGTCGGCGAAGGTCGGTTCGAAGCCGACCTTGACGTCCAGCCGGTGCTCGAAGAGATTCACCGCGAGCATCTCGTAGGTGTCGCCCTGCGACGCGGCGATCCCGTCGTGCGGCCCGGCCATGAAGGCGTCGTAGGACCGCCGGCTGTCCCAGAAGGCGAAGAGATGCGCCATTCCGGGCTGGGCACGGCTCCAGCCGCCGCCCTGCCCTCGGAAGCCGGGCTGGTCCTTGAGCGCCGCCCACCTGCGCTGCCCCCGGTCGAACCCCGCCTGATCCACAACCCCGCAGCGCATCCACTTCACCAACACCGCGCCATCGTAGTGGCGTTGACGCCGGAGATCGTCCCTGTGCGGGGGAGGCAATCGCGTGAGGGACCGGAAGGGCCGGAAAAGGGCGGTGGCACCGGGTCGCCCCGGTGCCACCGCCCTGACCAGTCAGTTCAACAAACGGGCCGCGCCCGGATGTCAGCTACAACCGCTCGTCGATCCGCAGCCCTCGCACAGGTAGCAGCTCCCCGCGCGGCGCATCTTGGTGCCGCAGGAGAAGCACAGCGGCGCGTCGGCGTTGAGGCCGAGCTGGATCTCCAGCAGTTCCGTGGAGTTGTGCGCTTCCTTGGGCGCCGGTACCGCCGCCGCGCCCGCTTCGGGCTTGGCCACGGCCAGCGGCTTACGGGGTTCTGCCTCGCGGACCTCGCGCGGCGCGGACTGCGCCAGGCCCTCGACGTCGACCTCTTCCTCGGCGGCCTCGTAGGATCCGGTGTCCAGGTGGCGCTGCCGCTCGGGCGCGGAGTGGATGCCCAGCGCGGAGCGGGTCTCGAAGGGCAGGAAGTCCAGCGCCAGGCGGCGGAAGATGTAGTCGACGATCGACTGCGCCATCCGTACGTCCGGGTCGTCGGTGAGACCGGCGGGCTCGAAGCGCATGTTGGTGAACTTCGAGACGTAGGTCTCCAGCGGGACGCCGTACTGCATGCCCACCGAGACGGCGATGGAGAAGGCGTCCATCATGCCCGCGAGGGTGGAGCCCTGCTTGGACATCTTGAGGAAGACCTCGCCGAGGCCGTCGTCCGGGTAGGAGTTCGCCGTCATGTAGCCCTCGGCGCCGCCGACCGTGAAGGACGTGGTGATGCCGGGACGGCCCTTGGGCAGGCGCTTGCGGACCGGACGGTACTCGACGACCTTCTCGACTGCGGCGGGCGCCTCGGCGGCGGCCTCGGCCGGCTTCTCGTCCTTCTTCTTGGCCGAGAGGGGCTGGCCGACCTTGCAGTTGTCGCGGTAGATCGCGAGCGCCTTCAGGCCGAGCTTCCAGCCCTCGAAGTAGACCTCCTCGACCTCTTCGACGGTCGCCGTCTCCGGCAGGTTGACCGTCTTGGAGATCGCGCCCGACAGGAACGGCTGGGCGGCGGCCATCATCCGTACATGACCCATGGCGGAGATCGCGCGCTCACCCATGGCGCAGTCGAAGACCGAGTAGTGCTCGGGCTTCAGACCGGGGGCGTCGATCACATTGCCCTGCTCGGCGATGTGGGCGACGATCGCCTCGACCTGCTCGGCCTGGTATCCGAGCCGCTTGAGGGCCGCGGGCACCGTGTTGTTGACGATCTGCATCGAGCCGCCGCCGACGAGCTTCTTGAACTTGACCAGGGCCAGGTCCGGCTCGACGCCCGTGGTGTCGCAGTCCATCATCAGGCCGATGGTGCCGGTCGGCGCGAGCACCGACGCCTGCGCGTTACGGAAACCGTTCTTCTCGCCCAGCCGGACGACGTCCTGCCAGGCCTCGGTGGCCGCGGCCCAGACGGGGGTGTCCAGGTCGTCCACGCGGGTGGCGGCGCCGTTGGCGTCGGAGTGCTGCTTCATGACGCGCTTGTGGGCGTCCGCGTTGCGGGCGTAGCCCTCGTACGCGCCGACGACCGAGGCCAGTTCGGCGGAGCGCTTGTAGGAAGTGCCGGTCATCAGCGAGGTGATGGCGCCGGCGAGGCCGCGACCGCCGTCGGAGTCGTACGCGTGGCCGGTCGCCATCAGCAGCGCGCCGAGGTTGGCGTAGCCGATGCCGAGCTGGCGGAAGGCTCGGGTGGTCTCGCCGATCTTCTGGGTCGGGAAGTCGGCGAAGCAGATGGAGATGTCCATCGCGGTGATGACCAGCTCGACGACCTTGGCGAAGCTCTCGGCGTCGAAGGACTGGTTGCCCTTGCCGTCGTCGCGCAGGAACTTCATGAGGTTGAGCGAGGCGAGGTTGCAGCTCGAGTTGTCGAGGTGCATGTACTCGCTGCACGGGTTCGAGGCGGTGATCCGGCCCGTCTCCGGCGAGGTGTGCCAGCGGTTGATCGTGTCGTCGTACTGGATGCCCGGGTCGGCGCAGGCCCACGCGGCCTCGGCGAGCTTGCGGAAGAGCGCCTTGGCGTCGACCTCCTCGATGACCTCACCGGTCATCCGGGCGCGCAGCCCGAACTTCGAGCCGGACTCGTACGCCTTCATGAACTCGTCGTTCACACGGACGGAGTTGTTGGCGTTCTGGTACTGCACCGACGTGATGTCGTCGCCGCCCAGGTCCATGTCGAAGCCCGCGTCGCGCAGGGCGCGGATCTTCTCTTCTTCCTTGACCTTGGTCTCGATGAACGCCTCGACGTCGGGGTGATCGACGTCCAGGACGACCATCTTGGCGGCGCGGCGCGTGGCGCCGCCCGACTTGATGGTGCCCGCGGAGGCGTCCGCGCCGCGCATGAAGGAGACCGGTCCCGAGGCGTTGCCGCCGGAGGAGAGGAGTTCCTTGGAGGAGCGGATCCGGGAGAGGTTCAGGCCGGCGCCGGAGCCGCCCTTGAAGATCATGCCCTCTTCCTTGTACCAGTCGAGAATCGACTCCATGGAGTCGTCGACGGACAGGATGAAGCAGGCGGAGACCTGCTGGGGCTGAGCGGTGCCGACGTTGAACCACACCGGGGAGTTGAAGCTGAACACCTGGTGCAGCAGCGCGTAGGTCAGCTCGTGCTCGAAGATCTCGGCGTCCGCGGGGGAGGCGAAGTATCCGTGGTCCTCGCCCGCCTTGCGGTAGGTGAGCACCACTCGGTCGATGAGCTGCTTCAGGCTCTTCTCGCGCTTGGGGCTGCCCACCGCGCCGCGGAAGTACTTGCTGGTGACGATGTTGACCGCGTTCACCGACCAGGAGTCGGGGAACTCGACGCCACGCTGCTCGAAGTTGATCGAGCCGTCGCGCCAGTTGGTCATGACGACGTCACGGTGCTCCCAGACCACTTCGTCGTACGGATGCACGCCGGGGGTGGTGTGGATGCGCTCGATGCGCAGACCCTTGCTCGCCTTGGATCCCTTGGTACGGGAACCGCGTGCCGGGCCACTCGTCGTCTCTGTCATTCCGCCTCCCTATACGGGCGAAAACGCCCTAATGTGCGCGGATCTTCCCGCAACACGGTGATGTCTGCCGCCTCGGCGCACCTGGCGCTCCGGCAAATCTGTGGGTCCCCGCCGTTCCGCTCAGTCGGCGGCGACTGCGGGCGCGGGGACTCCGAGGTCCTCGTCGAGCCCGCCGGGAGTGGTGGGTGGCAGCTGCTCGCGCAGCTCCGTGATGGCCGTCTCGAAGTCGTCGAGCGAGTCGAACGCCCGGTAGACCGAGGCGAAGCGCAGAAACGCGACCAGGTCGAGGTCCTGAAGCGGACCGAGTATGGCCAGTCCCACGTCGTGGGTCGACAGCTCGGCGCTGCCGGTGGCCCTCACCGCCTCCTCGACGCGCTGCCCGAGCTGGGCGAGGGCGTCCTCGGTGACGGGGCGGCCCTGGCATGCCTTGCGCACGCCCGCGATCACCTTGCTGCGGCTGAAAGGCTCGGTCACTCCGCTGCGCTTGATGACCATCAGTGACGCGGTCTCGACCGTGGTGAAACGGCGACCGCAGTCCGGGCACTGCCGACGGCGGCGGATCGAGGTGCCGTCATCGGTGGTGCGGCTGTCGACGACGCGGCTGTCGGGGTGCTTGCAGAAGGGGCAGTGCATGGTTCCCGGCTCCCTTCCTCACCCGTGGTGAGCGCACGACAAAATGGCCTTCGGGGAGCCTTGCCGGCCCCTCGAAGCAGTCCCAAGCATAGGCGATCCCGCGGAGTTTGCGGCCGCCGGCCCCCCGCGAAACCACTACGGGTGGTGGCTGGTGCATATACAACCACTAGATCTGGGGGCGGCGGGCAAACACCGTCGCTCCGCGTGTCGCGCGTGCGGCCGGAGGCGAGCCTAGGGGAAGTGTCGTGACGGCCCGCCGCCGGGGCACGGGTGGCAGACTGAGCCGCACGGAGCCCCCGGGACGCTCGGCAGGCCGTGGATAATCGAACTTCCATTCGACCGATACACCCGATACCTTGATCACGTCAGCGGATTTACGCAGATTCACTCGAACGTGTGTTTGGCGCAACCTTTCGAAACCCACTACCGTTGTACTAACTGCCCGCGACTGCGAAGCGGGCCGGCCGCAGTCCATGCGGTGGGAGAACATCGAAAAGGGGCCGCCGTGACCACCACCGCAGACAGCGCCACATTGACCGCCCATGACCGCTCCCAGGATCGGATCGGCCCGTTGGACGTGACAGGCGAAGACAACAGCCCGAAGCCCGCACGATCGCTCCCCGGGCGGCCCCCCGGTATTCGTGCCGACAGCTCCGGGCTCACCGAGCGGCAGCGCCGCGTCATCGAGGTCATCAGGGACTCCGTGCAGCGTCGCGGATATCCGCCGTCCATGCGCGAGATCGGCCAGGCCGTCGGCCTGTCCAGCACGTCCTCGGTGGCCCACCAGCTCATGGCCCTGGAGCGCAAGGGCTTCCTGCGCCGCGACCCGCACCGTCCCCGCGCGTACGAGGTCCGCGGCTCCGACGGCGGCCACCCGCAGCCCACCGACACGGCGGGCAAGCCCTCCGCCTCGTATGTGCCGCTCGTCGGCCGGATCGCGGCGGGCGGCCCGATCCTCGCCGAGGAGTCGGTCGAGGACGTCTTCCCGCTCCCCCGCCAACTGGTCGGCGACGGCGAGCTGTTCGTGCTCAAGGTGGTCGGCGACTCGATGATCGAGGCGGCGATCTGTGACGGCGACTGGGTGACGGTACGCCGTCAGCCCGTCGCGGAGAACGGGGACATCGTCGCCGCGATGCTGGACGGCGAAGCCACGGTGAAGCGCTTCAAGCGGGACAACGGCCATGTGTGGCTGCTTCCGCACAATGCGGCGTACCAGCCCATCCCCGGTGACGAGGCGACGATCCTCGGCAAAGTGGTGGCGGTGCTCCGCCGGGTCTGACCGACCCCAACGAACGGGCCCCGGGACCTCTGCGCCGGTTCCGGGGCCCCGCCATGCCCGCTGAGCGGCCGTCCTCCTGTCGACTGAGCCGTACGACTCCCCTGTCAGCCGCCAGCCTGAAGCCCCGCTCCGGTCGGCCCTTTCCCCGTCCTGTCCCTGCCCTGTCCCCGTCCTGTCCCCGTCCTGTCAGCCGACGACCGCCGCCGTCGCCGCCGCGTCGATCGCCGCCAGAGAACGCCGGACCTGATTGCGGTCGGTCGTGTACCAGAGGTCGGGCATCGAGGACCGCAGGAAGCTGCCGTAGCGGGCGTTGGCCAGCCGTGGATCGAGTACGGCGACCACGCCGCGGTCGCCCATCGCCCGGATCAGCCGTCCCGCGCCCTGTGCCATCAGCAGGGCCGCGTGGGTGGCGGCCACGGCCATGAAGCCGTTGCCGCCGTGCTCCTCGACCGACTTCTGCCGGGCGCTCATGAGCGGGTCGTCGGGCCGCGGGAACGGGATCCGGTCCATCACCACCAACTGGCAGTTCACACCCGGCACATCGACGCCCTGCCACAGCGAGAGCGTCCCGAACAGACACGTCTTGGCGTCCTGCGAGAACGTACGGATCAGCTCACCGAGCGTCTCCTCGCCCTGGAGCAGCACCGGGTGGTCCAGGCGGCCCCGCATGGCCTCCGCGGCGGCCTGGGCGCCGCGCATGGACGAGAACAGCCCGAGGGTACGGCCGCCGGCCGCCTCGATCAGCTCGGCGAGTTCGTCGAGCATGTCCTCGCGGTTGCTGTCCCTGCCCGGCTGGTTGAGGTGCCTGGCGACGTAGAGGATGCCCTGCTTGCGGTAGTCGAAGGGCGAGCCGACGTCGATGCCCTTCCACTGCGGGACGTCCTCGCCCTCGGTGCCCTCGGGGGCCAGGCCGAGCGAGGCGGCCACCCCGTTGAAGTCGCCGCCCAGCTTGAGGGTGGCGGAGGTGAGCACCACCGAGCGCTCGGTGAAGAGCTTCTCGCGCAGCAGCCCGGACACGCTCAGGGGGGCGACCCGCAGCGAGGCCCCGTACCGGTCGTGCCGCTCGCACCACACCACGTCGAATTCGGAGCCGAGCACCAGCCGCTCGCTGACCCCGTGGATGTGCTCCACCGCGGCGAGTGCCTGCTTGCGGACCGCGTCCTCGTCCTGCACGGACTTGTCGCGGGTGTCGCCGATGGCGGTGATGACCTGGCGGCAGGCGTCGCGTAGCGCCGCGAGGACGTACCCCAGATCCTCGGGGATCTCCTCCAGGCGTCCCGGCAGGGCCAACTCCATCACGCGCTCGAAGCCCTCGGCGGCGGTGAGCAGGGCGTCCGCGGCCTTCTCGTTGACCAGCCGGGACGCCCGCTTGACCGCGCGGTTGACGGCGCCCGGGGACAGCTCGCCGGTGGCGACCCCGGTGACGCGGGAGACCAGTTCGTGCGCCTCGTCGATGATCAGGACCTCGTGGCCCGGCAGCACCGGGGCGCCCTCGATGGCGTCGATCGCCAGCAGCGCGTGGTTGGTGACCACCACGTCGGCCAGTTTGGCGCGCTCACGGGCGGCCTCGGCGAAGCACTCGGCGCCGTAGGCGCACTTGGTGGCGCCCAGACACTCGCGCGAGGTGACCGACACCTGGCTCCAGGCGCGGTCGGAGACGCCGGGGGTGAGGCCGTCCCGGTCGCCGGTCTCGGTCTCGTCGGCCCAGTCGCGCAGCCGCAGCAGGTCCTGGCCGAGCTTGCTGGTCGGCGCGGCGGCCTCGAAGGGGTCGAAGAGACCGTCCTCCTCGTCCTGCGGCACGCCCTCGTGCAGGCGGTGCAGGCACAGGTAGTTGGATCGGCCCTTGAGCATCGCGTACTGCGGCTCACGGCGCAGCAGCGGCTTCAGGGCGTCGACGGTGCGCGGCAGGTCGCGCTCGACGAGCTGGCGCTGGAGCGCGAGGGTGGCGGTGGCCACCACCACGCGCTCGCCGTGGGCGAGCGCGGGCACCAGATAGCCGAGCGATTTTCCGGTGCCGGTACCGGCCTGGACGAGCAGATGGGACTGGTCGTCCACGGCGGCCTCGACGGCTTGGGCCATGGTGACCTGACCGGCCCGCTCGACACCTCCGACGGCGGTGACGGCGGCGTGCAGCAGGTCGGTGAGCGCGGGTGGGGGCGTGGCAGTCATAGGGAGGCAAGCCTAGAGGGCCGCACTGACATCGCCGTCCGCGCCAGGTGCCGCGGATCGTTCGGCGGACCGTTCAAGTCGGGCGGTGATAGCTTCTGGACACATGCCGTTCGAGCGCCGCCTGACTCTGGATGCCTCCGCCGCGGAATATGTGATCGACGTCGCGAATGTGGTGCGTGAACCGGCGCTCGGCGGGGAACGGGCGGCGGATCTGGCCCGGTTGTCGGGTCTGCTGGACGCACTGGCGGAATTCACCCGCGATCCCGCCGTCCAGGTGTACGCGATCACCGACCGTTCCCTGCTGACCGACGGCCGTCTGACGCCCGAGGAGCGGCAGCGCCTGGACCGCTGGTATCTCGAAGGGCTGCTGGAGGTCCTGCCGAGGGCGGACGACCGCATCCTGGAGCTGGCCGACGCGCTGGAGCTGCGGGTGGTCAGCGCGGACAATTTCCTGGACTTCCACCGCGCCTATCCGTGGATTCCCGGCAACCGGGACCGTTTCCTGCGGCCCTTCCTCCAGCCGGACGGCGTGATCGGCGTACGGCCGCGGATCATGCCGGTGCCTCCCGAGTGGCAGGTCTCCCGCAAGGAGGAGGAAGGGCTGCTCCTGGAGGCGGGCGTGTACCGGCGCTGGGACCGGTCGGCGCACCGGGCGGTCCTCAGCCGTGACTGGCGTTGTCCCGAGGCCGACTGCCCGCTGTTCGGCGCCGCCGACCGGCCGAGCACCGCGCTCCCCCGCCGCCGGAAATCCCAGGTTCTCTGCCCGACGCACGGGCTGCCCCTGGCGGACGCGGGTCCCCGTCCGTCCCGCGCGCAGGTGAAGGTGGTCATGGACGGGACGGTGCGGGGCCGCTTCATGGTGACGGCGGGCGAGCCGCTCGCGGTCGGCCGGGCGCCCGCCGACGGCGGTGTCGTCCTCGGCGCCTGGATCGACGACACCGAGGTCGAGTCGGTGAGCCGTACCCATGTGATGGTCAGTTACGACGGCACAGGGCTGAGCGTGGTGGACGAGCGCAGTGCGAACGGCACCTGGGTGCGGCGCCGCCGCCCCACTGGTGACGAGTTGGTGCCGCTGCCGCACGGCGCGCTGTGGCATCTGCGCCAGGGGGATTCCGTCGTCCTGCACGAACGGCTGGAACTGCTGCCCAGCGGCCGTCAGTTCGTCTTCGAGGAGGACCCGGCGGAAGGTACCGTCGGACCGCGGGTGAGCGCGGACGCGGCGGGTCCCACCATGATGGCCGTACCGTGGCCGCCGGGGCAGGAGCCCGGGTGAACCGGGCCGCGACGGCGAACGAGCGGGGACGAGGACGACGTGTCGGGGGAGATCGGGATCGGTACGGTCCTCAGCGACCGGTACCTCCTGGAGGAGTCGCTGGGCGGCGGCGGGTACGGGCAGGTCTACGCGGCTCTCGACCGGAGTCTGGGGCGGCGTGTCGCGGTGAAGGTGCTGACGCTGCGCGCCGATTGGGGCGACGGCGAGCGTGACGAGCGCCAGGGTCGGTTCCGCAGGGAGGCGATGGCCGCCGCCGCGCTGAGCCATCCCAATGTGGCCACCGTCCATGACGCGGGCGAGCACCGGGGCAGGCCGTTCATCGTCATGGAATTGCTGCGCGGCGCGGACTTCCGCCAAGTGCTGCTGGACCGCGGCGGACTGCCGGTGGCCGATGTCATCGCCTATGGCGCGCAGATCAGCGCCGGGCTGCGGCACGCGCATGAGCGCGGGCTCGTCCACCGGGACATCAAGCCGGAGAATCTGATGCTTCTCCCGGACGGCGTCGTCAAGATCTGCGACTTCGGCCTGGTGGCGCACCGCGACGACAGCGCCACGCGGTACACCGATCCGCGGGCGGTCATGGGCTCACCGCCGTACTTCTCGCCCGAGCAGGCGCGCGGCGCCGAGGTGACCGCACGGTCCGACCTCTATTCGCTCGGCTGCGTGCTGTACGCGATGCTCGCCGAGGGACCGCCCTTCTCGGCCGGGACATCCGTGGGATACGCGTACATGCACGTCCACGAGGCGCCGGAGCCCATCGAGCGGCGGCGCCCCGAGGTGCCCGCCGGACTCGCGCGCCTGGTGCACCGGATGCTCGCCAAGAAGCCGGACGACCGGCCCGCCGACGCCGGGGAGGTGGCCGAGCGGCTGCGCGCGCTGATGCGGCCCGCTCCCGTACGGCGCAGTCCCACGGTGCTGGCCCGGAGCGCCGGCCATGTGCTGTGGGCGCTGCTGGAGGACGCCGAGGGGCTGCTCGCCGCGGACCGGTTCACCGACGCGGACGAGCGCTACTGGCAGGCGCTCCAGCACATCGCGCGCCAGGGTGCGGAAAACGAGGCCGCACCATTTGCGGCGCTTTTCGGCCGGGCGCGGGCCCTGGAGGGTCTGAACGGCACGACCGCCGTCGTCCGCCGCTTCGAGGAGCTCTCGGCCGACGCCGCGCAGGCGCTGGGCCCCGAGCACCCGCTGGCCCGTTGCATCGCCGCCTACGCGGAGGTCAGAGCAGTACGCGGACGGTGACGTCGGCGGCGAGCCGGAGGGTGTCGCCGGGGCGTAGGGGCGCCCGCTCGCCGGGCGCGAGCCGGTAGCCGTGGACGAAGGTGCCGTTCGTGGAGCTCTCGTCGGAGATCCAGGCAGAGCCGTCGGGCTCGACGCCGATCATGGCGTGGATACGGGACAGATTGTCGTGCGCGGCGAGGAAGGGCACGGCGGGGCAGTGCTTCGGGTCGCGGCCGAGCCGGATCGAGTTGGCCGGCTCCACCGCGACGATCTCGCCGCTGGGGAACCGCAGTCGCAGCGCCCGCGGCGGTGCGTCCCTGCGCGTCTCCAGGGGTCGGGGCAGCGCTCCGGGGATCACGTTGATCACTCGGGTGTGTTCGGAGTCGGCGCCGTGGGCGCTCGGCAGCAGCGCGGTCGGTTCCGGGGATGCCTCGGGGGCGGCTCCCTGCGGCGGGGTCTGCGCGGCGCGGGCCGCGGCCATCAGCGAGAAGGGCACGAAGCAGCCCTGGCAGAGCAGTTGTCCCGGCCGCGTGGCCGTACCGCACTCCGGGCAGGGTTCGACGCCCGCTGCCTCCCGCATGGCCGCCCCCACCTTTCCGCGGTGATTCCCGTACGCGTTCCGTACGGGATTCCGTACCAGGTCCCCGTGCTCGGATCGTATCGGCTCGGCCGCGGCGCGCCTCAGGGACGGGGAAGGTGGAGGGGGTTGGCGACCGTGCCGTGCACGGCGGCGTGCGGGCGCTGCGACCGGTCACGGTAGCCGTCGAGGTGCAGCCGATTGCGGTTGAGGCAGAGCCGGTCGATGCGGGGCGTAAGGAGGTCGAAGGCGGCGAAACGTTCCTTGAGTTCGGGAAAGCGCTCTTGGTGGCGGACGATCTCGTCCCGCACCAGGGTCCAGAATTCGGCTTCGGGCACGTCCAGTTGTGCCTCGCACAGGGGCGCGAGATAGCGCAGGACCCCGATGAAGAGGCCCGCGTGGATGAACTGGGTGAGGAATTCGGGCCGTTCGGTGAGCAGCACCTGGCGTACGTCGTCCGGCATGCCGTCGTGTTCGGGAAGTGGGTCCGCGGAAACGTTGATGTCGTCGACGAAGTCCTTCACCGCGAGGCGTACCGGGATGTCGTGCTCGTCGTAGACCACGATGGTGTTCTCGCCGTGCGGGGAGAAAACCGTGCCGTATTGGTAGAGAAAACGCAGGAGGGGCGGTAGCAGCGCCGCGAAGAGGTGGCGCAGCCATACGCGGGGCGCGAGACCGGACCGGTCGACGAGTTCGGCGGTGAAAGATCGCCCGTTCGGGTCGGTGTGCAGCAGCGCGGCGAGGGTACGGGCGTGCTCTCCCGGTTCCAGGTGGGCGGCCAGCGGCTCGCGCCAGATGCAGCCGAGCAGTTCGCGGTACTGGTACGGGACGGTGGGCAGCCGGTCGTACTGCGGGTGTTCGACGGTGACGGAGGCGACCTCGCCGAGCAGGATCACCCGCGTCTCGTCCCGCAGGAAGGGGTCGGCGTCCCGCAGTCCCCGCACCCAGGCGGTGACGGCCGGGGCGGCCAGCGTGCGTTCGGTCGGCAGGCCGCGCCAGACCAGGGTGTTGAGGACGGACAGCGGGAGCTTGACGGTGCGCCGGTGCGGGCGGCTGGTGTTGAGGAAGGTGCGGATCGACTGCTGGGGCAGCCGCAGGTCGTTGTCAGTGGTGAGGTGGAGGATGGATCCGTCGCTGATCGCGGGGGCGAAGAGCGGCGCGATCACCTGGTCCCACTGCCAGGGGTGGACGGGCAGCAGCAGGTAGTCGGCGGGGTCGCGGTTCCGGTCGGCGATGGTGTGCCGGAAGGTGTCGAGGGTGCCGGGGGTGAGTTCTTCGGCGTAGAGGAGATCGGGGGTGGCGAGCGTGGAGATACCGCGGTATTGGGCGAGGTCGCGGTGTACGGCGATCCAGGGCAGGCGCTCCGGCTTGCGCGCCTCGGGTGCCCAGCGGGCGGTGTCGGCGGCGGAGAAGCCGATACGTCCCTTGTTGGCGACCAGCCAGGGGTGGCCGGTCTGGTGGCCTTCGAGGTCGGCGTAGTCCAGGTCGGCGAGTTCGGCCGCCGTCAGCGCGGTGCTGTCGAGCCGCACGTCGGCGCGGAGCGTCGCGAGGAGTTCCTGGATCAGGTGCCCTGTGGTGTCGCCGCTCAGGCCGAGCACGCTCTCGTGGCCGTGCAGCAGGAAGTGCAGCGGGTCACCGGTCGGCGTGACGCTGTCCGCGTCCACGTACCAACTGCCGTACGCGCCGCGCCGGGCGCGGAAGCGGTAGGTCACGTCCGGGCTGAGCCATAGCCGGTACGCGGTCGGGCCCTCGGCGGGCTCCGGTTCGGGGACGATCACCTCCTCGTACGCGAACTCGGCGAGCATCTTGGCCAGCAGGCGCCTGGCCGCGTGCTGCCAGGCGGCGGAGTCGGATACGGAGGGGGTGAGCACAGTGGGGCTCCTGCGGTGGGGACCTGGTGACCTGGAAGGCAGGGGTGAGGAGGGTTCGGGGAACCGCCGTCGAGGCAGCGCCCGAAGGACGCGGTGTCGGGGCGCAGGCGTTGCCGGCCGGGCTCAGAGCCGGTGGCGCAGCGAACGGTCGCGGATCATGAGGGCCGCCCGCTTGCCGGGCAGTTCGAGTTCCGCGGACAGGCGGAAGCCCGCGGTGAGGAAGGCGGCGACGGAGGGAGTGTTGCGCAGGTCGGGTTCCGCGATCACTCGTGGGCAGCCGGGGCGGTGGTCCAGAACGATGTCGCACACGGCGCGCAGCAGCGTGCCGCCGAGGCCGCGTGCCCGGTCGGCGACGCCGCCGATGAGCAGGTGGACGCCGATGTCGTGCGGCCGGGCCGGATAGAAACGGGCGACCGGGTCCAGATCGGCGCGGTAGATCTCCCAGTAGCTCATCGGCGTGCCGTCCAGCACGCCGAGGCAGGGCACGCTGCGTCCGTCACCCTCGGTCTGGCCGCGCAGGTGCCGCTCGGTGACGCGCTCGTCGCCGGCCAGTTCCCAGAATTCGGCGACGGCCGGGTCGTTCATCCAGCGAGTGAGCAGCGGCAGGTCGCGGTCGACGCGGACCGGCACCAGCCGGAAGGAGCCTGCGGGGGTCTCGACGGCCGGCCAGGAGGCGGCCGCGCCGAGGAGTCCTGGCCTCGCGGCGCCCGCCGGGTCCTCGGTGTCCGGTTCGGCGGCGTCGAACGCCGTCGCGGCGAAGAGGGCCAGGACCTCGGGCGGCAGCTTCAGGTCGAGGGTGTCCTCGGTACTGGAGTCGGCGGGTGTCACGGGAGCTCCTTCCTCTCCTGAGCGGGGTCCGGTCCTCGTCGGGGATCCGGGCCGGTTCCCGGCGGGGATCCGGTGCGGGTCCGAGGGCGAGGACCGGGGACGGGCGCGCGGCCGGACGGTCCGCTCAGACGGTCAGCGGGTTGGGCATGGTGATGTAGACCGACTGGGTGTCGACCGGTCCGACGAGTTCGTCCATTCCGTGCAGCCTGGTCAGCAGATTGGCCTTGCTGCGCAGTTCCGGGGCGTCCAGCAGCCGGGCGGGAAGGCTGCTGCGGCCTCCCGCGGCGGCGGCCAGGAAGCGGCGGAACGCGGCGAGCAGCACCTGCTCGTCCGCGAGCCGCTGGGAGCCGAAGGCGCCGATGAGGCCGAGGACGTTGTTGACGCCGAGGTAGTAGGCGATCCGCTCGTCCGCGATCTCGTCGGCGACGAAGGTGTCGCTGTCGGCCCCGATGCCCGGCTGCTGGCGTTCCAGCTCCGCGCGGTGCGACTCGCGGAAGTAGTACCCCTGGTTGTCTCGGTAGCGCCCGCCGCAGGGCCAGCCGGAGGCGTCGAGCAGGACGAGAGTGTTCTGCTGATGCGCTTCCAAGGCGATGCCCGCCTCGCCGTCGAGCCACAGCACCGGCCGTACGACGGCGTCGAGGTAGCGCAGGAACCACTCGGTGGCGACCGCCGTCGCGGGCCTTCCGGTGCGCTCCGCGAGGCGGGTGACGAGCATGGCCAGCCGGGAGCGCAGCGCGGGCGCGGGAACGCCGGGCCACGGGCGCGGCGAGGTGAGTCCCGCCACGCAGTGCGCCTGGTCGCCGGGGCCGAACGGGCTGTGCCTGAGCACGACGTCAAGGCCGGGCACCGGTGTGCCGTCCGGCGTGTCCACGCCCAGCCAGGCCGGGTCGCGGACGATGTCGAAGCCCGGGTGGGCGGCGTGCCAGCGCGCGACGAGCCCGCTGCGCAGCAGCCGGTGCACCTCGGTGCCGCGCCTCAGCTCCTTGCGGAGATTCTCCCTGCGGGAGTTGGTGATGCGCAGCGCCAGGGAGAGCTTGAGCATCGCGGGCGCGTCGGGACGGTAGACGGTCCGCACGGAAGAGGTGGCGTACCACGGGTCGCCGACCGGGCCCAGGTCACGCAGCAGCCCGGCGTCCAACAGCCGCTGGACGGCGGGCCGGTGCAGGATGTCGCGCGCCTGCCAGGGGTGCAGCGGGAGCGGCGCGGTGCCTGCGGGGCACGCGAGTTCTGGCCCGGCCATCGCGGTCAGCAAATCGGCGGCCGGTACGGGTCGGCCGCGGTCGGTCCACGCGGAGTCGGTGGCGAGGACGGCGGCGTCCACGGCGAGCCAGTGCAGCGCGAAGGAGCCGCGCGTCTCGGGCGAGTACGCGGCGCTCTCGCTCTCGCTGAGCCCTTCGCGGGCCTTGGGCGCGGGATGCGTCGGGTGACCGAGGAGCAGGGCCTGTTCCGACTCCAGGAAGGGCAGCTCCGGCTCGGGCCTGCCGGGCCGCGCACGCCGCTCGCTGACGAATACGGCGGTCCTGCGTACCGAATCGGCCACCCTCGCCACCAGGTCGTCGCCCTCGGCCGCCGCACCGCCGCCTTCACGGGCCAGCAGCGCGGCGAGCGCGACCGCGGTCAGCGGGCGGCTCGGGGCGGTTGTGAGGCGGACCGGTCCGAAGCGGTGGTGACCGGTGGCCGACCAGTGCAGAACAACCGCCTGGGCCTGCGTGCCGCTGGCGGGCAGAGAGATCCGCAGCAGGCTGTCGGCGGGCTCCGTGAGGACCGTCTCGCGGACCCAGCAGCGCAGCAGATTCTCGGCGCCCGCCGCGTCGGCGACGCGGTACGGGTCCGGGTGCTCCAACGGGTCCGGATCCTGGTCGGCCGCGGCGGCGCGCGGTCGCTGCACCGGTACGGCGGCGGCCAGCGGCACCGCCGCGCCGGGCGGCATGGGGGTGCCGGGGTCCACGGGTGCGGTCATGCCAGGGCTCCACTCGTCGGTACCGCGCGGCGGCACGGCTTCTCGCGGTCGGTCCGCCGGGGTCATGCCGGGCCGCCTCGCGTCGCGGTCCGCGCGGCGTCGATGGCGGCGGCCAGCCGGTCGAGCACGGCTTCGGCCTGTTCGTCGGTGATGGTCAGCGGCGGCAGCAGCCGGATCACGGCGCCGTGCCGTCCGCCCAGTTCGACGATGAGTCCGCGGCGCAGGGCCTCCTGCTGGACGCGGGCGGCGAGCCGGGGCGCGGCGGGAAGCGCTCCGTAGTCGTCGGGCTCGGCTTCGGTGTCGACGAGTTCGACGCCGATCATCAGACCGCGTCCTCGGACGTCGCCGATGCAGTCGTGGTGCGCGGCGAGTCCGCGCAGGCGGCTGAGCATGCGCGCGCCGACGGTCTCCGCGCGCTCGTGCAGCGCGTGCTGCCGTACGAATCGGAGCGTGGCCGTGCCGGCGGCCATGGCCAGTTGATTGCCGCGGAAGGTGCCCGCGTGGGCGCCCGGCTGCCAGGCGTCGAGCTCTTCGCGGTAGACGATCACGGCCAGCGGGAGGCTGCCGCCGATGGCCTTGGACAGCACCATGACGTCGGGCACGATTCCGCTGCGCTCGACGGCCCAGAAGGTGCCGGTACGGCCGACGCCGGTCTGCACCTCGTCGACCACCAGCGGGATGCCGCGCGCTGCCGTGATCTCACGCATCCTGCGCAGCCAGGTGTCGGGTGCCGGGATGACGCCGCCTTCGCCCTGCACCGGTTCGAGGAGCATCGCGGCGGGCGGCTGCACCCCGCCCTTGGGGTCGTCGAGGAGATGCGCGGTCCAGCGCGCCGAGAGCTCGGCCCCCCGGTCGCCGCCGATGCCGAACGGGCAGCGGTAGTCGTACGGGTACGGCAGACGGGTGATCCGCGCGTCCGCTTCGCCGACGGCGCCGCGGACCGCCGTGTCACCCGTAGCGGCGAGCGCGCCGGCCGTCATGCCGTGGTAGGCGCCGGAAAAGGCGAGGAGTCCGCCGCGCCCGGTGGCGATACGGGCGAGCTTGATGGCCGCCTCCACCGCGTCGGTCCCGGCGGGCCCGCAGAACTGGATACGGCCGTGCTCGGCGAGTTGAGGCGGCAGTGTCTCGAACAGCTCGGTGGTGAAGGCGTCCTTGACCGGGGTCGCGAGGTCCAGGACGTGCAAAGGAGCGCCCGAGTCCAGGACGCCCCTGATGGCTTCCAGGACGACGGGGTGATTGTGGCCGAGAGCGAGGGTTCCCGCACCGGACAGGCAGTCGAGATACCGGCGGCCGTCGGCGCCCTCCACGGTCATCCCGCGGGCGCGGACGGGTACCACCGGCAGGGACCGCGCATAGGTGCGCGCGGCCGATTCGCGCTGCGCCTGCCTGCGGAGAATCGCCTCCCCCGTCATGGATTCGTCGGCCGGTCCCTCGGCGGACACCTCGGCCGATGCCGCCAGTCGTTGTCCCGGCGCGCTCGAAATGGCGGCCACGTGCTCACTCCTCCGGGTCGGCGTCCAGGCAGTCGTCCCCCGTCCGTACTAACGACTGGGTGACGGCTCGATCACGGGCGGCCCGGAGACTTTCGGCGCGGAACCGGCGAACACCCCCGGCCGTCCCTCACACCAGCGGCATAGTGGTGGCCACCGCGCATCGGGGACGGCAACTGCCGTACAGCCGAAGACATCTCAGGGGGAGCAGTCCATGTCATCCATACGAAGGCCCTTGGTGGCCGCGGCGGCGGCAGCCGTTCTCCTCGCGGGCACCGCCACCGCGTGCGGGTCGTCCGGTGACTCCGCGGACGCCAAGCCCAGTTCGTCGGTGACGGCGGGCAACAACCTCGGTCTGCCGACGTCCTTCCCAACCAGCCTCGACGACCTGAAGAAGTGGGAGCAGGCGTACAAGAAGGGCGGCTGGAAGAACTGGGACAAGGCGAAGTGGCTGCGCAAGGCGGCGGATTTCGTCAACCCGGTGATCAACGGGCTGTGGAGCGACGACCGCATGAAGGGCGCGGACCAGAGCGACAAGAAGGTGCCCACCAACGTGTCGGCCGACCAGGGCGAGAGCGACCCTGCGCCGGATCCGGTGCAGGCGAGCCGGGTCACGGCGCCGTACCACGAGGCCGCACCTGGTGTCGGAAAACTCTTCTTCGACGGGCCCAAGGGCTCGATGGTCTGCTCGGCGACGGTGGTCCGGGATCCGGCGCATCCGGGAAAGTCGAATCTGGTGTGGACGGCGGGCCACTGCGTGCACGCGGGTGCCTCCGGCGGCTGGTACCGCAACATCGCCTTCGTCCCCGCCTACAACGACACGGGCAAGAGCGCCGCGGCCCTGGAGGGCGCCTCGCGTGACGTGCTGGCGCCGTACGGCGTGTTCTGGGCCGACTGGGCCAGCACCTCCGACCAGTGGATCAGCACGGGCGCCGAGTCCGGCGGCAGCGGTTCGCCGTACGACTTCGCCGTGCTGCATGTGAAGCCGGAGGAGGGCGCGGGCGGCAAGTCGCTGGAGGAGACGGTCGGTACGGCGATGCCGGTGTGGTTCGACGCGCCGTCCGCGACGCGGATCGGGACGATGGGCGCCTGGGGCTATCCCGCGGCGCCCCCCTTCAACGGGCAGCAGATGTACGACTGCGTGGGCAAGCCGGGCCGGCTGTCGCTGAACGCCCAGGCGCCGACGGAGTACCGGATCGGCTGCACGATGACGGGTGGTTCGTCGGGCGGCGGCTGGTTCGCCAAGCGGCCGGACGGGACGACGGCGCTGGTCAGCAATACGTCGATCGGGCCGGTGACGAACACCTGGCTGGCGGGGCCGCACTTGGGTTCCGAGGCGAAGAAGGTCTTCGACGGGGTGAGCCAGAAGTTCAGCTAGCGGACGACGCATGGGTAAGGGGCCACCTCCAGGAGGCGGCCCCTTACCCATATCAGTGCGCGCGGCGGCGACCCGGCGTCGAACTGCCGTAGCGCCTCAGCCCTGTCAGGTCCTGGCGACGAGCGTGAACGGGGCCAGTTCCGCGGCCAGTTCCTCGTGCACCCGCACCTTGAGCAGCGTGCCGTCGCCGGTGTGCTCCTCGGAGAGGACCTCACCCGCGGCGTGCACCCGGGAGACGAGACCGCCGTGCGTGTACGGCACCAGCGCCTCGACTTCCACGTCGGGCCGCGGCAGTTCCTGGTCGATGATCTCCAGCAACTCGTCGATGCCCATGCCGCTGCGGGCGGAGACCGCGATGGCGTGCTTCTCGTTGCGCAGCAGACGCTGGAGGACCAGCGGGTCCGCGGCGTCCGCCTTGTTGACGACCACGATCTCGGGCACGTCCAGCGCGCCGACATCGCGGAACACCTCGCGTACTGCCGCGAGCTGCTCCTCGGGCACCGGGTGCGAGCCGTCCACCACGTGCAGGATCAGGTCGGCGTCGCCGACCTCCTCCATCGTGGACCGGAAGGCCTCGACCAGGTGGTGCGGCAGGTGCCGCACGAACCCGACGGTGTCCACCAGGGTGTAGAGCCGTCCGCTGGGGGTCTCCGCGCGGCGCACGGTCGGGTCCAGGGTGGCGAACAGCGCGTTCTCCACCAGGACGCCCGCGCCGGTGAGCCGGTTGAGCAGCGAGGACTTGCCCGCGTTGGTGTATCCGGCGATGGCGACCGACGGCACCTTGTGCCGCTTGCGCTCCTGACGCTTGAGGTCGCGGCTGGTCTTCATCTCCGCGATCTCCCGGCGCATCTTGGCCATCTTCTCGCGGATACGCCGACGGTCGGTCTCGATCTTGGTCTCACCGGGACCACGCGTCGCCATGCCGCCGCCGGACGAACCGGCGCCACCGCCACCCATCTGCCGGGACAACGACTGACCCCAGCCGCGCAGCCTCGGCAGCATGTACTGCATCTGTGCCAGCGAGACCTGCGCCTTGCCCTCACGGGACTTGGCGTGCTGAGCGAAGATGTCGAGGATCAGCGCGGTCCTGTCGACCACCTTGACCTTGACGACGTCTTCCAGATGGATGAGCTGGCCGGGGCTCAGCTCACCGTCGCAGACGACGGTGTCGGCGCCGGTCTCCACGACGATGTCGCGCAGCTCCAGTGCCTTGCCGGATCCGATGTACGTGGCCGGGTCCGGCTTGTCGCGGCGCTGGATGACGCCGTCGAGGACGAGTGCTCCGGCGGTCTCGGCGAGCGCCGCCAGCTCGGCCAGCGAATTCTCGGCGTCGTCGACGGTCCCCGTGGTCCAGACGCCCACGAGCACCACGCGCTCCAGTCGGAGCTGCCGGTACTCGACCTCGGTGACGTCCTCGAGTTCGGTGGAGAGTCCGGCGACCCGGCGGAGCGACGCACGCTCGGAGCGGTCGAATTGGTCGCCGTCCCGGTCCTCGTCGATCTCATGACTCCAGGCGACGTCCTCTTCCATCAGGGCGTCGGCCCGAAGGCTCTCGGGGAGGCGCTGGCGGTTGTTCGAAGAGGAAGAAGAAGAGGAGGTCATTGGATCCTTTGGTCGAGCGGTCAACGAATCGGCGGTGTTTCTGCCGTTACTACGATGGTCGCACGCCGGACACTCGCGGTCACGCGAGTTTCGCCGCGGATACCCGCGCGGGCTGTCCGCCGGCCGACAGGACCGGATCTCCTGCGGCCGTCGCCGGAATCACTCGTGTGGGTGACGATCACCCCGGAACCTACGATCTGCCACCAGGCGTTCACTGGGAGTAATGATCGAAGGAGACAGTGATGACCTACTTCCCGAAGTCCCCGCAGGTGCGCACCCGGGCTTCCGCGCCCGCGTCCTCACGAGAGTCCTCGCACGCGTCCAAGCGTGTGTACGCCCTGGTCTCAGGGCTGCGCCGCCGTGACGGCCAGTCGCGCGCGGTACACGTCATAGACACCCGGCACCGACCGCATCGCCCGCATCAGGACCGCCAGCGCCTGGGGGTCGGGCAGCTCCACCGTGTACGTGTGCCGCACCCGGTGCTCCTGCGGGGGCTCCACCGCGGCCGAGACGATCCCGACGCCCTGGGCCGCGATGGCCTCGGTGAGGTCGGCGAGCAGGCGCGGGCGGCTCAGCGCCTCGGCGAGGATCGTGGCCCGGAAGCCGTTGGCGGGGCCGTCGTCGCGCCAGCGGACGGGTACGGGCGCCCGTCCCGCCGTGACCATCCGGGCGGTGCTCGGACACTCGACGCGGTGGACGGCGACGGTGCCGCCGCGGATGACGAATCCGGTGAGGCCGTCCGGAGGCACCGGCGTACAACAGCGGGCCAGCCGTACGGTCGCGTGCGGCAGGTCGGTGACCGCCACCGGTTCGGCGGCGCGCGCCTGGCCCGCGGCGTGGGTCGGGCGTACCGCAGGGGCCGACGCCGGCTTGTCCTCGTCTGCCGTCGCCGGGTTCTGGGTCAGCCACCTGGTGATGGCGATCCGGGCGGCCGGGGTGATGGCGTGCTCCAGCCAGTCGGCGTCGGGGCCGGAGGTGGCGGAGTCGTCCATCAGGAGCTGGAGGGTGTCGCCGTCGCGCAGCCGGGTCCCCAGCGGCGCCAGCCGCCCGTTGACGCGGGCGCCGACGCACTGGTGACCGGCCTCGCCGTGCACCGCGTAGGCGGCGTCCACGCAGCTCGCCCCGGCGGCCAGCCGCATCGTGCCGATGGACTCGCCGGACTCGGTGGCGAAGACGGTGATCTCGCGGTCCTGGGCGAGGTCGTCCCGCAGAGCGGACCAGAAGGTGTCGGGGTCGGGGGCGTCGCGCTGCCACTCCAACAGCCGGGCGAGCCAGCCGGGTTGGGTCGGGTCCACCCTCCCCCAGGTCTCCGCCGCGCTCGCCCCCTGCTCGGCCTCGGCGGCCTGCGGAGTCTCCTCCACGGCGTGCGGGTCGCCGAGCGCGATCACCCCGGCCTCCGCGACCCGGTGCATCCGCCGGGTGCGGACGAGGACTTCGGCGATCCGGCCGCGCTCGTCGGCGACGGCGGTGTGCAGCGACTGGTACAGGTTGAACTTGGGGGCGGCGATGAAGTCCTTGAACTCCGCGATCACCGGGGTGAAACAGGTGTGCAGCTCACCGAGCACGGCATAGCAGTCGGCGTCCTCGGCGACCACGACGAGCAGGCGGCCGAAGTCGCAACTGCCGAGTTCCGCGCCGCCGCGCTTGAGCAGGACGCGGTGGACGGAGACCGCGTGCCGCGGGCGGATGGCGACCTCGGCGGCGATGTCCGCCTCGCGCAGCACCTTGCGCAGGTCCTCGGCGACAGCCGCGAGGAGGTCGGGTCCGGCGGCGTTCGCGGCGATCATGGCCCGGGTCCTGGCGTGCTCCTCGGGGTGGAGGATCGCGAAGACCAGGTCTTCGAGCTCGGTCTTCAGTGCCTGCACGCCGAGGCGTTCGGCGAGCGGGATCAGCACATCGCGGGTGACCTTGGCGATCCGCACCTGCTTCTCGGGGCGCATCACCCCGAGGGTGCGCATGTTGTGCAGCCGGTCGGCGAGCTTGATCGACATCACGCGTACGTCGTTGCCGGTGGCGACGAGCATCTTGCGGAAGGTCTCCGGCTCCGCGGCGGCGCCGTAGTCGACCTTCTCCAGCTTGGTGACGCCGTCGACGAGATAGCTGACCTCCTGGCCGAACTCCTCCCGTACCTGATCGAGCGTCACATCGGTGTCCTCGACGGTGTCGTGGAGGAGGGAGGCGGTCAGGGTGGTGGTCTCCGCGCCCAGTTCGGCAAGGATCAGCGTGACCGCCAGCGGGTGGGTGATGTACGGCTCGCCGCTCTTGCGCATCTGACCGCGGTGCGAGGACTCCGCGAGCACATACGCCCGCCGCAGCGTCTCGATCGCTTCGGGGCCCGCTTCGGGGTGGCGCGCGCGGTGCACCTTGGTGAGGTGCTCGATGGCGTCGGGCACGCGATCCCGGCCGCTGGGGCCGAGCAGCGCCGCGCGGCCGAGCCTGAGCAGGTCGATCCGGCGCAGTCCACGGCGCGGGGCCCCGGCACTGCGGTCGGCGTCCACCGCGTTGTCTGCGCTCATCGGGCACCTCCAGCAGCCTGAACCGGCTGCGGACGCTCTCCACGCCCCGTGGGGCCGCGCCGGTGATTGATGCTACCGAGCCCACCACGTGCGGCAGTCACGCTCTCGCCGAGAGTGATCCCCATCACCCGTTCGAGGGAACGTGTGCGGGAATCCCGGTCGGATACCGCCGGAAAGGTGGTGGTTCAGGCACCGGGGTCGGCGGAGGGACCGCCGCGCCAGGCCGGGTCGATGACGCCCTCGGCGACGATCACCGCGGGTCCGGTCATCTCGATCTGTCCGTCGGCGGTCTCGGTGATCACCAGCCGGCCGCCGGGGACGTCGACGGTGTACGTGACCGGGCGGCCGGTGACGGCCGGGGCGGCACCGTCGCGGCGGGCCGCGGCGACCATCACGGCGCAGGCGCCCGTGCCGCAGGAGCGGGTCTCGCCGGAACCGCGCTCGTGGACGCGCAGAGCCACGTGGCGCGGCCCGCGGTCGACGACGAATTCGACGTTGGTGCCCGCCGGGTAGGCGTCGGCGGGGGCGACCTCGGGGGCACGGAGGAGGTCACCGGCGTGGTCGAGGGTGTCGACGAAGGCGACGGCGTGCGGGTTGCCCATGTCGACGTGGAGCGCGGGCCAACTGCGGTCGCCCACGGTGACGGTGACGGCGCCCTCGGGAAGCGTGGCGCGGCCCATGCGGACCGTGATGTCGCCGGGAGTGCCGTCGTCGGCGTCCTTGGCGATGTGGACGTCGCGGACGCCGGCGCGGGTGGCGACGGACAGGTCGCCCGCGTCGGTGAGGCCGGTGCGCTGGAGGTAGCGGGCGAAGACGCGGACGCCGTTGCCGCACATCTCGGCGATGCTGCCGTCGCTGTTGCGGTAGTCCATGAACCACTCGGCCCGGTCGGAGAGTGCCGCGGCCTCGGGGTGGCAGGCGGAGCGGACCACGCGCAGCAGGCCGTCACCGCCGATTCCGGCGCGCCGGTCGCACAGGCGGGTGACGTCGGCCGGGGACAGGTCGAGCAGACCGTCCGGGTCGGGGACGATCACGAAGTCGTTCTCGGTGCCGTGGCCCTTGAGGAAGGCGAGCGGTGCGGTGTCGTGGCGCGCGTCAGTCACGTCATCGATCGTACGCGGGCGACGGAGGAGGACGGGCTGGTGGGCGGGGCCGTCAGCGCAGCCGGGCGACGCGCCAGACGGCGAGCACCGCCAGCAGGGCGATCAGCGCGGTGTATCCGGCCACGTAGCGCCAGTCGACACGGGCGCCGGAGCCGCGGGCGGGCAGGCCGGGCCAGGTGTAGCCGACCCGGCGGGCGGCCATCAGGCCCCACCCGGCGGAGCAGCAGCACAGCAGCAGGCCGAGCATGGCGACGACAGGTCCCGCGTCGCCGGATTCGAAGGCGAGGGGGAAGGCGAACATCAGCGATCCGCTCACCGCGAGGGCGATGATCGGGGCGAGTTGCCAGATCCGCAGTCGCCGCTGGGGGCGCAGCTCGCGGAAGGACTGGCCCTCCTCCATCGGCGGAAGGGGCTCGATCGCTTCCAGGGAGCCGAGGGAGTCCAGGGGCTCGAAGGGCTCCAGGGTGTTCCTCGACTCGGGGATCGCGCCATTGCGCGGAAACTCCGGGGGAATCTGGGCTTCCGCCGCGGGGTCGCGCCCGGCTGGGGTGTCGCGTGGGCCGGCTTCCATCGCCACGCGCCCTCCCGATTCTCCGACACCGTAGCTAGATGCTCGATGATGGCACGGTCGACCGGCAGGTCCGGGACGCCGGAGCGTCCCGATGCCATCACGTGATCAGGCTGTAACCGCTTCTTGGAGCAACGTCAGCGCCTGGTGCGCGAGTTCCGTGCCGCGGGCCGTGAGCCAGTGCACACGCGGGTCGCGGCGGAACCACGAGTCCTGACGGCGTGCGAAGCGCTTGGTGGCGCGTACGGTCGTGGCGCGGGCCTCGTCCTCGGTGCACTCACCGGCCAGTGCGGCGAGCACCTGTTGGTAGCCGAGCGCGCGGGAGGCCGTACGTCCTTCGCGCAGCCCCGCGGCCTCCAGGGCGCGGACCTCGTCGACCAGACCGGCCTCCCACATGCGGTCGACGCGCAGGGCGATGCGTTCGTCGAGTTCGGGCCGGGGGACGTCGACGCCGATCTGGACGGTGTCGTAGACGCCCTCGGGGCCGGGGAGGTTGGCGGCGAAGGGGCGGCCGGTGATCTCCACGACTTCGAGGGCGCGGACGATCCGGCGGCCGTTGCTGGGCAGGATGGCGCGGGCGGCCTCGGGGTCGACCGCGGCCAGCCGGGCGTGCAGGGCGCCGGAGCCGCGCATGTCGAGTTCGGCCTCCAGGCGGGCCCGGACGGCCGCGTCCGTGCCGGGGAACTCCAGGGCGTCGATCGCGGCGCGTACGTACAGGCCGGAGCCGCCGACGAGCACCGGGACCCGGCCCTCGGCGTGCAGCCGGTCGATCTCGACGCGGGCGAGGCGCTGGTAGTCGGCAACGTTGGCGGCCTGTGTCACGTCCCAGATGTCCAGCAGGTGGTGCGGCACGCCCTGGCGTTCGTCCGGGCTGAGCTTGGCGGTGCCGATGTCCATACCGCGGTAGAGCTGCATGGAGTCGGCGTTGATCACCTCGCCGTCCAGGATCCGGGCCAGGGCCACGCCCAGATCGGACTTCCCGGCTGCGGTCGGGCCGACGACGGCGATCACACGGTTCTTCACGTGGCCAGTCTCGCAAACATTGGCCGCTGACCTCGATCGATTGGCGTGAAGCAGGCCAGGGCGGGCACAGGTATGGTCGGAAACAGGGCGGAGGATTCACGATGCTTGGGAAGGTGCCGCATGGGCCTCAAGGACACGTTCAAGGACAAGCTGGGCTTGGCGAAGAGCAAGGCCGGCGACTTGGCGCAGCAGCACGGCGGCAAGATCGAGTCGGGGCTGGAGAAGGCGGCGCACACTGTCGACTCCAAGACCGGCGGCAAGTACAGCGACAAGATCGGCACCGGGGTGGACAAGGCCAAGGGCGCCTTGGGCAACCTCAAGGACAAGAGCGGCAAGGACGGCGACGCGACCGTCTGAGCGCTCGCGCGGCGCCCTGCCGTAGGACGTCCGAGTCGCGCGTCCGGACGGGGGCTCCGGGTCAGGTATCCGCGTAGCCCTCCGGCTCAGGTCCAGGTCGCCACGGCGTAGCCCACGCCGTATGGCGCCGCCTCGTACAGCAGCTCCCCCGCCAGGCCCGCGCCCTGTGCCGCGCCCGCGAGCACCTGCCACGGCGCCCGGCCGGACACCTTCAGCGCATCGGCCAACCCCGCGTCCAGCGCGGTGAGCGCGTCGGTGTCGGCCGCCGCCAGGGCCGCGGTCACGGCCACGTCGAAGGGCTCGGCGCGCTCGTCCAGGTAGCCGGGCGCCTTGACCGTACGGCAGGCGCTGCCGTCCCCCATCACGAGCAGGGCGACGCGTCCCGCGGCCTCGGCGACAGCGCGGCCCGCGGCGGCGCAGCGCGGCTGTTCCAGTTGCTCGCCGACACCCAGCCCCTCGACGGGTGCGGCGTGCCAGCCGCGCAGCAGCCAGGCGGCCACGGCAAGCGAGGGCGGCAATGTGCGTGCGGGCTCAGCGGCGGCCTCAGCAGCGGGCTCGGCCGTGACGTCGGCCTCCGCGCTGGGTTCCGATCCGAGGCGGACGTCCAGCGCGACACCGAACGGCCGGAAAGAGCCTGTGGCGCCCTCGGCGAAAGCACCGCGGTGCGGCCGGTCCGCCGGACCGATCACGACCAGCCGGTCGGGCCGGGAAGCGGCCAGGACGCCGATCGCGTCGGCGCAGGAGGCCCGCAGAGCGTCGAGTTCGGGTGCGGCGCCTGCCGCCACCTCCGGGACCAGCAGCGGCGGGCAGGGACAGACGGCAGCGGCGACCAGCATGATCGAAACCTTACCGGCGCGGCCTCACGGATAGACGGCCGTCGCCGGACAACGGCGTCGGCACGTTCGGCCGCGCACCGGTGTCCGGGACCGCGCGCGTCACTGGACGCTGCATCCGCCCAGCGACGCCGGCTCCGTCACGGCGGGCGCGCCGATCGTCGGCAGACCCAGCATCACGCCCGTGCCGGTTGCGGCCGGGGCCGCGTTGCGCCGCTCCCACGCGTCGCCCGCCCGCGTACGGCGTACGGCGGCGGCGGGCTTCTCCGCGAGCAGATGGTGCGGCGCGGCGTAGGTGATCTCGACGGTCACCATGTCTCCGGGCCTGACCGGCTCGGCCGGGCGCTCGAAGTGCACGAGGCGGTTGTCGGGCGCGCGGCCGGACAGCCGCCGGGTGGCGTCGTCCTTGCGGCCCTCGCCCTCGGCGACCAGCACCTCGATGGTGCGGCCGACCTGCTTCTTGTTCTCCTCCCAGGAGATCTCCTCCTGGAGCGCGACCAGCCGCTCGTACCGCTGCTGGACGACGGCCTTCGGGATCTGGCCGTCCATCTCGGCGGCGGGGGTGCCGGGCCGCTTGGAGTACTGGAAGGTGAAGGCCTGCGCGAAGCGCGCCTCGCGCACCACGTGCAGGGTCTGCTCGAAGTCCTCCTCGGTCTCGCCGGGAAAGCCCACGATGATGTCGGTGGTGATGGCGGCGTCCGGCATCGCGGCGCGCACCTTCTCGATGATCCCGAGGTAACGATCCTGCCGGTACGACCGGCGCATCGCCTTCAGCACCGTGTCGGAGCCGGACTGGAGCGGCATGTGGAGCTGGTGCATCACATTGGGCGTCTCGGCCATGGCGGCGATGACGTCGTCGGTGAAGTCGCGCGGGTGCGGCGAGGTGAAGCGGATCCGCTCCAGGCCGTCGATGGTGCCCGCGGCGCGCAGCAGCTTGCCGAACGCCTCGCGGTCGCCGATGTCGGAGCCGTACGCGTTCACGTTCTGGCCGAGCAGGGTGACCTCGACGACGCCCTCGGAGACCAGGGCCTCGACCTCGGCGAGCACGTCGCCGGGCCTGCGGTCCTTCTCCTTGCCGCGCAGGGCGGGGACGATGCAGAAGGTGCAGGTGTTGTTGCAGCCGACGGAGACCGCGACCCAGGCGGCGTACGCGGACTCGCGGCGCGAGGGCAGCGTCGAGGGGAAGGTCTCCAGCGACTCGACGATCTCGACCTGGGCCTCTTCGGCGATCCTGGCCCGCTCCAACAGCACCGGGAGCTGCCCGATGTTGTGGGTGCCGAAGACGACGTCGACCCAGGGGGCCCGCTTCACGATGGTGTCGCGGTCCTTCTGCGCCAGGCAGCCGCCGACGGCGATCTGCATGCCGGGCCTGGCGGCCTTCTTCGGTACGAGCTGGCCGAGGTTGCCGTACAGCCGGTTGTCGGCGTTCTCCCGCACCGCGCAGGTGTTGAAGACGACGACATCCGCGCCGTCGGCGTCGGAAGGCGCGCGGACATACCCCGCGTCCTCCAGAAGGCCGGACAGCCGCTCGGAGTCGTGGACGTTCATCTGGCACCCGTAGGTGCGGACCTCGTAAGTACGCGCGCTCATAACAATCACCCAGAGTACGTGGTCGCCGGGGCCCGGCGCCCCCGCCTTCCCGGGACCGGCCGCCGCCGACCGCCCTTCCCCGATTCCCGCCCGGCTGGCAGGATCCCCATGCATGGACCTCCCCCGCCCCGTCGTACGCCTGCGCGATGCCGCGCTGGGCAGGCGGCGGCGCGTGCTCCAGGCGCTGCTGGCCGGGGTCTCCGTGCTCGCCCTCCTGCTGTGGTGGCTGCTGCCGAACGCGGGGCCTTCGTATCCGCGGGCGCCGATGTCGCTGGCCACCGGGGTCGCCAGCGGGGTGTACGAGAAGTACGGGCTGCTCCTCAAGGGCGATCTGCACACCGCGCTGCCGGGAGTGCGGGTCAATCTCGTGCACACCGAGGGCTCGGTCGACAACATCAAGCGGGTGGCGTCAGGACGGGCGGACTTCACCATCGCCGCGGCCGACGCCGTCGCCGATTACGACGGTCCCGGCAAGGACCAGTTGCGCGCCTGCGCCCGGCTCTACGACGACTACATGCAGCTTGTCGTACCGAGCGATTCCACGGTGCGGTCCGCGCGCGATCTGCGCGGGCTGCGGGTCGGGGTCGGCCAGGCGGACTCCGGGGTCAATCTGATCACCAGGCGGCTGTTCGCGGCGGCGGGCCTGGACATCACCAAGGATGTGGACGCGATACCGGTCGGCATCGACCAGGCGCCCGCGATGCTGCGCGACAAGCAACTGGACGCGTTCTTCTGGTCGGGCGGGCTGCCGACCGCCGCCGTGGCCGAGATGGCGCACTCCTCGCCGGGCATCAAGCTCGTCCAACTCGGCGACCTGGTGGCGAAGCTGCATTCCATGGGACCGCAGATGGCGTACTACCGGCAGGCCGTGATGCCCGCCGACGCGTATCCGCAGGCGCAGAAGGGGCAGGCGATCGCCACCATCGCCGTCGCCAATCTGCTGGTCACCACGGACCGCGCGAACACCGGCCTGGTCGAACGGCTCACCCGTGCGGTGATCGACAGCCGGGACGCGATCGGCAAGGAGGTGCACGCCGCGCAATTGGTGGACCTGCGGACCGCGGTGTTCACCGATCCGCTGCCGCTGCACGTCGGCGCGGAGCGGTACTACCGGTCGGTGAAGCCGTAGCGGGTGCTCCGCCGCGACCTCGGCCGCGCCGCGCGCTCACCCCGCCGCGCACTCCGTGGTCATGATCAGACGGTCGTACGATCCGACAACCGGACGGTCACACCCCGACCGGCGCCGTCCTCGGCACCGTCAGGATGACCTCCAGGCCGTGCGGGTCGCGCCGCCCGTAACTGATGGCGCCGCCGCCCTGGCTCAGCAGGGCGCGGGCGATGGACAGGCCGAGGCCGGAGCCGTGCACATTCTGGTGGCGGGCGCTGCGCCAGAAACGATCGCCGATCCTGGCGAGTTCCTCGTCCGTCAGACCGGGGCCGCTGTCGGCGACGGAGATCGCGGTGCGCTGGTCGTCCGCCGCCACGCGCACATGGACGGCCTCGCCGCGCGGGGTGAATTTGATCGCGTTGTCGATCACCGCGTCCAAGGCGCTGGACAGCGCGACCGCGTCGGCCCACCCGGTCACCTTGAGCGCCGCCCGCTCCCCCGGGCTCTCGCCCGCCCGCTCCCCCGCGCTCTCACCTCCCCGGTCCTCCGAGTCCTCCCCCTCCACTGTGAACTCCACGGAGATTCCCGCCTGGTCGGCGACGGGTCGCCAGGCCGCCGAGCGGGTACGGGCGAGCGCGGCGAGATCGGTGACGGCCAGATGACTGCCGGAGCGTTCGGCGAGCGCCAGGCCCAGCAGGTCGTCGAGCACCTGGGCGAGCCGGTGCCCCTCCTCCTTCACCGCCTCGGCCTCGTCGTGGCCGTCAGGCAGTTCCAGGCCGAGCAATTCGATCCGCAGCAGCAGTGCGGCGAGCGGATTGCGCAACTGATGCGACGCGTCCGCCACGAAGGCCCGCTGCTGGTCGAGGACTTCCTCGACGTTGTCGGCCATCTCGTTGAACGAACGGACCAGGCGGCGGAGTTCCGGCGGGCCGCCCGCCGTTCCGACACGCGACTTCATCCGGCCGGTCGCGATGTCGTGGGTGACGCGGTCCAAGGTGGCGACCGGAAGCAGCACCCAGGCGGTCAGTCGGACGGCGAAGAGCACGGCGATGGCCATCGCCGCCAGCTCCCCGGCCGCCAGCAGCAGCCAGCCGTGCAGGATGCGGGAGCGCAGCGCGCCGGTCGGCGAATCGGTCACGACGACGGCGACGACGTCCCCGTCCCGGACGATCGGCGAGGCGATGGCGAGTTTGCGGGTCTGCCACGGCCACACCTGGCGGGGGTCGTGGGTGCGGCGGCCGAGCAGCGCCGAGTTGTAGGCGTCGAACAGCTCGCCCTCGTCCGGCACCTTCCAGTCGCCGGGCGCGGCCGCCATCGCGGTGCGGTCGCGGTAGAAGACTCCGGCGTCGATGCCGTACAGCTCTTTGTAGCGGGTGAGTTCGGTGCGCAGGGTGTGCAGCCGCTCGTCGTCGGCGCTGTCCACGGCGGTCTGTTCGTCCCGCGCGGTGACGTACTGCGCGAGCGCCGCGAAGCGCGTGGTGTCGTCGATGCGGTCGACCACGACGCGCTGCTGCTGGGACGCGGCCTGGCTGGCGGCCAGCGGGAAGCCGAGGGCCAGCAGGACACCGGCCATCAGCACGATGAGCAGCGGGAGCAGGCGGGAGCGCAAGGTGGTGGCCTCGACGGGTCAGCCGACGGGGACGACGAGCCGGTATCCGACCCCGCGCACCGTCTCGATCATCGCCGGGGTCCGCAGCTTGGAGCGCAGGGACGCCACATGGACCTCAAGGGTGCGACCCGTACCCTCCCACGCGGTGCGCCACACCTCGCTGATGATCTGCTCCCTGCGGAAGACGACACCCGGCCGCTTGGCGAGCAGCGACAGCAGATCGAACTCCTTGCGGGTGAGGGCGATCAGATCGCCCTCCACGGTGACGCGGCGGGTGGACAGTTCGATGGTGACCGTGCCGAGCAGCAGTTTGGCGCTCTCCTGCGGGCCGGTCTCGCCGGTCCGCGCGGCGGCCAGCACTCCGGTGCCCGCGACGGTCGCGCCGGTGGCCGTCGGCCCGGCGGCGCCTTGCGCGTTCAGCGGCGGGCGGCGGCTCACGGCGTGGATCCGCGCCAGCAGCTCGCCCGTGTCGTACGGCTTCACCACGTAGTCGTCCGCGCCCAGGTTGAGGCCGTGGATCCGGGAGCGTACGTCGGCCCGCGCGGTCACCATGATCACCGGGGTCGCGGTACGGCGGCGTATCCGGCTGCACACCTCGAAACCGTCCTGGTCGGGCAGCCCCAGGTCGAGCAGGACACAGTCGTACGCGGGGCCGTCGCCGGGCAGCAGCGCCTGGATCGCCTCCTCGCCGCTGCGGGCGTGCCGCACGTCGAAGCCGTGCTTGCCGAGGACCGCGGAGAGGGCGGAGGCGACCCTGTCGTCGTCCTCCACGAGGAGCAGTCGCATCGTCAACCTCCCTGTTCATCCGGTCTTATGATCATTTCGGCTGATCGTGTTGTTCGTGTGCGGTAGCGGTACCTGTGGACCGAATCCACGCCGATCGGCACGGGGTGCGTCAAGGCCCTACCGGCTCGCGCGGTGGACCGTTACCGACCCGGTACGCACCGGAGGTGCCCGAGGGCGCGCACGGGGCACGGAGGGCGCGTGGAGCGGCGCACCGCGCCGAGGCGGGACCGTCGCTTGACGTGGGAAGGCGCAGTGGGTTGCATACGCTTTGTGACCGCACTTCTTCCGGGGGCCTCTCCATGGACCCGGTGATCGTCGCGGGGGCGGGTCCCGTGGGCCTGGCCCTCGCCCTCGCTCTGGCCCGCCGCGACGTCCCCGTCATCGTCCTCGACGAGGCGGAGGCGCTGACCGATGCCGACGGGTTACGGCGCCCACGCACCGCGGTCCTCGGCCCCGACACGGTCGCGTTCGTCGAACGGCTCGGCTACGCCGGTGTCCGCGGCGACGGAGCCTCCTGGTCGGCCTGGCGCACATTGCGCCGTCGTACGGAAGTGCTGCGCGTCGAATTCGGACCGCAGGACTCCCCCACGCACATCGCGCAGCACCAATTGGAGCGCGGCCTGCGCGACGCGCTGCTCGCCTGCGGGTCGGTGCGAATCGTGCCGGGCTGCCGGGTGGACGCCTTCGAGCAGGACGGTCTCGGGATCACCGTGCACACCCGCGGGTCGCACGACACCTGGTGGCGCGGCAGTTTCCTGGTCGGCTGCGACGGTCCCCGTTCGACGGTCCGCAAGCTGACGGGCGTACGTTTCCCCGGCCGCACCGCCGTCGACCGGCACGCGGTGGCGGTGATCCGCGCGGAACTCCCCGAACCGGGTGTGGCGTTGCTGCACCGCGACCCGCCGGGGGCGCCCGCGGGCCAGGAGGTGACGGCCCGTCCGTTGCCGGACGGCCTGTGGCGGCTGGACTGGCTGCTGCCCCCGCAGGGACGGCTGCTCACGTCCGACGCGCTGGTGGAACGGCTTCGGTCCACGCTCACCGCCTGGTGCGGCAGCGTCGTCCCGTACGAACTCGTCGGCTCGGCCGACTACCCGGTGCACCAGCGGCTGGCCAGGCGCTGGCGCAGGGGGCGGGTCTTCCTCGCCGGGGACGCCGCACACCTGATGGGCGCGCTCGGCGCGCAGAGCGTCGAGGAGGGGCTGCGGGACGCGGAGAATCTGTCCTGGAAGCTCTCGCTGGCCTGGCACGACGGCGCGTCGAAGATACTGCTGAACAGCTACGAGGCGGAGCGGCGCGGGGCGGTCGGCGCCCGGTTGCGCGCCACCGACCAGGCGCTTCCGCTGCTGCGGGCCAGTGGCGCGTGGCAGACGGTACGGCACGCGGTGCTGTCGGGCTCGGCGCGCGGCCAGGCGGAGCTGCTGACCGACAGCCATCTCGGCCGGGGGTCCGCCGCCGCGTCCTCGGTCTACGGGCGCTCGCCGCTCGCGCTGCCCGCGCCGCGCTCCGGAGGCGGCAAGTCCGGGCCGTCGCCGCTGGTCGCCGGGTGCGACACGCCGCCGGGCGGTGCGGTGACCGATGTGTCGGTGACCGCGCTCGACGGCACCGTCGGACGGCTGCGGGACCGGCTCGGCCGGGGGTTGATCGTGGTGCTGATCGCGCCCGGTACGGGGGTGTGGGACAGCCGTCACTGGCTGACCGCCGGGCTCATGCCCCGGCTCGCCTCCGCGGTCGCCGCGCTGCCGACCCGCGCGGAGCTGGTCGTCGCCGAGACGTATCCGGGGGCGACCGCGCACAGTGTGCTGCTGATCCGGCCGGACGGGCGCCTGGTCACGGCGATGGTGGGCTGCCGCCCCGCGGAGCTGTACTCGTACGCCGACCTGGCCCGCGGCGGTCCGCCGGTGCCGGCGGGCAGCGAAGGTACGGAGCCGGACTCCGACGACGGTGACGGTGACGGTGAAGGCGGCGGGCCCGGCGGCGCGGCGGGCACGCGGGTCAGCGGGCACACCCGGTAGCAGCCGGGCCGGGCACGCCCTGCCGGACGGTCACCGTCAGCCCGCCGGGGCTGCCGGTCACCGGCACCGTCTCCCTTGGCGGATGGTCCCGGTGCCGGACGGCGGGGCGGTTTTCGGAGGCCCTGGCGGCAGGGCGACGTCCGGTGGCGGGGCCTTCGTACTCCCTCGCCTTCCAGGATTCCGCCGTCCTCGCCGCCGTCACTCCCACGGCTCCTCTTCGAGCTCCTCCTCGACGCCCTCGGCGGCGAGCGCTTCCCGCACCACCCGGAGGGCCAGGCCCTCGGAGTAGCCCTTGCGGGCGAGCATGCCCGCGACGCGGCGGATCCGCTTGTCGCGGTCCAGCCCGCGGGTGCCCGGCAGCCTGCGGCGTACCAGCTCGCGGGCGGTCTGCTCCTCCTGGTCGTGGTCGAGCAGTCCGACCGCTTCGTTCACCAGCTCCGCGTCCACTCCGCGGTGGCGGAGCTCCTGTGCGAGGGCACGGCGGGCGAGACCCCGGCCGCGGTGCCGGGACTCCACCCAGGAGTTGGCGAACGCCTGGTCGTCGATCAGCCCCACGTCCTGGAAGCGTTCCAGGACGTGCTCGGCGACCTCGTCCGGGATCTCGCGCTTGCGCAGGGCGTCGGCGAGCTGCCTGCGGGTGCGGGGCGTCCCGGTGAGCAGGCGCAGGCACAGCGCCCGCGCCTGCTCCTCGGGATCGAGCGGCGGCTCTCGCGAGGCCCTCGACTCGGAAGAGCCGCCGCGCTCAGGGGACCTGCGCGCCACGGCGTCAGGCCTTGGCGGCGGTCGCCTTGGTCGCCTTCGCGCCCTTGGGCGCGGGGACCTCGGCCTTGGGCGCGTCGGTCTTGGCCACGGCCGCGGGCCCTGCCGCGTCCGCCCCGGGCTGTGCGCCCGGCGCCTCGACCTTCGGCACGCCGACGCCGAGCTTCTCCTTGATCTTCTTCTCGATCTCGTCCGACAGGTCGGGGTTGTCCTTCAGGAAATTGCGCGCGTTTTCCTTGCCCTGACCGAGCTGGTCGCCCTCGTACGTGTACCAGGCGCCGGACTTGCGGACGAAGCCGTGCTCCACGCCCATGTCGATCAGGCCGCCCTCACGGCTGATGCCGTGGCCGTAGAGGATGTCGAACTCGGCCTGCTTGAAGGGCGGCGCGACCTTGTTCTTGACGACCTTGACGCGGGTACGGTTGCCGACCGCCTCGGTGCCGTCCTTGAGGGTCTCGATCCGGCGGATGTCGAGCCGGACGGAGGCGTAGAACTTCAGCGCGCGGCCACCGGTGGTGGTCTCCGGCGAGCCGAACATCACACCGATCTTCTCGCGGAGCTGGTTGATGAAGATGCAGGTGGTCTTGGTCTGGTTGAGCGCGCTGGTGATCTTGCGGAGGGCCTGGCTCATCAGGCGGGCCTGGAGACCCACGTGCGAGTCGCCCATCTCGCCCTCGATCTCGGCCCGTGGCACGAGGGCTGCCACGGAGTCGACCACGATGAGGTCGAGAGCGCCGGAGCGGACCAGCATGTCCACGATCTCCAGCGCCTGCTCGCCGGTGTCCGGCTGGGACAGGATCAGATTGTCCGTGTCGACGCCGAGCGCCTTGGCGTAGTCGGGGTCCAGCGCGTGCTCGGCGTCCACGAACGCCACCGTGCCGCCCGCCCGCTGGGCGTTGGCCACCGCGTGCAGGGTGAGGGTCGTCTTACCGGAGGACTCCGGGCCGTAGACCTCCACCACTCGGCCGCGCGGCAGTCCGCCGACGCCGAGTGCCACGTCAAGAGCGGTCGATCCGGTGGGGATGACTTCGATGGGTTCGTTCGGCCGGTCGCCCAGGCGCATGACCGCGCCCTTGCCGAACTGCCGTTCAATCTGCGCGAGCGCGGCGTCGAGCGCCTTCTCGCGGTCGTTTCCTGCCATGGGCTCCACCCGGGATGTCTGGTTCGATCGCTTCACGTCCACGACGCTAGCGCCTGGCACTGACAACGCGCCCGGCCGTCGCCCCGTGCTGTGGATAACTCCGGCGGAAACACGCTTCGTCACCACGGAAATCCACCCGGCACAAGCCATAAGAATGGATGTTCGAATTTGATGTCAAGCGACCCGCCGGGGGTGTCGGGCCACTCCTGAATCCGTCGCTCCGCTCGCGACGCCGCGTCAGCGCTTGGCGGCGGGCACGTCCATCGAGGCGCACACCGCGCGCCAGACGTCCTTGGCCTCCCAGCCGTCGTCCAGCGCCTGATGCACCGTACGGCCGCCCAATTCGGCCATCACATGGTCCCGCGCGAAGGAATCGGCGTACGCGTCGCCGAAGTGCGCGCGCATCCGCTCCCAGAAAATCGTCAACCGCATGACTGCCAGTATCCCGCGCCCGCACGCGTACCGTCACACAGCCGGGTGGCTCCTCGGCTCAGCCGTGTTCAGGCCGCCGCGCACGCCCTAGGGTGCGCGCATGCCAGCAACCCCGCTAGGTCGCGCCGAGCAGTTCGTGTGGCTCACCGCCCGTGTGCTCGAGCAGCGCAGGTTCGCCTTCCACTTCCTCGACGGCGACGGCGACGGCGACGCGGTCGAGACCGCGCTCGACGCGTACCGCAATGACGACGCCGGATACGGCCACGCGCTGGAGCCCGACCTGCGCGGCCCGGTGAGCCAGCCGCTGCACGTGGCGTACGCGCTGCGGGTGCTGGACGAGATCGACCGGTGCAGGGGCGGCAGGGCCGAGCGCATCTGCCGCTATCTGACGGCGTGCTCGACGGCGGAGGGCGCGCTGCCCGCGGTCGACGCGTCCTTGCGCGGCTATCCGTACGCGCCCTGGATGCGGATCTCCGACGACCCGCCCGGTGACCTGCTCGCCACCGGGCCCGTGGTGGGGCTGCTGCGCCGCAACGAGGTGTGGCACGCGTGGCTGTTCAGGTCGACGGACTTCTGCTGGGCGGCGATCGACGCCCTGGACCGGACGCATCCCTACGAGGTGCTGGCCTCGCTGGCGTTCCTGGCCTCGGCGCAGGACCGGCCGCGTGCGCAGGGCGCGGTGGAGCGGCTGGGACGACTGGTGCGAGAGCAGGGTCTGGCGCTGCTGGAGCCCGAGCGCGCCGGGCGGGTCGCGCCGCCGACCGGATACGCGCCGGGCGAACACCACTTCGCCCACGACTTCGCGCCCTCCCCCGACTCGGCCGCCCGGTCGTGGTTCACCGACACCGAGATGGAACGGTCGCTGGACCATCTCGCGGGGCAGCAGGGCGACGACGGCGGCTGGCCGATCACCTGGCGCGAGTGGGCGCCGGGCTCCGCCCTCGAAGGGCGGCCCATGGTGACGATCGAGGCGCTGCGGACGCTGCGCGCGTACGGCCGTCTGGGCTGACGGCGAGGCCGCGCGGGTAAGGGGCGCTGATCCAGGTGCCCGGTCCTTACGCCGGTGACCGGGCACCGGATGTCGCGGAGGACCGGCCCGTGGCTCACATGCCGGAAACGGCCCGTACGGCCGCGGTCACGACGACGGCCGCGGCCACCACCACGAGGAAGGGCGCCCGCAGCAGGAGGGCGACGGCCGCTGCCGCGAGCCCGGCCGAGCGCGCGTCCACGGCCAGCCGCAGTCCGCTGGTGCCGAAGGTCTGGAGGGCGGTGAGCGCGGCGAGGAGCGCGATGGGCACGAGCGCGGCGAGGCGCTTGACCACGGGGCGTTCCAGCAATCCCGCCGGTACGGACAGGCCCAGCAGTTTGACCGCGTAGCAGCCGAGGGCCGTCACGATGACGGCGATCCAGGTACTCGCTCCTGTGCTCATTCCGCTGTCTCTCCCTCTTCGCGTGCCGGTGCCGATGCCGATGCCCGTGCTGGTGCCTTTGTTGGTGCCTTTGCTGGTGCCTGTGCTGGTGCCCGTTCCGGCTTCCGTACGGTTCCTGACGCGTCCTTTCCGGTGCGCTTCGCGCGGGTGACGGCCAGGACGAGGGGCGCTGCCAGGGCGGCGACCAGGACCGGGACTCCGGCAGGCAGGAGTGGCAGGCAGACAAGGCCGAGGAGGACGGCGACCGCGGCGACCGCCCGTTCGGCGCGCCCCTTGACCATGGGGGCGAGGAGCGCGAGGAAGACGGCGGGGCCTGCCGCGTCCAGCCCCCAGGAAGCGGGGTCGCCGAGCGCCGAGGCGCCCAGGGCGCCGATGAGGGTGGTCAGATTCCACAGGGCGTAGAGGCTGCCTCCGGTGACGGTGAAGCCCAGCCGCGCGGAGGCGCGGTCCTTCTGCGCCAGCGCGACCGCGGAGGTCTCGTCGATGACCCACTGCGCGGCCAGCGGCCGTATCGCGGCGGGCAGGCGGAGGAGCTGGGAGAGCCGGAGCCCGTAGAAGGCGTTGCGGGTGCCGAGGAAGAAGGCTCCCGCGGCTGCCGCGAAGGGGTTGCCACCCGCCCCCAGGGCGCTGACCAGGGCGAATTGCGACGCTCCGGTGAACACCAGCAGGGACAGGGCGCAGGTCTGGGCGAGTGCGAGCCCGGCTCCGGCGGAGGTCACGCCGAAGGCGAAGCCGGAGAGCCCGACGGCGACGCCCACCCCGAGGGCGTCGCGGACGACCTGGGCGCGCGCGGAGCGTGGCTGCCGGTCCGCCGGCCCGGTGGATTCTCTGCGGTCGGCGGATTCCGCGGGTTCTGTGGCTATCGGATGTCCCGTCACCCGCATGAGGCTAGGGACGGCGGGACGGCGGGTCTTGTACGTTCTTGCGCTCGCGTTGGTAGGCGCCGGGCGGGACGCCGACGATCCGGGCGAAGTGCCGGTTGAGGTGGGGCTGGTCGGTGAAGCCGACGGCGGCGGCCGTGTCGGCCGGGCTGACGCCTGTGTCGAGCAGGCGGCGGGCGGCCCTGACCCGCTCGCTGGTCAGCCAGGCGTGCGGCGGCAGCCCGTAGGCGGCCTTGAAGGCGCGCAGCAGGGCGAAGGGGCCGGTGCCGACCTCACGGGCCAGTTCCTCCAGGCTCGGCGGGGCCGCCAGGCGGGTGGCCAGCAGGTCGCGGGCGCGGGCCGCGACGCCCGCGCCCGCGACGGGCGCGGGTCCGAGGGCCGCGGAGTTCGCGTGGCGGGCGAGCATCCGGGCGACGACGAGGCGCAGCTGCGTGTCGGCGGCGAGCGCGTTGTCCCCTTCGGCGGCGCGGTGGACGTCGGCGATCATGCGGGCGGTCACGGGGTCGTCGAGCACCGAGGCGTTGAAGGAGGGGGTGCCGCGCAGCGCCGTGGTCTCCGCAGCGACGGCGGCGACCACGGCGGGCGAGGGGTAGAGGACCCGGTAGCTCCAGCCCTCCTCGACGCCCGCGTAGGCGGTGTGCGGGGTCTCGGGGTTGATCAGGACGACTCCGCCCGCGCCCGCCCGCTCGGCTCCGCCGGGCAGCCCGATGCCCTCGACGCCTCCGGTGACCGCCGCGATCACGTAGCTGTCGTGGGCGTGCCGGGTGAAGGTGTGCCGGACATAGCGGGCACGCAGCAGGTCGACTCCGGGCAGTCCGGGGTGTTCCCAGTACCTGGCCTGCTCTCGCACCGTCACACGGCCATTGTGGACCGGTGGCGGGCCGGGGCGTCCAGCGAGTTATCCACAGGCTGAGGGGTCGGCCGCCGCGCGGTGTCGGTGCGGCGAGGCAGGATGGATGCCATGTCCAGTCGCAGCAGTCTCGACGCGTTCTCCCCGGCCACCCGCGCGTGGTTCACGGGGGCGTTCAGCGAGCCCACCGACGCCCAGGCCGGGGCGTGGTCGGCCATCGCCGAGGGCTCCGACGTGCTGGTCGTCGCGCCGACCGGCTCCGGCAAGACGCTGGCGGCCTTCCTCGCCGCCCTGGACCGGCTGGCCAGCACCCCGCCGCCCGCCGAGGCCCGCCGCAGGTGCCGGGTGCTGTACGTGTCGCCGCTGAAGGCGCTCGCGGTGGACGTCGAGCGAAATCTGCGCAGCCCGCTCGCCGGGCTGCGGCAGGAGTCGGTACGGCTGGGACTGCCGGAGCCCGAGGTCCGGGTCGGCATCCGCTCGGGCGACACGCCTCCGGCGGAGCGGCGGGCGCTGGTGACCAGACCGCCGGACATTTTGATCACCACCCCCGAATCGCTGTTCCTGATGCTCACCTCCGCCGCGCGGGAGGCGCTGAGCGGGGTCGAGACGGTGATCCTGGACGAGGTGCACGCGGTCGCGGGCACCAAGCGCGGGGCGCATCTGGCGCTCTCCCTGGAGCGGCTGGACGAGTTCCTTGACCGGCCCGCCCGCCGGATCGGGCTGTCGGCGACCGTCCGGCCGGTGGACGAGATCGCCCGCTATCTGTCGCCGCGCCGCAAGGTGACGATCGTCCAGCCGCCGTCGCAGAAGCGGTTCGACCTGTCGGTGGTCGTGCCGGTGGAGGATCTGGGCGAGCTGGGCGGCTCCCCGGTGGCCGAGCACACCGGGCCGGCGGCGGGTCCCGCCGAGCGGGCCTCGATCTGGCCGCATGTGGAGGAGCGGATCGCCGACCTGGTGCAGGCGCACCGCTCCACGATCGTCTTCGCCAATTCGCGCCGTCTGGCGGAGCGGCTGTGCAATCGGCTCAATGAGATCGCCTACGAGCGGGCCGAGGGCGAGGCCCTGCCCGAGGCGCATTCCCCCGCCGAGATCATGGCCCAGTCCGGCGCGGCCAAGGGCACGCCGCCGGTGCTGGCCAGGGCACACCACGGCTCGGTGTCCAAGGAGCAGCGGGCCCTGGTGGAAGAGGATCTGAAGGCGGGGCGGCTGCCGGCGGTCGTCGCGACCTCCAGCCTTGAGCTGGGGATCGACATGGGCGCGGTCGATCTGGTGGTGCAGGTGGAGTCGCCGCCCTCGGTCGCCTCCGGTCTGCAACGGGTCGGGCGCGCGGGGCACCAGGTGGGAGCGGTCTCCACCGGGGTGGTCTTCCCCAAGTACCGCGGTGACCTGGTGCAGTCCGCCGTGGTGACCGAGCGGATGCGGCAGGGCGCGATCGAGTCGCTGCGGGTGCCCGCGAATCCGCTGGACGTGCTGGCCCAGCAGATCGTGGCGATGACCGCGCTCGACACCTGGGACGTGGACGACCTGCTGGCCCTGGTGCGGCGTGCGGCGCCGTTCTCGGCGCTGCCCCACTCCGCCTACATCGCGGTCCTCGACATGCTGGCCGGGCGCTACCCCTCGGACGCCTTCGCCGAGCTGCGCCCGCGCCTGGTGTGGGACCGGGTGGCGAACACGGTGACCGGACGCCCCGGCACCCAGCGGCTCGCCGTCACCTCCGGCGGCACGATCCCCGACCGCGGGCTGTTCGGGGTGTTCCTGGCGGGCTCCGACCCGAAGAAGGGCGGCGGCCGGGTCGGGGAACTGGACGAGGAGATGGTGTACGAGTCCCGGGTCGGGGACGTCTTCACCCTGGGCACCACCTCGTGGCGCATCGAGGACATCACTCGCGACCGGGTCCTGGTCTCGCCCGCGCCGGGAGTGCCGGGACGGCTGCCGTTCTGGAAGGGCGACCAGCTCGGCCGCCCGCTCGAACTCGGCCGTGCGCTGGGCGCGTTCCTGCGCGAGGTGGGCGCGCTGGCACCGGAGCGGGCCAGGGAGCGGCTGACGGCGGCCGGTCTCGACACCTGGGCGACGGACAATGTGCTGTCGTATCTGGCCGAGCAGCGGCAGGCGTGCGGTCATGTGCCGGACGACCGGACGATCGTGGTCGAGCGGTTCCGCGACGAGTTGGGCGACTGGCGGGTCGTCATCCACTCCCCCTTCGGCGCGCAGGTGCACGCGCCGTGGGCGCTGGCGCTCGGCGCGCGGCTCCAGGAGCGCTACGGCCTGGACGCCCAGGCGATGCACGCCGACGACGGGATCGTGCTGCGGCTGCCGGACGCCGACTTGATGGGCCTGGACCTGCTGGACTCCGATCCGGTGCTGCGCGGAGCGGAGTTCGACCCCGAGCAGTCGCCGGTGGGCGCGGCGGATGTCGCCTTCGACAAGGGCGAGGTCGAACAGCTCGTCACCGATCAGGTGGGCGGCTCGGCCCTGTTCGCCTCCCGGTTCCGCGAGTGCGCCGCACGCGCCCTGCTGTTGCCGCGCCGCGACCCCGGAAAGCGCACCCCGCTGTGGCAGCAGCGCCAGCGCGCCTCGCAACTGCTCCAGGTCGCCTCGGAGTTCGGCTCCTTCCCGATCGTCCTCGAGGCGGTCCGCGAATGCCTTCAGGACGTCTTCGACGTGCCGGGTCTGGTGGAGCTGATGGGCGACATCGAGGCCCGCAGGGTGCGGCTGGTCGAGGTGACCACACCCGAGCCCTCGCCCTTCGCCCGCTCGCTGCTGTTCGGCTATGTGGCGCAGTTCCTCTACGAGGGCGACTCGCCGCTGGCGGAGCGGCGGGCCGCGGCGCTGTCGCTGGACTCGCGGCTGTTGGCGGAACTGCTGGGCCAGGCGGAGCTGCGCGAGTTGCTGGACGCCGATGTCCTGGCCGAGTTGGACACCGAATTGCAGTGGCTGACCGAGGACCGGCGGGTGAAGAGCGCCGAGGGGGTCGCGGATCTGCTGCGGGTGCTCGGACCGCTGACCGGCGCGGAGTTGGCCGCGCGGGGCGCGGAGCCGGGGTGGGCGGAGGAGCTGGAGACGGCAAGGCGGGCGATCCGGGTGCGGATCGCCGGGGCGGAGCACTGGGCGGCGGTCGAGGACGCGGGGCGGTTGCGGGACGCGCTCGGTACGGCGCTGCCGGTGGGCGTGCCGGTGGCGTTCACCGAGCCGGTGAAGGACCCGCTGGGGGATCTGCTCGCCCGGTACGCGCGCACGCACGGGCCGTTCACGACCAAGGAGGCGGCCGGGAGATTCGGCCTGGGCGCCGCGGTGGCGGACGGGACGCTGCAACGGCTGACGGCGGCGGGCCGTACGGTGCAGGGCGAATTCCGGCCGGGCGGCGCGGGCCAGGAGTGGTGCGACGCGACGGTGCTGCGGCGGTTGCGGCGCCGCTCGCTGGCCGCGCTGCGGCAGGAGTTGGAGCCCGTGCCGCCCGCCACGCTCGGCGTCTTCCTCCCGCAGTGGCAGCACGTGGGCACGCACAGCCTGCGCGGTCCGGACGGGCTGGTGCGGGCCGTGGAGCAGTTGCAGGGCGCGTCCGTACCCGCGTCGGCGCTGGAGAAGCTGGTGCTGCCGTCCCGGGTGACGGGCTACAACCCGGCGATGCTGGACGAGTTGACGGCCTCCGGCGAGATCCTGTGGGCCGGGGCGGGCGCCCTGCCGGGCAAGGACGGCTGGGTGTCGCTCTACCTCGCCGACAGCGCCCCCCTGCTGCTGCCCGCCCCGCAGCCGTCGGAGCTGTCCCCGCTGCACGAGGCGGTGCTGGCCGCGCTGTCCGGCGGCTACGGTCTCTTCTTCCGGCAGATCGCCGAGCAGGTGCGCGCCGCGGGGCAGGACACCACCGATCCCCAACTGGCCGACGCCGTCTGGGACCTGGCCTGGTCGGGACGGCTCACCAACGACACCCTGTCGCCGCTCAGGGCGCTCCTCGGCTCGGGCCGCACGGCGGGTTCCACCGCGCACCGGGCACCGCGCTCCGTGCCGCGCGGTCGGTACAGCTCGCTGGCGACCCGCGCCCCGCGTGCGACGGCGTCCCGTTCCGGTCCGCCGACCACCGCGGGCCGCTGGTCCCTCGTACCGTCCGCCGAGCCCGACCCGACGCTGCGGGCGCACGCCCTCACCCACACGCTGCTCGACCGGCACGGCGTGGTCACCCGGGGCGCGGTGGCCGCCGAGGGCGTCGCGGGCGGCTTCTCCGCGGCCTACCGGGTGCTCGCGGCCTTCGAGGAGACCGGGCAGGCCCGGCGCGGCTATGTGGTGGAGGGACTGGGGGCGGCCCAATTCGCCATGGACGGCGCCGTCGACCGGCTGCGCGCCCTGAGCACGGCGCGCGACCGCGAGGAGGAGCACGCCTCCCGCGCCCGTACGGTGGTGCTCGCCGCCGCCGACCCCGCGAACGCCTATGGCGCGGCCCTTCCCTGGCCCGAGCAGCCTGCGGGCGTCACCCACAAACCGGGCCGCAAGGCCGGCGCCCTGGTCGTTCTCATCGACGGAGAGCCCGCCCTCTACGTCGAGCGCGGCGGCAAGACGCTGCTGGCGTGGCCCGACGACGAGATACGTCTCCAGGCCGCCGCGGACGCGCTGGCGCTGGCTGTCCGCGAGGGCGCGCTGGGCCGCCTCACGGTGGAGCGGACCAACGGTGAGTCGGCCCTCACCTCGCCGCTCGGCCGTGCTCTGGAAGCCGCGGGCTTCCACGCCACTCCGCGGGGCCTGCGCCTGCGGGACGGCGGATAGAGCCCGGTCGGACGCAGGGCGGCGGAAGCAGCGGGCAACTGGGAGGGGCAGTCGTGGCGGGCCGGGACCTCGACCTGGCCCCCCAGGGAGTCGCCCCGGTCTGCGGGCCGCCCGGACGCACCCGCCGTCGGGTGCGTCTCGCCCCGCCCTGGGCGACCGGTCGCGGGCTCGCCTCAGCCGGTCGCCCGCCCCGGCGGGGCGGGGACCGGCGAGGGGGCTGGGGCCGGGGCCTGCGTCAGGTCGCGGCGCGGAGTTGTTGGGCGATGGCGTCGAAGCCACGGCGTTCGGCGTGCTGGAGAGGGGTGACGCCGTCGGTGTCGGGGAGGGAGGGGGAAGCGTGGGCGGCGAGGAGGAGTCGGACGATTTCCTGGTGGTCGGCCCCGCCGTCGCCGAGGATGACTGCTTCGAGGAGGGCGGTCCAGCCGAGGCGGTTGACGTGGTTGACGTCGATGTCGGTCTCGGCGAGGACGGCGCGGACGTAGGCGACGTGGCCGCGTTCGGAGGCGGGGATGACGGAGACGCCGCCGTAGCGGTTGGTGAGGGTCAGGTCGGGGTGCGCGGGCAGCAGGGCGCGCATCATCTCGACGCTGCCGGTCACGCCGGTGACCAGCCAGGGGGTGTCCTGGCGGTAGTCCCGCGCGTTGGGATCGGCTCCGGCGGCGACCAGCCTGCGGGCCGCTTCGGGGTGGTCGGCGAGTGCGGCGAGCAGCAGCGGGGTGCGCCGTTGGTCGTCGCGGGTCTCGATGTCCGCGCCCGCGTCGAGCAGGGCGGTCACCTGCTCCGCGTCGCCGCAGTGGGCGGCGTCCAGCAGCCTGGTGTTCAGGTCGGCCATGCCGGTGTCTCCTCCTTCTCCGGAAAGCTTCTCCGGGTTTTCCGGGTTTTCCCGCTTCTCCGGGTTCTCCGGCTTCTCCGGCTTCTCCGGTGCTTCGGGCTTCCCGCACGTCTCATGTCTGTCGGGCGCCGGGGTGAGTGTCCCCCCGCCCGTCGGCCTTCAATGGCCGAGCGTTGCCGCTCCCGCCCGGGCGAACTGCTCGTCCTGGTCCCCGCTGGGCGCGCCCGCGACGCCGACGGCCGCGACGGGCCCGCTCGTGGCCGTGACCGGAACGGCGCCCGCGAGGAAGAGCGTGCCGGGGATGTCCTTGAGCTGCGGAGTCTGCTGGAGGCGCTGGGAGAGTTCGGAGGTGGAGGCGTTCCAGGACACGGCGGTGTACGCCTTGCGCTCGGCGGACTCGTACGACTGCGGTCCCGCGCCGTCGCCGCGCAGGGTGACGACGATGTTGCCGTCCCGGTCGACGACGGCGACGGTGACGTGCTGGCCGGCGCGGTTCGCGGCGTCGAGGGCCGCCTGCGCGGCCTTCGTCGCGGCGGCGGTGGTGAGCCGGTCGACCTGACGGGTGTCCTTGCTGTTCGCGGCGGCGCTCGCCGAGGCGGGGGCGGCCTTGCCGGACGCGGCCGGGGCGGCGGCGGTCGCAGAGACGGCGCCGAAGGTGGCCGCGCCGACGGCTGCGACGGCCACGGCACCGGTCAGGACGCGGGTACGGGAGGACATCTTCTTCATGGACGTTCCAACTCCTCGGGTCTGCGGGACCGCCTTCGCGTTCCCGCCTCTGCCTTCGATCCTCGGGCCGGACCGGGGCCGCGCCGGTCCGCGATACGGCTCGCCCGCACGGGCATGATGGAGGACAGGCGGGTCATCCGATCGGTCGATGCGCGGGCCGTTCCGGCAGGTCACGCTGCGAATGGCGGCCGGTCACCGGGTCGCCTCCCGCACCGCTCGCAGCGCACCGACCCCGCCCTCGACCAGGAGCCCCGATGCACAGCTCGCCGCCGCCCGGCCAGGACCGGGACGCGCCCCCGGTCCCGAGCCCAGAGCCGAACCGGACGCCGGAGCCGAACCGGCGGCCGGAGCCGCAGCCGGAGCCGGAATCGGAATGGGAGCTGAGGCCGGAGCCCGCATCGGAGCGGGACCCGGAGCCGAGCCCCGATCCGGACGGCTGGTGGCTGGCGGCGGTCATGAACGGCGCCTTCGTCGTCCTCCTCGCGGGCGCCCTCATCCGCTTCGTCGACCGGCACCCGGACAGCGGTCGCCTGCCGTGGGTGATCGGGCTGAGCGTGGCGCTCACGGTCCTCCAGTTCGCGGGCCGTCGGCCCGGACGGCGACGCGAACCGCTCCCCCGCAGGTGGGAGCTGGCACGCCTCGCCGCCCTGGTCGCCTGCTGGACCGTCGTCGTCCTGCTGGCGCCGAGCTTCGCCTGGTGCGCCGTCCCGCTCATCTACACGGGCCTGCGGTCGCTGCCGACCCGGGCGGCCGTGGCGCTCGTGGCGGTGCTCGCCGTACTCGTCGTCATCGCGGAGTTGCGGCTGGCGGACGGGACGGACCCCAATCTGGTGCTGCTGCCACCCGCCGTCGCCACCCTCGCCACCGCCGTCTTCGTCCACATGCGGCGGCAGACCGGCCGTCAGCAGGCCCTCATCGACGACCTGGTGCGCACCCGCCGCGAACTGGCGGCCACCGAACGGCGCGAGGGCACCCTCGCGGAACGGCAGCGGCTGTCGATGGAGATCCACGACAGCCTCGCGCAGGGCCTGTCCAGCCAGCGGATGCTGCTCCAGGCCGCGGACCGGGTCTGGGAGACGGCACCGGACGCCGCCCGCGGCCACGTCCGTACCGCCACCGCCGTGGCTGAGCAGAATCTCGCCGAAGCACGCCGCTTCGTGCACAACCTCGCGCCCGCCGCGCTCGTCGGACAGGACCTGGACAACGCCCTGCGCGCGCTCGCCGCGCAGCACTCCGAAGACTCTGACCGCTCCGGAGACTCCGACCGCTCCGAAGGCTCTCACGACTCCGAGCACTCTCCGCGCTCCCGGCCGTCGGCCCTCACGGTCCGCTGCCACGTGGAGGGCGCGCCCGTACCGCTCCCGGACCGTACGCGGTCGGCGCTGCTGCGGATCGCGCAGGGCGCGCTCGCCAACACCGCGGAGCACGCCGGGGCCGCCCACGCCACGCTCACGCTGACGTACCTCGACGACCAGGTGCTGCTCGACGTCTCCGACGACGGGCGCGGCTTCGATCCGGCCGCCGTCGCCGCCACCGGGGTACGCGGCCACGGGCTGCCCGCGATCCGCGCGCGGGTGGGCCAGCTCGGCGGCACCCTGAGCATCGAGTCAGCCCCCGGCGAGGGCACCGTGCTGTCCGTCGCCGTCCCCCTCGAAGCCCTGGAGGCCGCGCCGTGACCGAGATCCGACCCGTCCGTCTCGTGGTCTGCGACGACCACGCCGTGGTGCGTGCCGGACTGATGGCGCTGCTGGCCAGCGCGGACGGCATCGAGGTGGTGGGCGAGGCGGGCAGCGGCGAGGAGGCCGTCGCGATGGCCGCGAAGACGCGGCCGGACGTGGTCCTCATGGACCTCCAGCTCGGTCCGGGCATCGACGGCGTCGAGGCCACCCGCCGGATCGCCGCCGCAGCGGCCCACGCACCGGCCGAATCCGTTCGGCCGGAGACGCCCGGAGCAGCCGCCACGCCCGGGACAGGCACGGCGCCCGGAACAGGCACGGCGCACGGCGGCCCGTACGTCCTCGTCCTCACCACGTACGACACCGACGCCGACATCACCCGCGCCATCGAGGCGGGCGCGACCGGCTACCTGCTGAAGGCCGAGCGCCCGGAGGAGCTGTTCTCGGCGATCCGCGCCGCCGCGCAGGGCCGCACCGCGCTGTCGCCGCCGGTCGCGGGGCGCGTGATGGCCCATATGCGCGCGCCGGGACCGCAGTTGACCGCCCGGGAGCGCGACATCCTCGGCCAGCTCGCCCGCGGCCTCGGCAACCGCGACATCGCCCGCGCCCTGTTCATCAGCGAGGCCACCGTCAAGACCCACCTCGGCCGGATCTACGACAAGCTCGGCGTCGACACCCGCGCGGGCGCGGTGGCCGCGGCGACCGAACGCCGCCTGCTCGGCTGATCCCGCACCAGAACCCCCAGGCACCCCGCCCCCAGGGGCGCGCCGAAACCGCCGCCGCCCCGACGTGACCCCCGCCCCCGCCCCGCGTCATCATGGACAGATGCCCGAGGGAGACACGGTCTGGCTGACGGCCCGCCGACTGCATGACGCGCTGGCGGGGCGCGCCCTCGTGCGGGCCGACCTGCGGGTGCCGCAATTGGCCACAGCCGATCTGACCGGCCGCCGGGTCCTCGAAGTGGTGAGCCGCGGCAAGCACCTCCTCACCCGGCTGGACGGCGGCGCGACGCTCCACTCGCATCTGCGGATGGAGGGCTCCTGGCACCTGTACGCGCCCGGTGAGCGCTGGCGCGGCGGTCCCGCCCACCAGATCAGGGCGGTGCTGGAGACGGAGCACAGGACGGCCGTCGGCTACCGGCTGCCGGTACTGGCGCTGCTGCCGACCGCGCAGGAGTCCGAGGCCGTCGGCCACCTGGGCCCCGATCTGCTCGGGCCCGACTGGGACCCGGCGCGGGCGCTGGCGCGGCTGGTCGCGGAGCCGGAGCGGGAGATCGCCGAGGCGCTGCTCGACCAGCGCAATATGGCGGGGCTCGGCAATGTGTACGTGGTCGAGCTGTGTTTTCTGCGCGGGGTGACACCGTGGACGGCGGTCGGCGACGTCAGGGCGCCGGAGAAGGTGGTCGCGCTGGCGAAGCGGCTGCTGGAGGCGAACAAGGAGCGCCCCGGCCACATCACCACGGGCGATACGCGGCGCGGCCGTACGCACTGGGTCTACGACCGGGCGAACCGGCCGTGTCTGCGCTGCGGCACCACGGTCAGGACCGACCGGCACGGCAGAGCGGACCAGAGCCGGGTCGCGTACTGGTGCCCGAGCTGCCAGAAAGGTCCGCCCCCGCACGACAATTGACGCACCGTCAGATGCGGTCGTACGGTCGGACGCATGACGGTCACGGCGTACGACCTCAGCGGGCGGGTCGCCCTGGTCACCGGAGCGGCGAGCGGGATCGGCCGGGCCAGCGCGCGGTCGCTGGCGTCAGCGGGCGCGGTCGTGGTGTGCGCGGACCGGGACGAGCCGGGGGTACGCGAGACGGCGGCGCTGATCGATGAGGCCGGCGGGCGGGCTGAGCCCAGGGCGCTCGACGTCACCGACAAAGCGGCTATCGCCCGGACCGTCGCCGGCATCGTCCGGGACCACGGCGGCCTCGACATCTTGGCGACCGTCGCCGGGATCATGCACAGCAGCGGCGTCCTCGACACCAGCGACGACGACCTGGACCGCGTCCTGGCGGTGAATTTCCGCGGGGTGCTGCACTGCGCCCAGGAGGCGGCCCGCGCGATGGCCGACCGCGGCGGCGGCAGCATCATCACGATGTCGTCCAGCGCGATCGACACGGGCGCGCGCGGCCTGCTCTGCTACAGCGTGTCCAAGGCGGCCGTCGTCCAGCTCACCAAGACCCTCGCCACCGAGCTGGGCCCGCTCGGCGTCCGCGCCAACACCGTGGCTCCCGGCTTCATCCGCACCCCGATGACCGCGCACTACGGCACCGGCGCGGACGGGGTGTTCGACGAGAGGGCGCAGGCCCGCGCCGAGGAGTCGCTGGCACGCATGTCCCCGCTGGGCCGGGTCGGCAGGCCCGAGGACGTGGCCCCGGCCGTGCTCTACCTCGCCTCAGACGCCTCCGCCTTCGTCACCGGCCAGATCCTCCGCCCCAACGGCGGGGTGGCCATGCCCTGGTAGGACGCATCCCCGGAATCCGGCGTCGGGCGACAGCCGTCCGGTCCGCACCCGTTCCATCGGCCCCCGCGGAAAGGACGGCCCGTCCGCGTCACCCGCCACGGCCGCCCGCATCCGCCGCTTCACCGTCGGCACCGCGTGCAGCGGTATGAGCCCGAGGCTCCAACCGCCCGCGGCCATCGCGCCCTCCCACGACCCGACGGCCTCCGGCCGTATCCACAGCCGCAGCACCGCCCACCACCACAGCAGCCCGCAGGCGAGCGCGAACACGACGGCGGCGGAGCGTACGCCCCGGCCGGATCCCGTACGGCGGACACCGGATTCAGCACCGCGGCCCGCGAATCCCCTACCGCGGACCGGAGAACCGTCCGGCGTCTCCCGGCCCGGCGGCCGCACCGATGTTCGGCGCCATGACCGACCCCGTGACCCGTCCCATGACCAGCCCCCCACCCGGTCCGTGGCCTGGAGCACGAAAACTCGCAGTGCGCGCATGGCCGCCTCCTTCGGACCCCCGAGGTTGCGGCGGGAGGCCGCCCGCGGCGGGTCCCGTACTCAGGTGCGATGCCCTGCCGCCAAGATCGCTAGCCGCGCGCCGGCAGGCCCCAGGCAACGTTCACCCGAAAGGGTCGCCGCACGGCCACGACCAGCTGCGACATATGCACGCAAAGCGACATTCCGGCCGTGCGTCAGACGTTCTCGGCCTGGAACATCCAGTGGAACTTCTCGATGTCGGCGGTGATCCCGATCAGGATGTCCTGGCTGACCGGATCGGGCTGCTCGGTGGTCTCGATCCGCTCGCGCATCCGCACGATCACGGCGTCCAGCGCGGCGACCAGGATCTCGACGACCTCGGTGTCCTTGACCCAGCCGTCGGTCACCGTGTCGATCCCGCTGGTCTCGGCGACCGTGCGGGCCCGCCCGTCAGGCGTCACGCCGATCGCGGAGGCCCGCTCGGCGACCGTGTCGGAGTGCAGCCGGGCGGTGTCGACGACCTCGTCGAGCTGGAGATGGACGGAGCGGAAGCGCGGGCCGACGACATTCCAGTGCACCTGCTTGGCGAGCAGCGACAGGTCCAGGAGGTCCACCAGGGCGCCTTGCAGCGCGTCTCCGACGGTCTTCCGGTCCGGCTCCGACAGCGGGCTCTTGACGACAGTCATGCGGTTCTCTCCTAGCGGATCGACACCATGAGGTCCGTTTCGCCCCCCTTGACCCTCCCCGCCTACCCTGCCTCGGGCTCGCACACATGGCAAAAGCACGAACAACAGCGCGGACGAAAGCGCGGCCCGAAGCTCGGCGGGAGAAGGGCGAAGGGCGGCCCGAACCACACCGGGAGAAGGGCAGCGGAACGGCCGAAGCCCGGCGGACGTCGGGCACACGCCGACGGCCCCGACCGGGAGCGAGCCGGTCGGGGCCGTCGGAACAAGCAGGTCAGAAGGCTAGGCGGCGACCACGTCGACAGCCTCGGCAGACTTCTTGGGCGCCTTGATAGTGATCCGTTCGTCCGGTGTGGACGTCATGGACGTGACAGAAGTGACCGCACCCAGCAGGGGCCGCATCGGCGCGGCAGTGGTCTCGGACGCCGCCGACTGTGCCAGCTCGGCAAGCGACAGATCGTCACTGACCTCCCGCATCACCTCGGACATAGGAACGTCCAAGGCGTCGCAGATCGCCGAGAGCAGCTCGGATGACGCTTCCTTCTGCCCCCGTTCGACCTCTGACAGATAGCCCAGGGAAACCCGGGCGGACGAAGAGACCTCACGCAGGGTGCGGCCCTGGCGCTGGCGCTGCCGACGCAGCACGTCACCAAGCAGGCGACGGAGCAGGATCATCGGTGGCTCCCTCCTCGGACCGCGAATCCGCATCCTCTTCGCCCCACCGTACCGCCTCGGGCACCGGCCGTGCGGGGAGCGATGTCGTGTTCACTCAGGGCTGCAAACATCCCTTCCCCCCGTGTTCTTCCCTATCCTTCGCCTCCGGACTCTTCTCGGGGCGGGTCTTCCTCAGCTCCGAGGTCAGCAGTTCGAATACGGCGGCCACGGTCGCCCGCCGGATCTCCGTACGGTCGCCCGACAGCCTGAGCGCGGCGCCCACCGCACCGCCGGGACCCGCGACGGCCACGAACACCGTGCCCACCGGCTGCCCGTCCTGCGGGTCCGGTCCCGCCACCCCGGTCGTCGCGGCGCCCCAGTCGGCGCCGAGCCGGTCCCGTACGCCCTCGGCCATCTCGCGGGCCACCTGGGCGTCCACGGCGCCGCGCGCGGCCAGCAGGGCCGCGTCCACGCCGAGCAGCTCGTGCTTGAGGGCGGTCGCGTACGCCGTCACCGAGCCGCGGAAGGTCCGGGAGGCGCCGGGCACCCCGGTCAGCTCCGCGGCCACCAGACCGCCGGTCAGGGACTCCGCGACGGCCAGCGTCCGGCCGCGCTCGTCCAGCAGCCGCAGTACCTCCGCCGCGTCCGCCCGCCCAGCGGCGGTCATACGCCCTGCGGTCGCTCGGCCCCGGCCTCGGCCTCCAGCTCGACGCCGGCCACGGAATCCGCCGCGGTCGCGCCCGCCGGAGCGCCCGCCGGAGCTTGGGCCGGAGCGGCGGCCGCTTCCGCGACCGCCTCGGAGGCCGCCGCGACCGCGGCGCGCTCCGCCGCCAGTCCCGCGCGGCGCAGGACGACCGCCTGCCGTACGTAGTCGAAGCCGGTGGCGACGGTCAGGACGACCGCGGCGCCCATCATCCAGGCCCGTACGGTGGCCAGCGGGCCGGTCAGGATCAGGACGTACATGCCGACGGCGATGCCCTGTGTGAGCGTCTTGAGCTTGCCGCCCCGGCTGGCGGGGATCACGCCGTGCCTGATCACCCAGAACCGCATGGCGGTGATGCCCAGCTCGCGGAAGAGGATGACGACGGTGACCCACCAGGGCAGGTCGCCGAGGGCGGACAGGCCGACGAGCGCCGCGCCCATGATCGCCTTGTCGGCGATGGGGTCGGCGATCTTGCCGAAGTCGGTGACCAGGCCGTAGCGGCGGGCCAGCTCGCCGTCGAAGAGGTCGGTGATCATCGCGACGGCGAAGGCGGCCCAGGCGAAGGAGCGCCAGGCCGGGTCGTGCCCGTCGCCGTGCACGAGCAGCAGCACGAAGCCGGGGACCAGGACCAGCCGGGCCATCGTGAGCATGTTCGCGATGTTCCACAGGTCGGCCTTGGGCAGCACCGGGTCCCCGAGGTGGTCGGGGGTCGAGGAGGCCGGGGCGGCGGGCGCGGGGGCTCCGGTCATCTGCCCACCTCCTGCAGGCCGCGCGGGGCGTCGGTCACGCCCCCCGCGGCACTCGCGGTCCCGGTCGTATCCTCAGGAATCTCAGGAACCTCAGGAACCGCCGGAATCTCAGGAACCGCACGGCTCGCCGGAACCGCCGGAACCGCCGGGACGTCCAGCGGCTCCGCGATCAGGTCCACGCCCTCGGTCGCCGTCACCTTCGCCATGACGAAGGTCCCCGGCAGCGGGGCGGGAGCGCCGTCGGGCACCGCCAGCACGACCTGCCCGTCGGTCTCCGGCGCCTGGTGGTCGGCCCGGCCGGTCACCTCGCCGGTCTCCTCGTCCACCGCCTCGACCAGCACCCGTACGGTCGCGCCCAGCCGCTCCTCCGCGCGCTGCGCGGTCAGCTCCTCGGCCAGCCGCGAGACCCGCGCGAGCCTGGCGGCGACCACGTCCTCGTCGAGCTTGTCGCCGAAGGTCGCCGCCTCCGTACCGTCCTCGTCCGAGTAGCCGAACACGCCGATGGCGTCCAGCCGCGCGGAGCCCAGGAACCGTTCCAGCTCGGCCAGATCGGCTTCCGTCTCGCCGGGGAAGCCGACGATGAAGTTCGAGCGGACACCCGCCTCCGGGGCCTTGGCCCGGATGGTGTCCAGCAGTTCGAGGAAGCGGTCGGTGTCGCCGAAGCGGCGCATGGCGCGCAGCACGGCGGGCGCGGAGTGCTGGAAGGACAGGTCGAAGTACGGGACGACGCCCGGAGTTCCGGTGAGCGCGTCGATCAGGCCGGGACGCATCTCGGCGGGCTGGAGGTAGCTGACCCGGACCCGCTCGATGCCGTCGACCGCCGCCAGCTCCGGCAGCAGCGTCTCCAGCAGGCGGATGTCGCCGAGGTCCTTGCCGTACGAGGTGTTGTTCTCGCTGACCAGCATCACCTCCTTGACGCCCTCTCCGGCCAGCCAGCGGGTCTCGCCGAGGACGTCGGAGGGGCGGCGGGAGATGAAGGAGCCGCGGAAGGACGGGATCGCGCAGAAGGTGCAGCGGCGGTCGCAGCCGGAGGCGAGCTTCACGGAGGCGACGGGTCCCGAGTCCAGGCGGCGGCGCAGCGGCGCGCGCGGGCCGGAGGCGGGCGCGACGCCCTCGGGCAGATCGGCGGGCGCCTGGGCCGAGAAGTCCTCGGAAGCCTCAAGAGCGCTCGCGGCGGCCTCGACCGGCTCCTCGCCCGACGTCCCGTGCCCCTGCGCGTGCCCCGGCAGCGCCACACTCGCCGCCTGCCGCTCGGCCGGGCTGATCGGCAGCAGCTTGCGCCGGTCGCGCGGGGTGTGCGACGCGTGGACGCCGCCGGCCAGGATCGTCCGCAGCCGGTCGGAGATGTCCGCGTAGTCGTCGAAGCCGAGTACGCCGTCCGCCTCGGGCAGCGCCTCGGCCAGCTCCTTGCCGTACCGCTCGGCCATGCAGCCGACCGCGACGACGGCCTGGGTGCGCGCCTGCCCCTTGAGGTCGTTGGCCTCCAGCAGCGCGTCCACCGAGTCCTTCTTGGCCGCCTCGACGAAGCCGCAGGTGTTCACGACCGCCACATCGGCCTCGGAGGCGTCGTCGACCAACTGCCATCCGTCCGCCGCCAGCCGGCCGGCGAGTTCCTCGGAGTCCACCTCATTGCGGGCGCAGCCGAGCGTGACAAGAGCGACGGTACGGGGTTCGGGCATACGCTCAGCGTACCCGGCCATGTCGCCGCCGCCCCCGCGCCACCGGTGCTCGCGGTGGTGCCGGGACGGCGGGGAAGCACAATTCAGCCCTGCGTGGGGTCACCCGGCGTGTAGGTGAGACGCACCACCTGACCGTCGGTGCCCGCGGCGCCGAGGTCCTTGCCGTTGACGAAGAGCTTGACGGCGCCCGCGTTGCCGACGACGAGCTTGATCTTCTTGTCGTCGGTGAAGGTCTGGGACTCGCCCTTCTTCAGCGACTTCTGGAAGAGCTGCTTGCCGTTGCCGTCACTGGCCTGGACCCAGCTCGTGCCGCTCTCGGCGCTGATCTTGACGGTGACCTTGCCGGGCGGGGCGGCGGCGATGGCGCTGTCGGTCGGGTCCGTCTTCGGATCGGCGCCGTTGCTCTGCGGCGACTGGGTGACGGCGGGCGCGCTGGTGGTCGCGGACGGGCTCGGGGAGTTCGCCGCGGTCTTGTCGCCGCCGCTGCCGCCGGTGAAGACCGTGAAGCCGACGAAGCCCACCACGGCGACGATCGCCGCGACCATGGCCGCCGTCCAGTTCGCCCGGCGCGGCTCCGAACGGATCTTCTGCGCCTCGTAGAGCGGCGCGACGGGAGCGGGCGCCTCCTCGCCGATGTGCTCGGCGACGTACTGCTCGACCAGCGGTTCGGGGTCGACGCCGACGGCGCGCGCCAGGGTCCGGATATGCCCGCGGGCGTAGACGTCGCCGCCGCACCGCGAGAAGTCGTCCTGTTCGATCGACTGCACGATCGGGACGCGCACCCGCGTGCTGGTGCTGACCTCGTCGATGGAGAGCCCCGCCGCGATACGGGCCTGGGCGAGGGCGTGACCGACCGAAGGCCGGTCTTCGGAGGGCGAGTTGCCGACGGACACGAGGGCGCCTTTCGAGGGTGCAGCCACCTGCTGGAAGTTCAGTCTAGGGGGGGTACGAAACGCGGCGGCAACCGGACGATCACTTTTTGTCCGCCATCAGGATTGCCATCGGGATCGCGGTCGGGGTTGCCATCGGGATCGCGGTCAGGATCGTCGTCGGAAGCCGACAGGTTCACCCGTGTGCATCGATACGAGCCCCCCTGTATCAACTTGACGTACGAACAGGAGAAACGGTTGCCCCAACACATTCCCCGAGTCCCGTGACTTACGCATTTCCGTGGGCCGTCCGGGCCCCCGGTACGTACAGGACCGGCCGCTCCTACGCTCCCCCGCCGCGGATCTCGGCGAGGACGTCGTCCAGCTCGTCGGCCTTCACCATCACGTCGCGCGCCTTGGAGCCCTCGCTGGGGCCGACGATGCCGCGCGACTCCATCAGGTCCATCAGCCTGCCCGCCTTGGCGAAACCGACCCGCAGCTTGCGCTGGAGCATCGACGTGGAGCCGAACTGGGTGGAAACCACCAGCTCAGCGGCCTGGCACAGCAGGTCCAGGTCGTCGCCGATCTCCTCGTCGATCTCCTTCTTCGGGCCGCTGCCGACCGTGACGTCGGAGCGGTAGCTGGGCGTGAGCTGCGCCTTGCAGTGGTCGACGACCTTGGCGACCTCGTCCTCGGTGACGAAGGCGCCCTGCATACGAATCGGCTTGTTCGCGCCCATCGGCAGGAAGAGCCCGTCGCCCTTGCCGATCAGCTTCTCGGCGCCGGGCTGGTCCAGGATGACGCGGCTGTCGGCGAGCGAGGACGTCGCGAAGGCGAGCCGGGAGGGCACATTGGCCTTGATCAGACCGGTCACGACATCGACGCTGGGCCGCTGGGTGGCCAGCACCAGGTGGATGCCCGCGGCCCGCGCGAGCTGCGTGATGCGGACGATGGAGTCCTCCACGTCACGCGGCGCGACCATCATGAGGTCCGCCAGCTCGTCCACGATCACCAGCAGATACGGATACGGCGTCAGCTCGCGCTCGCTGCCCTCGGGCGTCTTGGCCTTGCCCGAGCGCACGGCGGCGTTGAAGTCGTCGATGTGCCGGAAGCCGTACGCGGCGAGGTCGTCGTAGCGCAGGTCCATCTCGCGCACCACCCACTGGAGGGCTTCCGCGGCCCGCTTGGGGTTGGTGATGATCGGGGTGATCAGGTGCGGGATGCCCTCGTACGCGGTCAGCTCGACGCGCTTGGGGTCGACCAGCACCATCCGGACCTCGTCGGGGGTGGCGCGGGCCATCACCGAGGTGATCAGGCAGTTGATGCAGGAGGACTTGCCGGAGCCGGTGGCGCCCGCGACCAGGACGTGCGGCATCTTGGCGAGGTTGGCCATCACGTAGCCGCCCTCGACGTCCTTGCCGAGCGCGACGGTCATCGGGTGGTCCTCGCCCGCGGCCTCCGCGGAGCGCAGCACGTCGCCGAGGTTGACCATCTCGCGGTCGCTGTTGGGGATCTCGATGCCGACCGCGGACTTGCCGGGGATCGGGCTGATGATCCGGATGTCGGGGCTGGCGACCGAGTATGCGATGTTCTTGGCGAGCGCGGTGATCCGCTCGACCTTGACCGCGGGGCCCAGCTCCACCTCGTAGCGGGTGACCGTCGGGCCGCGGGTGAAGCCGGTGACCACCGCGTCGACCTTGAACTCCTTGAAGACCTGGCCGAGCGCCGCGACCACCGCGTCGTTGGCGGCGCTGCGGGTACGGCCGGGGCCGCCGCGCTCCAGCAGGTCCAGGGAGGGCAGCGCGTAGGTGATGTCGCCGGAGAGCTGGAGCTGTTCCGCGCGGGGCGGCAGCGGCGGTCCCGTGGTCTCGGGCGACTTCTTGGTGAGGTCGGGGACGCCGCCGGACTCCGCGGGGGCAGCGCTCGAATCCTCCGGGGTGTCCTCGGCGCGCGCGGCCGGCACCGGCTTCCTGATCCGGCTGGTGAGGTCGGCGACCAGCGGGGAGGGCTGCACACCGTGCAGCACCGCGCCGTCCAGCGCGGCGGCGGCAGCGGCGGCCACGTCCACCGCGTCCCTGCCGTCCTCGTCCCGGTCGCCGGGCAGCGCCTCGGAGCGACGCCTGGGGCGGCGGCGCGGCTTGGGCTCGTCGGCGCCCGGGTCGCCCCCGGCCGCGGACGCGACGGCGGAGCGCTCGTCCGGGTCGGTGTCGCTGTCGACGTCGTAGGGCTCCGCGGCCGATTTGCCGAAGCGGATCGGCAGCCGCCGTACGGGCGACTCGTCGGTGGTGTCGGCGGTGCGGGGGTCGTCCTCGTCCTCGAAGAACTCCTCCAGCGGGACCGCCTCGGGGCCCGCGGGCGCCTCGTACACGCCGAGCCGGGTGGCGGCCTGGCGCAGCCGCTGCGGGATCGCGTTCACCGGGGTGGCGGTGACCACGAGCAGGCCGAAGCCGGTGAAGAGCAGGAGCAACGGGACGGCGAGCACCGAGCCGACGGTGTAGACGAGCGGGGAGGCGGCGGCCCAGCCGAGCAGGCCGCCCGCGTCGCGCATCGCGGTCGCGCCCTCGCCGCGGCCGGGGGCGCCGCAGGCCAGGTGGACCAGGCCGAGCGCGCCGATGACGAGGGCGGACAGGCCGATCACGATCCGGCCGTTGGCCTCCGGCTGTTCCGGGTGGCGCATCAGGCGTACGGCGACCGCGCCGAGCAGGAACGGCACGAGCAGGTCGAGGCGGCCGAAGGCGCCGGTGATCAGGATCTCGACGAGGTTGCCGACCGGGCCCTGGAGGTTGGACCAGGTGCCCGCGGCGACCACCAGGGTCAGGCCGAGCAGAAGCAGCGCCAGGCCGTCCTTGCGGTGCGCGGGGTCCAGGCCGCGCGCGCCGCGCCCTATGCCGCGGAAGACGGCGCCCACGGTGTGCGCCAGGCCGAGCCACACGGCGCGCGCCATGCGGAAGAGCCCGCTGGTCGGCGACGGTGCGGGCCGGGGCGCGGGTCTGGCCGCCGCAGCCTTCTTGGCGGGCGGTCTCCCCGCGGCGCTCTTCGCGGCGGCGGGCTTCTTCGCCGCGGTCTTCTTGGCCGCAGGCTTCGCCGGGGCTTTTTTGGCGGTGCCGGACGTACGTGAGGCCATGGTGCCGAGGTTACCGCCCTTGTGATCGGGTGACACGCGTGCCTGAGAGTACGCCCGTTCGTGTCGTCCGGCCGGGGCCGGGGACTGACGCGACGTCAAAAGCGGCGCGCGGCCGTCCCCGTACGGCTCACTCCTGATTCGGCAGCTTGACGACGCCGTTGCCGGTGCCCGGTTCGAGCGCGTCCAGGGCGCGGCGCAGGCCGGTCAGCTTGCGCTCCAGGTGGGCGGCGGTGGCGACGGCGGCGGCGTCCGCGGACTCGTCGAGCTGCTTGGTGAGCGCCTCGGCCTGCTCCTCGACGGCGGCCAGCCGCGCGGACAGTTCGGCGAGCAGCCCCGCGGGTTCGCCCGCGCCACGTCCCCTGCCGTTGGTGCCCGCGGCGGACGGCACGCCCTGTTCCAACTGGAGCCGCAGCAGCGCCGCCTGCTCCCGGAGCTGACAGTTCTTGGTGTAGAGGTCGACGAAGACCGACACCTTGGCGCGCAGCACCCACGGGTCGAACGGCTTGGAGATGTAGTCGACCGCGCCCGCCGCGTACCCCCGGAAGGTGTGGTGCGGGCCGTGGTTGATGGCGGTGAGGAAGATGATCGGGATGTCCCGGGTCCGCTCCCGCCGTTTGATGTGCGCCGCGGTCTCGAACCCGTCCATGCCCGGCATCTGGACATCGAGCAGGATCACCGCGAAATCATCGGTGAGCAGCGCTTTCAGCGCTTCCTCCCCGGACGATGCCCGTACCAGCGTCTGATCGAGCGCAGAGAGGATCGCCTCAAGCGCCAGCAGATTCTCCGGCCGGTCATCGACCAGGAGGATCTTGGCCTTCTGCACCATGGCCCGCCCTCCTCGCCCCGGCACTACACCGGTCGCCGCCCCCGGGGACGACTCCGTCGTGCCGCCCGTCCTTGTGCCGGTCATGGTAGCCGCACCCCGCCGTTCGCCACACCCTGTCACCGCCAGGTCACTCAACACGTACCGCAAACGTAGGCGGAGACCAGAAGGTTCCCCTTAATCGGCACCCTCACACCTCATCGGGCGCACGATCCCGGGCGCGGGCCCATGGCGTCGCCGGGCCCGCGCCCGGCCGTCACCGGGCGTGCATCCACTCCTCCATCAAGGTGAGCAGATGGTCGGTGTCGACCGGCTTGGTCACGTAGTCCGACGCCCCGGACTCGATGCTCTTCTCCCGGTCGCCCTTCATCGCCTTCGCGGTGAGCGCGATGATCGGCAGCCCGGCGAACTGCGGCATCTTGCGGATCGCCGTGGTCGTCGCGTAGCCGTCCATCTCCGGCATCATGATGTCCATCAGCACCACGGCGATGTCGTCGTGCTGCTCCAGGACCTCGATGCCCTCGCGGCCGTTCTCGGCGTACAGCACGGTCAGGCCGTGCTGTTCGAGGACGCTGGTGAGGGCGAAGACATTGCGGATGTCGTCGTCCACGATCAGCACCTTCTCGCCGCTGAAGCCGCCGGAGAAGCCGGTGTACGCGTCGGGGTGCCCCTCGTCGGACCAGGTGTCCTCGGTGCCCGCTCCGCCCGGACCCCGCGACTGCGCGGAGCCGTTGGCCGAGCCGTTCGCGGACCCGCCGCGCGGACCCGACCCGTTCGAGGGCGCAGAGCCGTTGGACTGGCCGCCGCCCTCGGGCAGTTGCGGGGGCTGCGCGGAACGGCGGCGCAGCCGGGCCAGGCTGCTGCCCGGGCGCGCCCGGTCGCCGGCCGAGCCCTGCTCGAAGTCGCCGCCGTGGCCGCCCGCGGGCAGTTGCGGCAGCGCCTGCGGGAAGTCGCCCAGGGACAGCGGCAGATACAGCGTGAAGGTCGAGCCGCGTCCCGGCTGGCTGTCGGCGTGGATCTCGCCGCCGAGCAGCCGGGCGATCTCGCGGCTGATCGACAGACCGAGGCCCGTACCGCCGTACTTCCGGCTGGTGGTGCCGTCGGCCTGCTTGAACGCCTCGAAGATCACCCGCATCTTGCTGGCCGCGATGCCGATGCCCGTATCGGTCACGGAGAAGGCGATCAGCGGCTGGTCGGGCTCGCGCATCGTGCCCGCTTCCAGCAACTGCTCCTTGATCGACTGCGGCACCTCGGTGCCCGCGGGCCTGATCACCAGCTCCACCGAGCCGCTGTCGGTGAACTTCACCGCGTTCGACAGCAGATTGCGCAGCACCTGGAGCAGCCGCTGCTCGTCGGTGTGCAGGGTGACCGGCAGTTCGGGCGAGACCCGGACGGAGAAGTCCAGGCCCTTCTCCGCGGTCAGCGGCCGGAAGGTGGCCTCCACGTAGTCCACGAGCTGCACCAGGGCGATACGGGTCGGCGAGACGTCCATCTTGCCGGCCTCGACCTTGGACAGGTCCAGGATGTCGTTGATGAGCTGGAGCAGGTCGGAACCGGCGCCGTGGATGGTCTCGGCGAACTCGACCTGCTTGGGCGAGAGGTTGCCGTCCGCGTTGTCGGCGAGCAGCTTCGCCAGGATGAGCAGCGAGTTGAGCGGGGTGCGCAGCTCGTGCGACATGTTGGCGAGGAATTCCGACTTGTAGCGCATCGAGACCGCGAGCTGTTCCGCGCGCTCCTCCAGCACCTGGCGGGCCTCTTCGATCTCGGTGTTCTTCACCTCGATGTCGCGGTTCTGCCGGGCCAGCAGTTCGGCCTTCTCCTCCAGCTCGCCGTTGGACATCTCCAGGGCGGCCTGCCGGTTCTCCAGCTCCGCCGAGCGCTCCTGGAGCTGTTCGGTCAGCTCCTGGGACTGCTTGAGCAGTCCCTCGGTCTTGGTGTTGACCGAGATGGTGTTGACGCTGATCGCGATGATGTCGGTGATCTGATTGAGGAAGTCCTTCTGGATCTGGGTGAACGGCTGGAAGGCGGCCAGTTCGATCACGCCGAGCACCCGGCCCTCGAAGAGCACCGGCAACACGATGACGTGCGACGGAGGTGCCTCGCCGAGCCCCGAGGTGATCTTCAGATAACCCGGCGGCACGTTCTCGATCAGGATCGAGCGCTTCTCCACCGCGGCCTGGCCGATCAGCCCCTCCCCCGGCAGGAAGACCGACGACATCGTCCGCTTGGAGAAGCCGTACGCGCCGATCAGCCGCAGCTCGTACTCCTCGCCGACCTCCTGGGTGTCCTCGGCGAGGAAGAAGGCGCCGTGCTGCGCGGAGACGACCGGGGTCAGCTCGCTCATGATCAGCGCGGCCACGTCGCCGAGGTCGCGGCGGCCCTGCATCAGGCCGGAGATCCGGGCCAGGTTGCCCTTGAGCCAGTCCTGCTCCTTGTTGGCGAGCGTGGTCTCGCGCAGACGGACGATCATCGTGTTGATGTAGTCCTGGAGTTCCAGGATCTCGCCCGCCGCGTCCACGTCGATCCGCAGATTGAGATCGCCGCGGGTCACCGCGGTCGCGACCTGCGCGATGTTGCGGACCTGGCTGGTCAGGTTGTTGGCCATCAGGTTCACGGACTCGGTGAGGTCCTTCCAGATGCCCGAGACGTCGGGCACCCGCGCCTGACCGCCCAGACGTCCCTCCGTACCCACCTCGCGGGCGACGCGGGTCACCTCGTCACCGAAGGCGGAGAGCTGCCCGACCATCGTGTTGATGGTCGTCTTCAGCTCCAGGATCTCGCCGCGCGCGTCCACGTCGATCTTCTTGGACAGGTCACCGCGGGCGACCGCCGTGGTCACCTGCGCGATCTGCCGCACCTGACCGGTCAGATTGGACGCCATGCCGTTCACCGACTCGGTGAGGTCCTTCCAGGTGCCCGCCACGCCCGGCACCCGCGCCTGGCCGCCGAGGATGCCCTCGGTGCCCACCTCGCGGGCCACGCGCGTGACCTCGTCACCGAAGGCCGACAGCGTGTCCACCATCGTGTTGATGGTCTCGGCGAGCTGCGCGACCTCGCCGCGCGCCTCGACGGTGATCTTCTTCGTCAGGTCGCCGTTGGCCACGGCCGTGGCGACCGACGAGATCGAACGCACCTGGCTGGTCAGGTTGTTGGCCATCAGGTTGACGTTGTCGGTGAGGTCCTTCCAGATGCCCGACGCGTCACGGACCCGCGCCTGGCCGCCGAGCTGGCCCTCCGTACCGACCTCGCGGGCCACGCGCGTGACCTCGTCACCGAACGCGGACAGCGTGTCCACCATCTGGTTCACCGTCGTCACCAGCGCCAGGATCTCGCCCTTGGCGTCGACGGTGATCTTCCGGGACAGGTCGCCCTGCGCCACCGCGTTGGTGACATCGGCGATGTTGCGGACCTGACTGGTCAGGTTGTTCGCCATGAAGTTGACGGACTGCGTCAGGTCCTTCCAGGTGCCGCTGACGCCCTGCACCTCGGCCTGCCCGCCCAGGATGCCCTCGGTGCCCACCTCGCGGGCCACCCGGGTCACCTCCGCGCCGAACGCGGAGAGCTGGTCGACCATCGTGTTCAGGGTGTTCTTCAGCTCCAGGATCTCGCCCCGGGCGTCCACGTCGATCTTCTGCGACAGGTCACCGCGCGCCACAGCGGTGGCGACCTCGGCGATGTTGCGGACCTGGGCCGTCAGATTCCCCGCCATGCCGTTCACGGAGTCGGTCAGGTCACGCCACACACCGGCGACGCCTGGCACCTGCGCCTGGCCGCCGAGCCGCCCCTCCGTACCCACGTCACGGGCCACGCGGGTCACCTGCTCGGCGAACGACGAGAGCTGGTCGACCATCGTGTTGATGGTGTTCTTCAGCTCCAGGATCTCCCCGCGCGCGTCCACGTCGATCTTCTGCGACAGGTCACCGCGCGCCACAGCCGTCGTGACCTGCGCGATCTGCCGCACCTGGGACGTCAGATTGCCGGCCATGAAGTTGACGGAGTCCGTCAGGTCCTTCCAGGTGCCGGCCACACCGTCCACCCGCGCCTGACCGCCCAGCCGCCCCTCCGTACCCACGTCACGCGCCATCCGCGTCACCTGGGCGGCGAAGGAACCGAGCTGGTCGACCATCCGGTTGACGGTGTTCTTGAGCTCCAGCATCTCGCCGGAGACGTCCACCGTGACCTTCTGCGTCAGGTCGCCGTTGGCGACCGCCGTCGTGACCTGCGCGATGTTACGGACCTGGCCCGTCAGGTTGCGGAAGGCCGTGTTCACGGAGTCCGTGAGGTCCTTCCACGTACCCGCCGCGCCCGGCACCTGCGCCTGACCGCCCAGCACACCTTCGACGCCGACCTCGCGGGCCACCCGCGTCACCTCCGCGCCGAACGCGGAGAGCTGGTCGACCATCGTATTGACGGTGTTCTTCAGCTCCAGCATCTCGCCGGAGACGTCCACCGTGACCTTCTGGGACAGGTCGCCGTTGGCGACCGCCGTGGTCACCTGGGCGATGTCGCGCACCTGGCCGGTCAGGTTGCGGAAGGCGGTGTTCACCGAGTCGGTGAGGTCCTTCCACGTACCCGCCGCTCCCGGCACCTGCGCCTGACCGCCCAGCAGACCCTCGGCGCCGACCTCACCGGCGACCCGCGTCACCTCGTCGGCGAACGTCCGCAGCGTCTCGGTCATCGCGTTGATCGTCTCGGCGAGCTGCGCGACCTCGCCGCGCGCGCCGATGGTGATCTTCTGCGACAGGTCGCCGTTGGCGACCGCCGTCGTCACCTGCGCGATGTCCCGCACCTGGGCCGTCAGATTCCCGGCCATCAGGTTCACGGAGTCCGTGAGGTCCTTCCACACACCGGCCATGCCCGGCACCTGGGCCTGGCCGCCCAGCTCGCCCTCGGTGCCCACCTCGCGGGCCACCCGGGTCACCTCGGAGGAGAACGAGGAGAGCTGGTCCACCATCGTGTTGACGGTGTTCTTCAGCTCCAGCATCTCGCCGGCCACGTGCACGGTGACCTTGCGGGACAGATCGCCCTTCAGGACCGCCTGCGTCACCAGCGCGATGTCCCGCACCTGGGCGGTCAGCCGGTACGCCATGGTGTTGACCGAGTCCGTGAGGTCCTTCCAGGACCCCGCCATGCCCCGGACCTTCGCCTGGCCGCCCAGCTTGCCCTCGGTACCGACCTCGCTGGCCACCCGCGTCACCTCGTCGGTGAACGCGGAGAGCTGGTCCACCAGCCCGTTGACCGTCCGGCCGACCTTGAGGAATTCGCCGCGCAGCGGGTGCGCCGACCCGTCCGCGTTCTGCGACCGCAGGTCCATCCGCTGTTCCAGGTCGCCCTCGGCCACCGCCGACAGCACCCGCCCGACCTCCGACACCGGCCGTACGAGATCGTCCACCAGCGCGTTGGACGCCTCGATCGCGGCGGCCCAGGCGCCCTCGCAGGCACCGGTCTCCAGCCGCTCTGTGAGTTTTCCCTCCCGGCCGACGACCCGCCGGACCCGGGCCAGCTCACCGGTAAGGTGCTGGTTACGGTCCGCGACCTCGTTGAAGACGGCGGAGATCTCCGCCATCACGCCGTCACCCGACACCGTCAGCCGCTTGCGGAAGTTCCCGTCCCGCATCGCGGCCAGCGCTCCGAGGAGCTTGACCAGCGCGGCCGAATCGACCTCTACGGTCCCACTGGCGCGGGATCGCCCGTTCTTCGTGCGCGTGCTCGTGCCCCGCGCCGATGCGCCAGACTCCACCGTGTCCCTCCTGGAGGGTCGACCGACCTGCAAAAGTGCAAGATTGCTGCCTTGAGAGCATGCCCAGTGTTTCACCATGGCCCCACCCGGCCATAACAGTTCGGCGGCAACGCTGATAACCCGTGGCACGTTCGGGGTGGAAACACCCGCAACCGGCGCACGCGGTGTCCGCGTGGGTAAGTAACCTGGCTCTTGTGTCGGCGGCGCCGCACCTTGCCAGGCGTACACCTCAGGGGGCCGCCGACGAGGACCGGGCAGGACGGCGGCGGCACGGGCGGCGGGACCGGTCAGCGGACCCGCCCACGGACGAGCAACGAGGAGACCGGTGATCACGGCGCGCGCTGCGGCCAGCTTCGAACCGGTGGGGCGGTCGGTCGCCGTCGCGCGTGCCTTCGTACGCGACACCCTGCACGGCTGGGGCTTCGCCGACGTCGTGGACGACGCGGTGGTGCTCACCAGCGAACTGGTGACCAACGCCGTCGTGCACGCGGGCACCGCCGCCGACGTGCAGTGTCTGCGGTACGAGACGGCCGTACGCGTCGAGGTCGCCGACCACTACCCCGACCGCGAGATCCCCATCCAGGGCAGAGGCCGCCAGTTCCGCGACCCCGACAACGAGGGCGGGCGCGGCCTGCTGCTGTGCGCCGCCCTGGCCAGCCGCTGGGGCGTGGAGTACACCGGCGCGGGCAAGCACGTCTGGTTCCAGCTCGACCTGCCCGAGCGCCCCGCGGGCACCCGCTCCGCGGGACCCGTCCTGCCCGCCGCCGACCTCCCGCTCACCGACGAGAGCGTGCGCGTCGCCGTCGTCCAGGTCGACCGCATGGGCTCGATCACGCGCTGGAACGACGACGCGGCCGAGCTCTTCGGCCACCCAGCCGCCGACGTCGTCGGCAAACCGCTCGCCGACCTCACCGCCTGGCCGCAGACCCCCGGCACCGGCATCGGCCTCGCCGAGGCCCTGCTGCACTCCCGCTGGGAAGGCACCTACGGCCTGCGCGACGCCGACGGCCGCGTCCTGCCCGTGTACGGCTCCCACCTGCGGGTCCGCGACAGCGAGGGCGAGCCCTCCACCGTCATCCTGCTGGTGCGCGCCGAGGAGCGGGCCGTGCTCCAGACGCCGTCCCGCGGCTCCGGCAGCGCGGAATCCGGCCTCGGCCAGCGCGGCAAGACCACGGACGCCTTCGAGGTCTTCATCGGCTCCCCCGCCCCCGACGACCTCGACAGCCTCCTCCAGCGCACCGTCGAACGCGCCCGCGACATGCTCGACGGCGACGCCGCCTACCTGCTGCTCGCCACCGACGACGAGACCGAGCTGGAAGTACGCGCCTCCACCGGCCTGCCGTCCGCCCGCCAGCGCTTCGCCCGCGTCCCCGTCGAAGCGGGCACCGGACGCTACGGCAGCGCCCGTATGCCGGCCGTCCACGAGGACCTCACCGCGGTCCCCGGCGCCGTACCGCTGCTGTCCGGCACCGGCATGCGCTCGGTGGTCACCGTGCCGCTCAAGGTCGAGGGCCGCCTGACCGGCTCGCTGGGCGTCGCCGCCGAGGCCCCCGGCCGCTACAACAACCAGGAAGCGCTGCGGCTCCAATTCGCCGCCGACCGGATCGCGCTCGCCGTGGAGAGCGCCCGGCTCACCGAGCTGGAACGGCTGCGCCGCGGCTCGCTGTCCTTCCTCGTCGAGGCGTCCGACCTGCTCGCGGGCACGCTGGAACGCGACCAGACGCTGGCCCTCATGGCCCAGATGACGGTTCCGACGCTGGCGAGCTGGTGCGCGGTCTACACGATCGCCGAGCAGTCGGAGCCGGAACTGGCTTTCGTCCTGCACGAGGACGAGGACCGCATCGACGGCATCAAGGCGCTGCTGTCCCAGGTACGGCCTCCGGAGCCCGACCCGACACCCGGCGCCCGCATGTGGACCGCGCCCTCCGACGCGGCCCACTCCAGCGCCCTGCGGGCCTCTCTGCGCAGCCTCGGGGTCGGCGCGCGCTCCGCGCCCTCCTCGTCCGCGCCGAACGCCGCCACGCCCACCTCGGGCAAGGGCGGGCGCGCGCCGAGCGCCCCCGGTGTCGCGCTCGCCACCGCGGCGGCCGTCGGCGGCGAAACGGTCGTCCTGCCGCTGGTCGCCCGCAACCGGGTCATCGGCATGCTCACCCTCGGCAAGCCCGCCGACGAACGCTTCCGCCAGGAGATCCTCGAACTCGCCGAAGACCTCTCCCGCCGAGCGGCCCTCGCCCTGGACAACGCCCGCCTCTACAGCGAGCGCACCGCCATCAGCCAGGCCCTCCAGCGCAGCCTCCTGCCGCCGGAGCTGCCGCACATCCCCGGCGTCGAGGTCGAGGTCGTCTACCGCGCCGCGGGCGAGGGCAACGAGGTCGGCGGCGACTTCTACGACCTCTTCCCGATCCGCGACGGCTGCTGGGGCTTCGCCATCGGCGACGTCTGCGGTACGGGCCCGGAGGCCGCCGCCGTCACCGGCCTCGCCCGGCACGCGCTGCGCCTGCTGGCCCGCGAGGGCTTCGGCGGCCCCGCCGTCCTCGAACGCCTCAACGCCGCCATCCTCGACGAGGGCGCCCGCAGCCGCTTCCTCACGCTCCTGTACGGCGAGTTGTGGCCCCAGCACGACGGCAGCGCCGTCCTGCGCATGGTCTGCGCCGGCCACCCGCTCCCGCTGCGCCTGCGCCCTGACGGCACCGTCGAACCCGCCGCCGAACCGCAGCCGCTGCTCGGTGTGATGGACGACCTCGAACTGTACGAGCAGACCGTCTCCCTCGACCCCGGCGACGTCCTGCTCTGCGTCACCGACGGCGTCACCGAGCGCCGCGAGGGCACCCGCATGCTCGGCGACGACGGCCTCGCCGACGTCCTGTCCACCTGTACGGGCCTGACCGCGGGCGCCGTGGCCGCCCGTATCCAACGGGCCGTTGAGCGCTTCGCTTCTGACGCGCCGTCCGACGACATGGCGATCCTGTCGATGCGGGTTCCGAAGAAGTCCGAGTAGCGCGGGTTCTTCGCACGGGGATTCTTCGCGCGGTCCTCGGTGCGGGTCCTGGTGCGGGTCCTGGTGCGGGTCCTGGTGCGCGACGACATGAAGAAGGCCCCCGCCTGACGGCGAGGGCCTTCTGTGCCGAGCCCCAATACGGAATCGAACCGTAGACCTTCTCCTTACCATGGAGACGCTCTACCGACTGAGCTATTGGGGCGCGTCGATGGGAAGATCCTATCCCATGAACGCGGGTGCTCGAATGAACGCGGGTGCTCGAAGCACGCTCAGGGGTCGTTCAGCGGCGGTTCACAGCAGCCCGCCGAGCGCGTTGCAGGCGTCCGCGATGTGCGTCAACTCCCGCTGGGTGATGCCGGGGTGGACCGGCAGCGACAGGCTGTCCGCGGCCACCAGTTCGGTCTGCGGCAACACGGCCCCCGACCGGTGCGCGGGCATCCGGTGCACCGGTACGGGCACGCTCACGGTCGCCCGCACGCCTCGTGCCGCCAGGGCCGCGGCGAAGGCGTCCCGGTCCGGCCGGCCGTTGCCGGGAATCCGTACCGCGTACTGCCGGTAGAGGTGGTGCGCCCCCGGCTCGGTGTACGGCACGACCACGCCCTTGAGCGCCGAGTCCAGGAACCGCGCGTGCGCCCGCCGCCGGGCGACCACTCCCGCGTCCTCCTCGACACCGCCCTCGGTGCCCTGCTCCACGAGCGCCAGACCACGGCGCGACGCCAGGTCGTCGAGCCGCGCCATCGGCGCGGGGTGCCCGAATACGTGGACGGGTACGATCGCGGCCGTCCGCGCCGTGACGCCCGCGGCGACGGCCTCGGGGGCCAGGCAGAACGTCCGGGGGTCGATGTCCGCGAACACCGGTGTGGCGCCCGCGAGTCGGACGGCGTCGGCCGGCGCGCCCGGTCCGAACGACGGGACGATGACCTCGTCCCCTGTCCCGATACCCAGCTCCTCGAGCGACGTGCGCAGCGCGGCGGCCGTCGCGTCCGAAGCGATCCTGTGCCGTCGTCCGGCAGTCGTCATCTGCTGCACGTCTCCACACCTCCGCCTATCGGGAGGCCCAGAGTCTCGGAGCGACGTGAACAGAGGGTAACGGAAAACAAAAATGCCTTGGCCCCCGAGTCGAAGCTCGGGGGCCAAGGCATTGATAAAGATTGTTCGGCGGTGTCCTACTCTCCCACAGGGTCCCCCCTGCAGTACCATCGGCGCTGAAAGGCTTAGCTTCCGGGTTCGGAATGTAAC